>CAZAOG010000086.1:0-12301 GCA_964486645.1 uncultured Ignavibacteriaceae bacterium | reverse complement strand
AACATTTTATAGTTGCTTTTCTTGAAAAAAATGTTAATTTTATATCGCTATACTTTTTAATAATGGATATTTAAGGCGGAGGGTCTTCTTCTCAATTCTTTTATAAAGAAAATTGGAGAGTGACTATGACAACATTTCTAACAGTAATTGGAATTTTGCTCCTTTTGTTTTTGATTGATTTTGTAATGTACAAATTTTTCAAGGCATCCGGTATTTTACGCTTCCTGAATTTGGCAGGTTTAATCTTAATATTACTTGGAGTTTATTCATTACCGTATATTGCAATTAGCGGGACGGCAATACTTATAACATTAGGAATAATTTTAATTGCGAGTTTTCTTATATTCTTACTTGCCAAATTTATTACACCTGGTGTGGTGAAAACCCTAATCGTATTAAGTGTTGTGCTTCTTCTGTTTTCTATCTTCCTCGTATCGTTTTCAACATTTAAATCCGATAATGAGAATAAGAAATTGATAGTTAAAAAAACTACTACTAATAAATTATTTAATCTCAATAAAAAACCTGACTTTAATACCGCTCATACCATAAAAGAATTAGACAGCATAACCGCAAATGAAAATAAAAACTTTACTTTTGCCAAGGATATTTCTCCGAGTGATTTACCTGCTATTAATAGGAGGAACAGAATCGGAAGCTAAATGAATTTTACGGTATAATTTATAATTTTAAGTCCGGAGTTTTGCTTCGGACTTTTTTTTATACCTTTTACGTAAATTTAACATTTGTTTATAAAAATGTTTATGGCGGAATATAAAATACACCTGAAAAATACTCTTAAACTTGCATATCCTGTAATAATAGGGCAGCTGGGTTTTATACTTATGGGAGTGGTTGACAGCCTGATGGTAGGTGAATTAGGGGCATCTCCTTTAGCCGCATCTTCGGTTGCAAACGGATTGTTTATATTCATATTTGTAATAGGAATAGGCGTCTCATTTGCTATTACTCCTCTGGTTGCAATTGCAGTAGGTGCAAAAAAATATGATGATTGCGGAGTTATATTCAGACAAGCTTTAATTGTTGATATGGTTTTGGGTGTAATTTTGTTGGTAATTGCTTACATAGGTACCGATCTTATCCGATTTTTAGACCAGCCGAAAGAAGTAGTGGAACTAACGGCTTCATACGGAAAGCTGCTCGGTTATTCTATTGTTCCTGCAATGCTTTTTCAAACATATAAACAGTTTATCGAAGGGCTGTCGGTAATGAGACCCGCGATGGTTACTGTTTTACTTGCCAATATTATAAACGCTTTTGTAAACTGGGTACTTATTTACGGAAATTTAGGAATGCCCGCTTTAGGGCTGGACGGTGCCGGCTGGGCAACTTTTACTTCCAGATTGTTCATGGCTTTTGTTTTGGTGTGGTATGTTATGAAATCTAATCGTTTCAAACAATTTGATGTCACACTTAAATTTAAGTCTTTTAATATTAAAATGATAAAAAAGCTTCTCGGTTTGGGTTTACCGAGCGCAGTGCAGTATGTTTTTGAAGTTGGTGCTTTTTTCTTCGCGGTAATTATGGTTGGATGGCTGGGTACCAAACAATTAGCCGCACATCAAATTGCATTAAACCTTGCATCAATTTCTTTTATGACGGCTTTGGGTGTTTCAGCCGCAGGGGGGATAAGAGTCGCAAACGCAGTAGGTATGCAAAATGTTGCGGAAGTTAGGAGAGCCGGTTTTTCCGCAATTATTATCGGTGCTTCAATAATGGCGGGCTTCGGAATTATTTTTGTTACTCTAAGAAATTTTTTGCCGTCGCTTTACATCGATGACGTAAGTGTTGTCAGTATAGCTTCAACTTTACTAATAATTGCGTCGATATTTCAAATTGCTGACGGCGTGCAGGCTGTCGGAATTGGAGTATTGAGAGGTCTTACCGATGTTAAATGGCCGACCCTGATTACTTTTATTGCCTATTGGGTTTTAGGACTTCCGTCAGCGTATCTTTTTGGTTTCATTCTAAAATATAACGTGCAGGGTGTGTGGATCGGATTATTGATAGGTCTGCTCTCTTCGGCAATAATGCTTACAACACGCTTTAACAAAAAAAGCAGACATATTATTAAAGTATAATTAGTTATACCTTCGAAACGTATATACGTTAACTTATTTACCTCGATTTTTTAACTCTGCTGCCGAACTCTGTTTTGTAACTTTTCCTAAGGTTGGCGGAAAAAATGTCTGTTGTGGCTGACGATTCAAGTCGGGCATGCATACTTAACCGAAAAAAATCTGTTTTTGTGAAATAATTCTATGATTTAAATGAAATCAATTTTGACTTATAGTATAAAATTTGTAATTTACTATTCATATTTAGTCTTAATAAGTATAATCAAGATTTTGAATGATGATGAAAAATAATTTTATAATTCTAACTTTAATTGTAAGCTTTTTATTTCCCGGTGAACTTATTTCACAGGGAAACGAACTAAAAGAGAATGTCAGGACTTTTATTAATCTACTGGATTATATCGGAACGGATTACCAAAATTCCGTAAAAAGAGGAACGATTGTAAATGTAAACGAATACAATGAAATGAACGAATTTACTGAAAAATCAATACGGTTATTTAGTAAATTTTCCTCGGCAATCAACTCCGATGATGTGATTATAATTAAAAACGACTTAGCCAAATTGAAAAAACTTATCGAAGTAAAAGCTGATGAAAAAGATGTTTATGATATTGTAGCCAAAATAAGAACGAAAATTTTGAAGCTGAATATTATTTCCGTATCACCGGTTAAATGGCCCGATATTTTAAATGGAGCGAATGTATTTAAAACAAGTTGTGCTTCCTGTCATGGTATTAATGGTGACGGAAACGGAGTGCTGGCAAAAAACTTAAAGCCTAAACCGGCTAATCTTTTAAACGACAATTCGATGAATGCAATTTCTCCTTTCCAAATCTATAACACAATAAGATTGGGAATTAGCGGTACAAGCATGCCTCCTTTCAATTCGCTTTCTGACAATGAAGTTTGGGATGCTTCTTTTTATGTCAGCTCATTACGATATAAAGATAAATACAAACTCACACAAGATTCTTTGTTGCAAATTTACAATAAAGCCGCTGCCAAAACATCTTTGAAAGAAATATCGACTTTGTCCGATAAAGTATTACTCACAAAATTTAAAACGGATAATAAATTAGATACGCTTTATCTTGCATCACTTCGTTTATATAATGTTCAAAAAAGTAAAATAGTTTCCATAGATATAGCTTCGACTTATTTAAGCGAAGTACTGAGTTTATACAAAAACAGCAAATATGAAAAAGCCGGCGATAAAGCATTAACCGCTTATCTGGAGGGAATAGAACCTTTTGAACAGCAGCTTCAAACTATTGATTCGGAACTGAAGAACAAATTGGAATCAATTATGTACAAGCTTAGAGCGGATATAAGCGATAGAAAGCCTTTGGAAATTATAAATGTAGATATTAGTAAAGCTAAAACATTAATAAATGATGCCGCAGCGGTATTAAGCGATAAAAATTTTACTTTCTGGTTTGCTTTTTTAATGGCTGCTTCAATTATTTTAAGGGAAGGGATTGAAGCTTTCTTAATTATAATTACGATACTCGGAGTTTTAAAATCCATAAAAGCAACCGATGCAATAAAATGGGTTCACGGGGGATGGATTTTCGCTTTGATTATCGGAATAATAAGCATGTTTTTTGTTAATATGATTATCTCTTTCGGTGCGCAAAGCAGAGAATTAATGGAGGGAATAGGATCATTAATTGCCGTGATACTGTTATTGTATGTCGGATTTTGGCTTCACGGCAAAACCGAAGCAAAAAAATGGAAAGAGTTTGTTGAAAATAAAATACTAAAACTTGTCAGCGGTAAAAATATGATCGGGCTTGCAATTGTATCTTTTATTGTAGTTTTCAGGGAAGCTTTTGAGTCGGTAATATTTCTTTCCGCCGTAAATTTGGAAATAGATAAAACCAGTCAAAATGGGATTTATCTCGGAGCAGTATCTTCATTGATACTTGTTTTGGTACTTGCTTGGATTGCATTTAAATTTGCTTCAAAATTACCTGTTATGAAACTTTTTAAATATTCGGCTATGATTATAGCCGCACTTTCCGTTATAATAGCAGGGAAGGGAATACGCGCTTTTCAGGAGAGCGGTTATTCAAGTATAACAAATATTCCAATTAATTTTAATGTCTCGTACTTGGGTTTATATCCTACGCTGGAAACCATTGCAGCTCAGGCTATAGTTTTAACTATTATAGTAGCTCTTTGGGCTTACAGTAAGAAGGTTTCTCTAAAATCATTAAAGATGGACGAAGTATAATCTAAATTCAAATGGGAACTAAAATTATATATTAAACTAACTGAAATCTATTTCTTTGTTACTTTTAATATCCAGTCTTTAATTATTTTCAAAGCCTTGGGCGAAAATGTTTCCGTTATTTTACTGTATTCCGAAGGTGAACCGGTTTTTGAGGTTTGAAACAAATGATTTAAATCCGGCAGTTCTACAATTTTGAAGTTTTTATTACCGCCCTTTTTAAGAGCTTTCTCAATTTCTCTTAAATTTTCTTTTGCCGGTACCTGCATATCTTTTTCACCGTTTAATACTAAAACCGGACAGCTGACTTTTTCCAATGTCGGTCGCGGATCATATTTTAAAAAGTACCTGAACCAAGGCGATAAAAGTGTTTTTGATCTCAACATAAAAGATTTTTTGGAACCGGTTTTTTCCTTCTCTTCTTTCGGCAAACCTTCATAAAATTCCGAGAACATTTTATCAAGTGTGTCTTTTAATTCCGCCTCATTTGTTTGAGTGTTTATTTCGTTAAATACCTTTATGTTAAAATCTTTTCCCAATTTTATATTTTCTTCGCTTTCACCGTTTGCTCTTGCAATCATTTCCGATTGTAAAACTATAAGCTTCGAGCCGGGAAGCCCGGGTCCGGCAAGCAATACAATAAATGCTACATCGTCGGATTTTACCGCAACTATGGGAGCGATTAATCCGCCTTCGCTGTGACCGATCAATCCTATCTTTTTACTATCAATTTCCTCTCTTGTTTTTAGATATTGAATGGCGGAAAGAACATCCACCGCAAAATCTAAAGAAGTGGCTTCGGGAAATTCGCCTTCCGATTTTCCTGTTCCTCTGTCATCGTAACGAAGTACGGCAATTCCGCTGCGTGTCAGATAATCGGAAATTACTAAAAAAGGTTTATGTCCTAAAATTTCTTCGTCTCTGTTTTGAGGACCCGAACCGGTGATTAATATTACCGCTGTAAAAGGTCCTTTACCTTTGGGTAGGGTTAATGTTCCCGCTAAATTTATATCGTCTTTATCATTTCTAAAAACAACTTCTTCGGATATATAAGGAAACGGAGGCTTTGGCTCCTGAGGTCTTTCTAATTTATATTCTTTTATCGTTTTTTCCAAAACAATAGGCATTGTGTTGGGCCCCTGTTTCCATTTACCTGATATTTTATTTTTTTCTTTGTTGATTTCACCTTCAAAAAAACCGTTTATAATAGCAACTTCAAATCTTACTTTGTTTTTTTCATAGGTAACTTTGCTGACCTCTATTCCTTTTGCACCCTGGTCAGGGCTGTCCATCGTGACTTTGTATTTGCCTGCTTCTTTAGAAACATTAAAAACCAAGTGAAGCTCTATTCCGGATATTTTTAATGTACCGATCCACATACCCTTTAATGCATCGTCTTGAGAAAAAATTTTAGTCGGAAATATTACCGATAATGCAAACAGTAAAATCGTAAACAGAAGCAGCTTCTTTTTCATCTTACATCTTCCTTTATAATATTTATAAAAAATTAAACAATGATTGAGTTTTGTAAAAATTCTTTTTTGATAAACGGTAACAACTCTTAAAGTTTTTGTATCAAGGCAATGAATAATAACTTCTCTTTTTTCAAAATTTTATATGTCTGAATAAAAGCTTTATGCGAAGCGTCCATTGTCAAATAGTGCAAACCAAAAAAATCCCGAAGCCGTGTAATGTGTCCTTATCATATAATTCTTTGAAAGTCTTTCAAATTCAGTTTTATGTTTATTATACACTTGGTATAATGTTTTATTCAAACTTAGACAATTTTTAATGGAATCTATATAACCCGGAAAAAAAATCTTCCGAAGTTATCAATAGAACTTCGGAAGATTGGAAGAAATGTTAAAAATTTATACTACGGAACTTAAAAATTATTTCAAATATGTGTTAAAATAATTTGTAATTTTTTGATATAGATGAAAAGTATCAACTCCTCTTATACCGTGTTTGTGACCGACATAAGGATAATAATCCAAAGGAATTCCGAGGTGCGCTGCTTTTTCGGCAAACAATAGTGTATTCTGCCAAACCACGGTGGGGTCCGATGTTCCGTGCACTAAAAGTAAATGTCCCTTTAAATCTTTTACATAATTTAATAGACTGGATTTTTTGTACCCAATCGGATTTTTTTGGGGTGTATCCATATATCTTTCGGTATACATAACTTCATAATAACTCCAGTCAATAACCGCTCCGCCTGCAGCACCTACTTTGAATAAGTCAGGTGTCCGGGTCATTAAGGAAGTTGTCATAAATCCGCCGAAACTCCAACCGAAAACGCCCATTCTATTTGAATCAACGTAAGGCAGGGATTTTAAGTAATTAACGCCGGTTACCTGGTCTTCAATTTCTTTTGTTCCTAAATTTCTAAAAGTTTCCTGCTCAAATTTTAAGCCTCTGTTTGCCGAACCTTTGTTGTCAAGTGTGAAAATTATATAACCGTTTTCAGCCATGTAATTATCCCAAAGCCTTGCTCCGCCCAGCCAGCGGTTTGTAATTAATTGAACACCGGGACCTCCGTAAACGTAAACAATTACCGGGTATTTTTTTGTAGAATCAAAGTTAACGGGAAGTATCATTCTGCTGTAGAGATCGTAGTTATCGTTGCTTTTCAGGGTAAATATTTTTGTTTTGCCCAAGTTGTAATTGCTTAGCGGATTGGTGGAGGTAAAAACTTTACGGACTATTTTACCGTCCTCATCAACTATATTTAATTGACCCGGTGTTGAAAGATTGGAATATGAATCCAGAAAATATTCTGCCGAACTGCTTTTCAGAACTTTGTGAACTCCTTTAATGGGAGTTATGTTTGTCAGTCTGCCGGTTGACATTTCTACAGAATAAAAATTTCTATCTAAAGGACTTTCCTTGGTAGCGGTTATAAAAAATTCATCTCCGTCTTCATCAAATCCGTTGAAACTAATAACCGTCCAATTACCTTTTGTAACCTGCTTTATTAATTTTCCGTCGGTGTTGTAAAGGTACAAGTGATTCCAACCGTCTCTTTCGGAAAACCATAAAAACCGATCCGGATTATCTTTTACGAAAATAGGTCCGTTCATAGGGTGAACATATTTATCGTCTTTTTCTTCGAATAATGTTTTTACGGGTTTGCCTGTTGAAGCATCAAATTTTATTTCTTTCAAATAATTTTGATCCCTGTTTAATATTCCGATATAAATATATTTTTCATTCGGTCCCCAGGTAACTCCCGTTAAATAATGGTCTTTCGGTGTACCCGTTTCCAACCAAACAATATTTTTTGTCTTTAAATTGTAAACGCCGACAGTAACTTCTTGACTGGTCATTCCCGCCATCGGATATTTAACGGGTGTATATTCAGCGGGTCTTTTGGAAAAGTCAACAATAGGGTAATCCGTAACCATTGTCTCGTCTTTGCGGTAGAAGGCTAAAAAATTTCCTTTCGGCGACCAGAAAGTTCCTTTTGTAATTCCGAATTCCACTCTGTGAACGGTTTGTCCGTTAACTATACCTTTATTATCATCTTTGGTAATTTGAAAGTTTCTTTTGTTCTTGGCAATGAACAGATTATTCTCTATTGTATAAGCAACATCGTTGTTAACCGATAAGTCGATATTTTTTCCTTTTTCTTTTATGGTGTTTAATCTTTCAATTTTTTTAGACTTCAAATCGTAAAGGAATAAATTGTTTTTCTGCCAAAATCTTAATGTATTTTTATTCAGCCAAGTAAAACGCGGAAAATTTTTCAACTTTTCGTAACCTTCATTTTCCAAGGAGGAATTGATAGCATCTAAATTCAAAATTGTTTCTTTTGTATTTGATTTAATTCCTTCCTGTATCAATACCTGTTTTTTATCCGCTTTGTCAATGTATGTGAAATTATCCGTACCCGTTCTCCATTTCAATTGTGAAAGTCCTTTGGGGTAAAGAGTATAACCCTTAAGTGTAATTTGTTTTAATGTTAAATCTTTTTTTTGCGGGTATACAAAGGAAAAGATGATGATAGTAAATATTACAGCATTTCTTAAAGTTTTCATTAATCCTCCGAATTTTATAGGACTTAAAATTAGAATTTACTTTAACTATTTCCAAAAAATAGGTTAATTCTTTTTTTAATCGGTTATAATTTTGGTAATTAGTTTTGCAGGCACTTCTTCAAAATAAATATTAGAATCAGTTTTATTTCCATCTCTATTATCTTCTGAAATAATTTTTGTTTTATCAGCTATTATATAAACCGGCTTGTCGTAATACCGCGAAATTAATGCTGCCGAAAAGCTGCCCGTTTTATTTATAATATTTCCATTGTTAAAAATTTTATCGGCGCCTAAAATTAGCGCATCAACTTTTGGAATAAAAACGGACATTTCCGCATCGGTAATTATTTTTACGTTTACATTTTCATCGGAAAGTTTTTTGGCTAAAATTTCCCCTTCAAATTTCGGACGGGATTCGCAAACGACGACTTTTATTTTTCTAATCTCATTTAATCTTTTGAGCACTTGCAGAATGGTAAAACTGTTTGAGAGAGTGAGAAATGTATCATACTTATCTAAGTAGTGTTTAGTATTTACAAATATTTTTTCTTGCTGTTTAATTATTTCCTCTTCAAAACTATCAAAAAAATTTTGCAAATTTTCTATTTTATCTTCCGATAACAATTCCCTGATATTAAAAACATAATTGTTTATCGAAGCGAAACCTTTTAAATGGTTTTCAACTTTGTATAAAATATTTTCAATGTCTTCTTTGTTTTGGATTTCTCTAAGTATTTGATTCAGTTTTAGAGTTAACTCAACCGAACCGGAAGTATTGTCCTGCAATAATGATTGTATAGAATTCATTTTATTTTATTTAGATTATTCAACAATAATTTAAATAATTTTTTAATCGGAATTAATAATGAATAGGATCATCCTTGTCTTTTTCGCTGATTACTTTTATAATCTCTTTTAATTTATCTTCTTAAACAATTGAAAAGAAAATTAAGCCGCTAATTCGCGAATTCGCGGCAAAAAATTAGAAGACAAAATGAGCGATTTAATTTACAAAGACGAAAGCTACCAAATAATCGGAAAATGCTTTGAGGTGCACAACAACCTGGGGGCAGGATTTCTCGAAATTGTATATAAAGATGCCCTAGAATACGAATTTAAGAAAACCGGAATTCCTTATGAAAGAGAAAAAGAATATACCGTTAATTATAAAGGGATAATTCTACCGCATAAATTTTATACCGATTTTGTTGTATTTGATAAAATAATTTTAGAATTGAAAGCTGTAACAGGCATAGCAGATGAATTTATTGCTCAGGCGATAAACTATCTTAAAGTATCCGGTAATAAATTGGCAATAATAGTAAACTTTGGTGAACTAAAGCTGAGTTATAAAAGGATTGTTTTATAAGCCACGAATTCACGAATAAAAACACGACCCAAAAAAATGAGTCGTATTGAAGCTATGATGCTTAGAAAAAAATAAATAATATTTTATTGTTTTTATTGCTAAATATTCTAATAATTTCTATGTATTTAGGTACTTTCTTGAAAATATTTTAGTAATTTTAAAGTGTAAAAACTTTCTTTTTTTTTAAATTGAGGAAATTATGAAAATAGTTAAACAAAGTCTTTTACTGCTGACGGTAATATTATTGACCTCATGCTCACTAAATACTGAATTCCTGCCTGATGAATTTCAAGGTCTCCGACTTACAAAAAAGTTAACCGGAGATGCAGCTAAAAGTTTTATCAATAAACTTCACCACAAATCTGTAACAGACATCGGAAATGAAATTGGGTTTTACAAAGGTAACATTACAAGGGCGGCAATTTATGTAACGCGATATGAAAAACTTCAAGACGCCAGAAGATATTTTGGTGAAATGACTAAAAAAATCATAGAGGAAAAGACCCCGTTCATCAATCCTGAATTTATAAACTTTAAGGGTCTAAAAGTTTTCCGTACTTTTGGTATGGGACAAACACATTACGTATTTATTTACGATAAAAATTTGTTTTGGCTTTCCGTTGATACTTATATAAGTAAAAAGTTCTTAGAAGAATATTTAAAATACTTAGATGACATGTGAAATAATTCTTTAGAACAGCAATGAGTTATAATTCTGCAAAACCTTAGGATTGTAAAATTGTTTTTGTCTTTTTTGAAGAAATAAGACTTAAAATGCGTAGATTTTTAAAACCCGGTTTCTTTTATGGAAATTGGGTTTTTTATTTTTAACTTAGGTAGTGTTTAGCAACTGTTGGATCTCAAAAGTTTTATTCTCGGTACGAACATTTACGATGTTGAATTTAGAAAGTTCGGTATACAACTGTTCTTTCGAGTTGTAATTTTTTAGGTAGAAAATTCTTACGTTGTTTCTGTTTTTTATCAACCAGTTAAGGGCTATTTTCATTTTCTCTAAATCTTCATCGGTAGGTAGGTATCTCAAATTAATCGCGGATGCAAAGTAATCTTCCAGAGCTTCGTTAAAACTTCCGTTGCCAAGTATATAATTTTTTATATAAATTTTCCCGTTCAGCATTAAAAGATAATCGTTGTCAAATTCTCCTCTAACTTCAAATAAAACATTGGCGCTGTTTACCGGTTCCGAAAGCAAAGATGATTTATGTGTTTGAGCAAGTAACAAATCGATTAATGATTTTACTTCAGCGGCTTTTTCGTATTTTAGCTGCGAAGAATAGGACTTCATCTTCTTTAACAATCTTTCCAATGCGTGACTGTTTTTACCGTAAAGGAAATCGTAAACTTTATCCAATTCGTTTTTATAAAGCTCTAAGTTATTATTGGTACAAGGGGAAGTACACCTTTCTATTTCAGCAAGAAAGCAGGCTTTGGATTTTAGGAATTCCCGGTTTGTGCATTCGCGCAGTTCAAAGGTTTTATCTATTATTTCCAGTATTGTTTTAGCTTTATCTCTTGAAACAAACAGACCGAAATAATCGTTGCCGTCAAAATCGAAATGATTTGTAAGCTGAATATTCGGGAATTTATGCGTTCTATTAATCCTTAAAAAATATTTATTGCCGTAACGTTTTAACTGTCTGTTGTGTTTAGGGTTTATAATTTTTATTAGTTCCGCTTCCGCCAATAAAGCCGTTAATTCGGTATTGGTTATTTCAATCTTTACTCTCTTTGCCTGTGCTGCAATTTTTTTTGCTTTGCGTTGGTTATTGGAAAGAAAATATGATTTTACTCTTTTCTTTAATGATTTGGCTTTGCCGACGTAAATAACATCGTTCCTTGAATTTAGGAAATAATAAATACCCGGCGCATCCGGTAGTGAGGATACATCTTCTTGCAGCTTTTTCTTTGTTGAATTAAAAATAGTTTGATTATAAGCCGACTGTTGAAAGTCCAATAGCTCTTGAAGGTTTTCGATCCCTTTTTCTTTCTGCAGTTTCTCTATCATTTTTATCAAAATTTTAGCGGTTGCTTCTGCATCGGATAGTGCACGGTGAGTATTTATATTTTTAATTTTTAAATGCCGGCAGACCGAACCAAGGGATTTGCTCCTTAAATTCGGGTAAATTTTTCTTGCCAATTTAACCGTACAAAGCTGCGGAACATTCGGGATATTGCTTTCCGATGATAAAAATTCTTTTTTCAAAAAACTTCTGTCAAAAGAAATATTGTGAGCGACCAGAACTTTTTTATCTATAAATTCCGAAATATCATTTGCCACATCTTCAAAAAAAGGAGCTTCTTTAACATCATCGAAAGTAATACCGGTGAGCATTGTAATGTTTGGCGGTATATGTCTGCCCGGATTTATCATCGAATGGTATTTATCGGTGATCTTCAAATTGTTTATAACAACAATTCCAATTTCTATTATGTTATTGTTGCGTGCGGAAAGTCCTGTGGTTTCCGTATCGACCACGCAAAACTCTGCCTGGCTGAGTGGGATATCAATTTGAAAGTAATTAGACATAATTAAATTTAT
>CAZAOG010000085.1:0-12325 GCA_964486645.1 uncultured Ignavibacteriaceae bacterium | reverse complement strand
CGTTAGCCGATGCACTTGCCGTAATTGTATATTGGATTTTTGAGAATGTTGCGGAGATAGTATGATCAGCCGTTACATTTGTAAAAGTATAGGTTTGTCCCATTTCCGAAGTAACGGTTACCGGATTTCCGTCTACGGTTATGCTGCTGATTTTGTATCCGGTATTCGGCGTAATTGTGTAAATTTTGCTCCCTCCCGAAGTAACTGAAACAGCACCCGGCGGTGTAATACTTCCGTTCGCTCCCGAACTTGAAGTTATTGTAAATAATGTTGCGGTATTTTGAACAATTACATTACCGGCTCCGGGTATTACTTTGGCTCTTATATAATTGACGCCGTTATTTGTAAAGGGTGTTAATGTCTCGGTAACATTTCCTTGCGTAAAGGCTACATTCGTCCAGTTATTCGGTACAACAATATCCGTTGTTAAAGGATAATTAAAAATATTATTATCAAGTCCGTCATCTACTTGAATAACAATTTGGCTTGATGTACTGGAAACAATATTGAAGAAAAAATTATCTCTTTCTTTTATATATCGTGTTACATTGCCGACAGTTTCTACCCAAATATCATTGTTATCCGATTTATTTTTTACCCATTGAGTAAAGGCTGTTAACCATTCATTAGAAATCGGTAAATACATATCATTGAGTGAGTCTTTCAAATTAGCAAAGGGTACTACTTCGTGACCAAAAAATATTGTCCATTTTTTATTACTTATGGAACTGATTAAATAATTTTCATATTCCTGCAGTTCATCCAGATCATCGTTTACCGTATTTCTTGGTAAATTGAACTCAGGTTGTTTCGCGGTTAAACCGTACCACTCGTTACCGCTAAGTGATGAAGAATTCGGAAAATCACCCATCGCCCTGCCGTTTACATAAGATTGACTTGTTATATTATCGATAGTTGTATTATGTTCGGTGTAAGGATAAGCAAAGCTTATAATATCTTGGCCTGTTTTTCCTTCTATAATTTTTTTTGATTGATACAATTCGTATTCTATTGTTCCCGGTGTGGTTTTGGTACCGACATTTAATTGAGGTAAATGAGGATGGGTCATTGTGTGCGAAGCCATCTCGTGTCCCTCTTGAACCATATCTAAAAATTGCGACCAAATACCGTATCTCCATTGTGCAGGATAATTATCGTTAATAGAACCGGCTATTAGATAAAATGTACCTTTAAAACCGAATTGATTTAATATTGGTCTTACATTTATATATTGCGATTGAAAACCGTCATCAAAAGAAAATGAAAAAGCAGATTTTTTATCATCAGCCCATTTTTTTATAATTATATTTCCCACATTGGCTGCATTTGCTTTGTTTACCGATTGGTTTTTGTTGATCGTTTTTTCACTTCCCCAAGTTCTTGAATTAATTAAAAGGATGAGGGAGAGCAGGAAAAATAAGTAATTACTAAAAAATGATATTGTAGATTTTTTCATATTGATGAGCATATTTATGTATTAAATTGAGAAAATGATCCCAATGAAACATTCTCCATGTTTTATATTTATTTAATTTCTTTATTTTTCAATTATTATCTAACATTTTGTCTTTCTGCCCGTAAATAAATGCAAAATGCGAGCCAAAGATTAAATTCAATATTAATATTGAATTTTAACGTTTTGGAATAGAGATAAATGTAACTTTTACACGTAAAATGTTCTTTCTTGAGAAAACCGGATTCCAAGAATGCCGTAAATCTAACTGATTTTCATCTTTTTGTGCTGGCATTAAAATTGTGATATAATATTGAAAAATTTAGGATTAGAAAAATGCATTTAGATTTATTTATGTCAAGTATTCAATCGATAGCTTTGATTTTCACCGGAGTTATTCTTTATTTGGAATTTTTTGTCGAAGACCAGGATTATTAAGCATTCAACAATAAGATGAACCTTTTATTATTGCTCGGCATAACTATTAGCTTAATTTTAGCAGCTACGGTTACTAAAAAACTATTTAGATTCAACAAAGAAAGAAAAGAACTAAACCGGTTGTTTCTTTAAATAACAATCCCACATTCCCCTTCCGATTAATTTCACAAACTATATAATTCCCCGGCTCTTTCGTTTTATATAAATATATTATCTTAACGAATATGATTCGCAAGATTATTCATATTGATATGGACGCATTCTTCGCTTCCGTAGAACAAAGAGACAATCCGGAATACAGGGGAAAACCCATCGCCGTGGGCAGTTCAAAAACACGAGGTGTTGTAATGACGGCAAGTTACGAGGCAAGAAAGTTCGGGGTGCATTCGGCAATGTCTTCAAAATATGCATTAAAATTATGTCCGAATTTAATTTTTGTCCCCTCGCATTTCGATGCTTACAAAGAGGCATCAAAAAAGATGAATGAAATTTTTTTGCGTTACACCGATTTGATCGAACCTGTTTCAATAGATGAAGCATTTTTGGACGTTACCGAGAACAAACTCAACATCCCTTCCGCTACCATTATTGCCAAAAAGATAAAACAAAACATAAAAGATGAACTGAATTTAACGGCTACAGCCGGTGTTTCAATAAATAAGTTCTTGGCAAAAGTTGCATCCGGACTCAACAAACCCGACGGTTTAAACGTAATAAAACCAGAAGAAACCGAGAAATTTATCGATCGACTTCCCATTAAAAAAATTCCCGGAATAGGCAAGGTGACAGGTAAAAAATTCGAAAGCCTTGGTATTAAATTGGGTAAAGACTTAAAAAAATTGGACCTGCAATTTTTATTGAATAAGTTCGGTAAGCAGGGTAAGTATTTTTATAATGTTGTAAGGTGTATTGACAACAATCCGGTAAAGACAAACCGTATAAGAAAATCAATAGGCGCGGAGTTAACTTTTAGTGAAGACATAGATGATATAGGCTCAATGCTCTTAAAGTTAGAAAAAATTGCAGGCATTGTTGAAAAAAGAATGAATAAAATTAACACTTGCGGTAAAACGCTGACATTAAAAGTTAAGTACTTCGACTTCAAACAAATTACAAGAAGCAGAACATTTAAAGAAGAGCTGAAATCTAAAGAAGAACTTTTTTATACGGCAAAAGAATTATTATCTTCCGATAATGTTGAAAAACGTCCCGTCAGACTTTTGGGCATTTATGTTTCCAATCTTAATAATCAAAGCGAGATGAATGAAACTATCCAAATGGATTTGGAATTTTTTGATCCTTAATAGAAAGTTTTATAAAATATTTTAACAGGTGTTTTCTCCTTTTTAGATTAATTATCTCTGTTTCCTCAGGGTACTCTGCGGTTAAATTCTCTCTCCCACCGCAGAGGACACAGAGAACACCGAGATGAATTGAGTTATAACTTACATCAAAATTATTTTCAACATTTAATTAGTTTTTATTATCTTTAATAATACTTCAACTTTTAATAAAAATTATAAAGCTATTATGAAAAAGACCGTACTAATTATTTCACTGTTTTCAATTTTAATTTTTCCTCAGCAAAATAAACAGCTTCAAGAATTTGGAAAAGATTTTTTTAGTTGGAGGACTATCACACAACCGTTAAGCGGCGACGATATACCCCGTATTGAAAGACCTAATCTTTGGGTGCCGAATTATTCCCCCGAAGCAGTTAAAAATTATAAGAAGAAATACATAGAATTTAAAAGAAGACTAAATGAAATCCCCAAAATAAATTGGACCCGCTCGGATAGTGTGGATTACCTTCTGCTGCGCTCCGCTGTAGAAAGGGTAAACTGGGAATTAAATATTCTAAGACTACCTGAAAGTCACCCGGAATTTTATATCCGCCAAACTATCGGCAGTATTTTTGACCTGTTATATATTTCAACACCCTTTACCGCACGGCGTGCAAAAAATTTAATGGCAAGACTCGACGCCGTTCCGAAAACCGTAGAAGCTGCGAAGAAAAATTTAACCTCACCGATTAAACCCTTTGCCAAGATAGCAATATCCATGTTGAAGAATATTAGGGAAAAACTAAATAAAACCGCAGACGAACTTGAAAAATTAAATCCCGATTTATGGAAATCCAGGCTTCATAAATTAGCGGCTGATGCTTCGAGAGCCTTGGAAAATTATTCATCCTGGTTAAAAAAACGCCTGCCAAATATGACCGAAAAATTTAATGTGGGCAGAGACAACTACGTATATTTTCTTAAAAACATTGCGCTTGTTCCCTATTCGCCGGAAGAACTATTAAGGATGGGAAGACAGGAATGGGATAGAGCGGTTGCTTTTGATACTTATGAAAAATTAAGAAACAAAAATATTCCGGAAGATAAAATTTTTAGCACCGCGGAAGAACAGATAAATCAAGAAAGAGTTGATGAATTAAATATAAGAAAATTTCTGGAAGAGAAAGATATATTAACAATTCCAAAATGGACTAAACATTACCTTCTTAAAGAAACTCCGGCTTATTTAAAACCTTTGAGTTTCCTCGGAGTTAACGACGACCTTACATCAAAAACACGCTCGAATGAAAACGCTTACAGGTATATTCCGAAACCTTCTAAAAAGTTATCCTTTTTTCTCAAGTCCGCTGCCGTTGACCCGCGCCCCTTGATGATTCACGAAGGACTACCCGGTCATTTCTTTCAGCTTATTTTATCAAGTAAAAATCCGGATTTTATTCGGCAGCATTATTTCGATTCTAACTCAAACGAAGGTATCGGGTTTTACGTTGAAGAGTTGATGCTTCAATTAGGATTGTTTGATAACAAGCCGCATACCCGTGAAACAATTTACAGTTTTATGCGCCTGCGTGCACTAAGAGTTGACGTGGATATAAATCTCGCCTTGGGAAATTACTCAATCGCCGATGCCGGTAAATATTTAGAGACAACGGTTCCGATGGATAAAGCTACGGCGTATGGAGAAGCTATGTTTTTTGCTTTGGGACCGGGACAGGCGATAACTTATCAAATCGGAAAAATCCAAATACTGAAATTAATAAGCGACGCAAAAGTAAAATTAGGCGACAAATTCAATCTTAAAAATTACCACGATTATATGATGCTGAACGGCAACGTACCGATTTCTCTTCAGAGATGGGAGTATCTCGGATTGAATGACGAAATCAGAAAGTTGTGGGATTGATTCAACAATGTAAAGCGAAACGCTGTTTCGCTTTAAATAATTAAATGTACTGTTGAGCGAATCTGCCCGTCTGCCGCCGAGGCAGGCGATTCGACATACAAAACAAGTTTATGGAGAAATAATGAATTACAAGAAATATTTACTTTTCTGTCTTAGTTTTATTTTTATTAACATATCCGTTTTACCTCAAACAAAGCAACCGCTTACTCTTAAAGAAATTTTTGCGACGAAAAAATTAAGCACAACTCCGGTTAAAAATATTCAGTGGCAGCCTGACGGCAAGGCGTTTACTTTTACAAAAAAAAATCCGCAAAACGGGTTTTTGGATATTTATAAACACAATGTTGTTAACGGAGAAAATTCAATACTTATAAAAGGAAGCGATTTGGTCTACAATTCAAAAAGAATAAAAATGAGCAAATACAGTTGGACAAAAAACGGAGAGTATTTGCTTATCGAAGGACCTATCAAATCAATTTGGCGTCACTCCACTCAAGCTCCTTTTTATTTGTTAAATGTAAGAACAAAAAAAATTACCGCGTTATCAAACGGAAATACTCACCTGCGAAATGTAAAACTTTCCCCCGACGGGAAATTAGTTGGATTCGTGAGAAACCATAACATCTATGTTGTTGATTTATCAACGGGAAAAGAAAAAGCCGTAACAACAAACGGTACGGATAATATTTTAAACGGGGAGTTCGACTGGGTCTATGAGGAAGAATTCGGTTTGGCTGACGCTTGGCGATGGTCACCGGACAGCAAAAAAATTGCCTTCTGGCAGATCGATCAAACAAGAGTAAAAGAATTCCATTTGATTGATGAAATGTATTCTTACAACAAAGTTTTCAAATTAAAATATCCGAAAGTCGGTGAAAAGAATGCAATTGTAAAAGTTGCCGTAGCCGACCTCGAAACAGGCAAAACAAATTGGATGGACATTGGTAAAAACGATGATATTTACATTCCGAGAATTTTCTGGACAAACTCTTCTTCAACACTTGCAATATTAAGACTAAACAGGCATCAAAATTTTTTGGAATTACTAATGGCTAATACATCAACCGGTAAATCAAAAGTAATTGTAACCGATACCGACCCCGCTTGGATTGATGTAAGACACGATATATCTTTTCTAAAAACAAGAGATCAAATAATCTGGTCGTCCGAAAAAAGCGGATACAGGCACGCTTATCTTTACGACTATTCGGGAAAACTCATCAAACGGATTACAAACGGAAATTGGGAAATCTCCGAAATTGCCGGTGTGGATGAACAAACCGATCGGCTTTACTTCTACGGTAAAAAGGATTCCCCCATTGAGCAGAACATTTACTCCGTAAATTTAGACGGTACAAACTTAAAAAGAATCACACAAAAACGCGGCTGGCACTCAGCAATTTTTTCACCCGGTTTCAAGTATTTTATTGACTATTACTCAAACGCAGCAACTCCCACAATGACCGTTTTAAATAATTCTAACGGAAAGGAAATACGTATACTTAATTCAGGTAAAATTGAAGCGCTGAACAGACATAACATGGTATATCCGAGTTTTATAAAATTTAAAACTACTGACGGAACGGAACTGAACGGATATTTTATTAAACCGTTTAACTTCGATCCGAAGAAAAAATATCCTGTCCTGGTTTACGGCTACGGAGGTCCAGGCTCTCAAATGGTAGTTGACAGATGGGGCGGATACAGAACTTACTGGCATCAGTATATGACCGAACAAGGTTATATTATCTTTGTTGCAGATAACCGCGGAACCGGCGGAAGAGGAAAAGCTTTTAAAAATTTGGCATACGGAGACTTGAGCAAATGGTCGGTACACGACCAAATTGAAGGCGCGAAATACCTGGCTAAATTACCCTATGTTGACAAAAACAGAATAGGTTTTTGGGGATGGAGCGGCGGAGGTTATTTAACCATTGCAATGCTGACAAGAGGGGCGGATTATTTCAAAACCGGAGTTGCAGTTGCACCCGTTACCGACTTCAGACTGTACGATGCCATTTGGACGGAAAGGTATATGGGACTTATTAACGAAAATGTTGAAGGCTACGAAAAAGCAAATTTGATAAATACCGCCGGAGGTTTAAAAGGAAAACTTTTAATCATCCACGGCTCGGGCGATGACAATGTACATTACCAAAATACCCTGCAATTTATCAACAAAACTATTTCGATTAATAAACAGGTCGATATGTTTATTTATCCCAACAGGGCACACAGTATATCGGGCGGGAATACAAGACTCCATTTGTTTACAAAAATTACGGATTACTTTTTAAGGAATTTGTGAAACTTTTCGAATAACAAAAAAACCCGATTTCTTAAAGAAATCGGGTTTTTTAATAATTCAATTAATTATTAAACTGTAGATCAATCAAATAATGATTTGAAAGATTTGCCAAACAGGGTTTGGTTGCTGCTCCTTTTTCAAATTTATTTAATTTTTTCAAAACCTTTGAATATTTTTTGAAGTAATTGTCCAAATATATAGGAGGAAGAAAAAATCCGACGGGAATAATTTTATTAACTTTAAATTCATCACCAAGTAATTTTGCAAAAGATCCCGGCGAAAAATAATTAACCGTTACTTCGGATTCGTAAATGTACGCTTCAATCGGTTTGCTTAACAATCTCTTTATCCCTTTTAACGGATCAACTATAAAAAGAAAGTAAAGAAAATCCCAGACAGAAAGAGGAGGCATAATTACAGCAATAATTCTTCCTCCGGTATTTAATATTCCTCTTATATCATTTCCGAATTTCTTTATTTCGTTTTTATCTATGCAATTTAATCCCCCGAAATTTGAAAATATCAACTCGAATTTTTGGTCTATGAAATTATTTTTTATATCCCGTATATCCATCTGCTGAAAAATCACATTTGCAGATTGAACGTCTTTCAATTTTAGCTGAGCGTTCTTTATCATTTCCGCCGACTGATCGGTTGCAACAACATTGTGTCCTTTCTGCGCGAGATAAATAGCGTCAACGCCCGTCCCGCAGTTAATTTCCAAAATATTCAACTCGGTTTTCGGTAGATTTTCATTCAAATAATTCCACACAATTTGTTTTAAGTACAAACCTATTTCTGTGTCTGAAAACAATTCATCATAGAACGGAGCGATTTTATCGAAAGGTGATTCTTGCATTTTCTTTAAATTAAAAGGTTTGATTAAAGTATAAAGGAATAAAGTGAATTCTGCAAATAAATTTTATAATTTGTACGAATTGTAGTGTAAAATTAGACGGATTATATGTTTTTGTTATTCTCGAATCAATCTTTCTTGTAGTAATTTTTGCAAGTCTCTTCTACCATCCAAAACGCCTTGTACAAAAACTACTTTTTTAATTATTCTATATATGATTCTATACGGTTTATAATTTATTTCTAAAAAATCTTCAATTCCTAATAAATTCATTTCAGGGGGTTTATGTCCACGAGTTGGAAATTCTTGGAGGGATAGTATTTTTTCAACTAATTTTGAATATATTTTATCCGCATTTTCTTCACAATCATTCAAAAAGATATATTTATATATTTCTAACAAATCATCTTCGGCTGATTTTACGATATTAACTTTGTATTTCACTTTGTTCCCGTTTGAACTGTTTTATTTTTTTATTAACATTTTTCAGAGACGTTTGAAGTGGTTTATATTTTCCTGATTTTATTTCTTTTCCACTCAATGCAAGAATTTTTAAAAGTGCAATACTTTCTTGTGTTTTTTCATAAAGTTTAACATCTTGAAGTACAACCTTGGCTTCACCATTATGAGTAATAACCAATGTTTTCTGATTATTAGCTACATCTCTAATAACTTCGGAAGCATGAGCTTTTAAATAACTAATTGGTTTTATTGATTCACTATATTTCATATCTGCTCCTATATATTTAGACCTAAATATAATCTTTATTTAAGTCTATAGCAATATCGGTATTTGTTTGTTTAATAATTTTTGATTGTTATAAACCAAACTGTTACGTTCGTACCAAGGCAGCCAAATTCTGCAAATAAATTTTATAAAATGCGCCAGTTGTTATAGAATTAAAATACCTTAATTTATAATCTGACGTAATCCCCCATTTTACAATACATATTTCAATTTAATTGTTCTTTTATAATAAATGTGTTTATTTTAAATTGATTATAAATTAAACAAAAGAGAGGGAGATGAAAAAAATTATATTTATAATTTTCATACTTATCGGCAATACATTTTCAACATTTGCTTTACCTGCGCTTCAAACAAAAGACGATTCTACAAAACAAACGAAAACTATCGAGGATGTAAATTGGCTTTTCGGAGAATTGGGAGGTAACGGGGGAATAATCTCCGTGAATTACGAAAGATACTTGTCTGAAAGATTAAGTGTCAGAATTGGATTGGGAACAGGCGTTATAATTGTTGGTACTGCAATTCCGATAATGGTGAATTATTCATATAAAAATGTCTTGGAAATTGGAGCCGGTATAGTCCCTTTTTTAGATGCCGCAACAGGAGAATGGAGAAGTAAAATCTTTGCCGGAAAAGAAAACGGACTATTATTAACTGCAGTTGTCGGATTTAAAAGAATAAATAGAGGGTTTCTATTTAAACTTTCTTTAACACCTTTTTTTAATCCGGATGGTTCGGAATGGGGTTTAACGGGCGGTATAAGTTTCGGATTTTCTCTATAGAATAACACTCCCGCCAAGACAAACATTTCCGTCGTAAAAAACCGCAAACTGTCCCGGCGCTATCCCTTGGTCGGGTTCGTCCAAATTAACTTCGGCGGTTTTATCATCTAAAAAATTTAAAGTGCAGTTAAAGAACCGCTGCCCGTGTCTTATTTTAACCTGAAGGTTTTCCTTTCCGGGTTTTTCTTCCGTTATCCAATTAAATTTTGTTACTTTAAAAGTTTTCCTGCTTCTCTGCGATTTATTTTCCTTTGAAATGTATATTATATTTTTGGAAGGGTCTTTTTTTACAACATACCACGGACCTCCGCCGAGTTTTAATCCGGAACGCTGACCGATTGTAAAATAATAATAGCCTTCGTGTTCGCCTATTTTTTCTCCGGTTTCGGAAACAACAATATCTCCTTTTTTTACTCCCAAATGCTGTTTTATAAATTCGTTAAATTTTACCTGTCCCAAAAAGCAAATGCCCTGACTGTCTTTTCTGTTTTTGTTCGGTAAATCGAACTGTTCGGCAAAATCGCGTACTTCGCGCTTCTCATATTCCCCCAAAGGGAACAAAGCTCTGCTCAATTGTTTTTGATTTAAATAGGCGAGAAAATAAGTCTGGTCTTTTATCGGATCCGGAGAACGTTTTAGCTGAAATTTATCGTTCACAAGCTCAACTTTTGCATAGTGTCCGCTTGCAACCTTTTCAAAGGAATCGTCAATTATATCATAAAACCTTCCGAACTTAATCAGACTGTTGCAGAAGATATCGGGGTTCGGAGTGCGCCCTTCTTTTATTTCGGAAATAGTATAAGCAACAACATTGTCCCAATATTCGTTTTGGAGCGAAATTATTTCAAGCGGAACGCCGGCTTGTTCGCAGACACCTCCGGCATATTCCAAATCTTCTTCCCACGGACAGTCGCCCAAAAACGAAAATTCGTCCTGAAGCCATATTTTCAAATAAAATGCGGTAATGTTGTGCCCTTGGTTTTTAAGTATATTTAGGGCTACAGAACTGTCAACACCGCCGGATAATAAAACTGCTATTTTCATTTTTTTGGATTTGCCGTAAACAGATGAGTTTATTGTTTTTTCCCCTTCCTCTTCAACTTGATTTTGCTTATTACATCCTCGTAAATATCTTTTTTTACTTTGCTCAATATCTTTGTCTCCAGCTCTTTTGCATCACTCAATTTTTGAAAAAAGCCGATAGTATAATGATTTTCACCGTCAACCACCTTCATAAGTCCGCTGAATTTTCCGCTGAATATACCGCCGGAAAGTTCGCTGACATTTTTATAATATATTGTAACTTCTTTTCTTGAAAGGAAAAAACCCGAACAAATGATTTTTTCATCATCAGCTAAAATTTTAGCGGGTAAAATTTTGTAAAGAGTTAGATAATGTTTGTTTAAGAAATAGATTATAAGTAACGTAATTATAAACGGAACAATGTACATCCACCCTGCGTCTAAATTAATACCCAACGCTATCAAATACAAGGACAAGAAAAAGGTAATCGGAATATTGCCGAATCTATAAACTAAAAATGCGAATATTGAATATTTGTGCTCTTTCATAAAACATTTATTAAAAATTAAAGTCCAATTTAATGATAATTACTGAATTCTTCTTTGATGATAAACTAAATTAATTTAATAAAAAAATAATATATAATAACAAAAGGAATAGTTATGAAAAATTTATTTCATAAAAAAACAAATGTGTTCTTTTCGGTTTTTTTGGCATTAACTTTTTTAAGTCCGATTATTTTAGGACAAACCGAAAAGGAATTAAACAAAAAACTGGAAAAGATAGATGGTAAAGCAACAAAAGTCAGCATTCAAACGGATAAAGGAACTACAAATTTTACAGGCAAAGAAGCTGAAGAAATTCTAAAAAAATTAAAGAAGAAAGAAAACGTATTTGTTTTTAGCGTAGATGACGATTCCATAATTGACGGCAACGATAATATGGTTTTCTTTTCCGGCGATGATGGTTTGTTCGAAGTGAAATCCGGCAAAGACGGGATTAAAAAAACAATTAAAGTAAAAGATGTGGACGGCAAAAAAGAAGTAACTGTTAAAACCACAAAAGACGGTAAAACAACCGTAAAAACATTAAAAGGAAAGGAAGCACAGGAATATTTGAAAAAGAATAAAGTTCATTCCAAATATTTTTCCCGGGTTGATAAAGACGGTAAAAAAATTAAAGTGAGAAGTTTTAGGTTCGATATAAAAGACAAAGATTGGATTGATAAGGACGACAAAGAAATAATTATTATAAAAAACAAATTGAATAAACATTTAAAAGACAATAATGACTTTGAAAAGGAAATTGAAGTAAATATTACGGATGACGCAAAAGAAGTTACCGTTACAACCACAGAGAACGGTAAAAAAAGGGTGAAAGTTTATAAGGGAAAAGAAGCCGAAGAATTTTTAGACAATTTGGATGACGACACGGATATGGACATCTATATAGACGGAGCCAAACATCATAAAAAAATAATTATATTCAAAAAAGAGAAGGATACCGA
>CAZAOG010000084.1:0-12370 GCA_964486645.1 uncultured Ignavibacteriaceae bacterium | reverse complement strand
AAAATTTAGAAAAATTAAAATTAGAAGAAATTTATAACAAAAATATAGTCGCCGCTGCTTACAGTTGGATATATGAAAAAAATCAGCGCGAAAAGGCACTTGCAAAAAAATTACCGATACAGCACCAAAAAGGTATTAGAATACCTTCTGGAAAAGAAATAAGAGCCATAGGCATAAATAATTACGATTATCTTCTCCATTTTTACAACATAGGCTTACTAACACATTTGGAATTTGATTATATTTTAGACGAACTGAAAACACTGCCTATTGAGAGTATAAATATAGACCAGATAAATGTTCTCTTACTTTCGTTATACTTAGACCTTGAATGTTTAACTTTACCCGGAAGCAGGTTAATGCTTCATTCTTCTGACACCATTAACTAAATAGATATATAATGAGTACAAATCTTGTAATAGTAGAATCACCTGCAAAAGCAAAAACTATAAATAAATATTTAGGCAGAAACTATAAAGTTGAAGCTACAATAGGGCATATCAGAAATTTACCCAAGACAAAGCTCGGCGTAGATATAGAAAATGATTTTCAGCCTAATTACTTAAATATAAGAGGGAAGGGAGACTTAATAAAAAAAATTAAAGCTCTCGTTTTGAAAAGTAAAAATATTTTTATAGCTACTGACCCCGATAGAGAAGGCGAAGCAATAGCACAGGACATTGCCGATGTGGTCAAACTAAAAGAAGGTTCAAAATTATACCGGGTTTTATTTAACGAGATAACAAAAACCGGTATAAAAAAAGCTATGGAATCTCCGAGGGAGATAGACCAATCTCTTGTCCAGTCGCAAAGAGCAAGAAGAGTGATGGACAGAATTATCGGCTATAAAATAAGCCCGTTTTTATGGAAAGCGGTAATCGAACTATCCGGAAGCGGTTCTATTTCTGCAGGAAGGGTTCAATCAGTTGCGCTTAAAATTATTTGCGACAGAGAAAAAGCGATTGATGAATTCGTCCAAACCGAATACTGGAGCATTTGGGCGATATTCAAAACGGATAAAGGAGAAGAGTTCAAGGCAAAATTATTCAGTATTGACAGCAAGGATATAAAAATTCAACCCAAACCCGTTATGACCGAAAATGACCTGGAAGAATTTTTGAAAAAATACATCGCTGTCTCCGATAAAGACACGGCAGAGAAGATATATAAATCAATCAAAGCCAAAAGCGAATTTATAATTTCTGCCATAACAAAAAGAAACACTAAGCGTAATCCTTTACCGCCCTTTATTACAAGCACATTACAAGCCGAAGCGTCTCGAAGATTAGGAATGCGTCCCCGTCAAACCATGATGATAGCCCAGAAACTGTACGAAGGTATTGAGCTCGGAGAATACGGTACACAGGGTTTGATTACTTATATGAGAACAGACTCGACAAGATTAAACGACGAAATACTAAACTCTGCTTCGGAGTACATCAAAAATACTTACGGGAATGAATATGCACCTGCCTCACCGAACAAATATGAGAAGAAAAAGAAAATAAACGTACAAGACGCTCACGAGGCAATCAGACCTACTTCACTTGAATTTAACCCCAAAAAGATTTCGCAATTTTTAGATAAGAAAACTTATCAACTGTACGAACTTATTTGGAAAAGATTTGTCGCTTCGCAAATGACCCCTGCGTTATTTGAAACCACCGTAATTGAAATTTCAGCGGACGAATTTATTTTTAAAGCTTTTGGCAGCGCAACAAAGTTTTTGGGTTACCAAAAAGTTTATGAAGAAATAATTGAGAAAAAACCCGGTGCAGAGGAAAAGGAAGAATATAGAAACGAGACAATTCCGTTGGGATTGGAAAAAGGACAAAACTTAGACTTAAAAGAATTGCAAAAGTCGCAGCATTTTACAAAACCGCCGGCGAGATTTTCCGAAAGTTCTCTTATTAAAGAACTTGAGAGAAACGGAATCGGTCGGCCGAGTACATACTCTCATATTGTCTCTACAATTCAAGACAGAAAGTACGTAATCCAGGAACAGAAAAAATTAATACCTACAAAATTGGGTAAAGAAGTAAACAGAATATTAGTAAGTAATTTTCCTAATATTATAAGCGAAGACTTTACATCTTTAATGGAATCGGAATTAGACCAAATTGCTGCCGGTAAACAAGAGTATGCTAAGGTTTTATCCGACTTTTACGACCCATTCGCCAAAACATTGATTGAAGTAGAGGATAAAATCGAAAAAATTATCTGTGATAAATGCGGCGGAGAAATGGAAATTAAATTCGGTCGATTCGGAAGGTATTTGGGCTGCAGCAACTATCCGGAATGTGACAACATTAAATCGTTCAAAGAAATTGCCGCCGCAAACAGAGAGCCCGAATATACCGGAGATACTTGTGATAAATGCGGCGGAAGACTCGTATTTAAAGAGGGGAAATTCGGAAGGTTTATCGGTTGTGAAAATTTCCCAAGCTGTGATTTTATAAAAAATATAACGCTGGGCGTAAGCTGTCCGAAATGTAAGGACGGAGATGTTGTTGAAAGAAAATCAAAACGCGGCAGATTATTTTACGGCTGCTCAAGATTTCCGGATTGCGATTTTGTGAGCTGGTACAGACCCGTCCCGACCCGGTGCCCGAATAAAGATTCCGATTATATGGAGAAAAGGTACTCAAAGAAAAAAGGGAACTACCTTAAATGTCCTGTTTGCGGTGAAGAACTTATTATCGAAGAAGAAGAAAAAGCGGAAGCTGTTTGATTATGGAAATAAATTCAGCCATAAATAATTTTATAAATGATCTAACCTATGTTAAAAGGTATTCTTCGCATACAGTAATTTCTTACAAAACCGACCTTCAACATTTTGTTGAATTTTGTAAAAATTATGATAAATTAAAGTTAGACCGGATTACTGAAAAGTTTATTAAAGCATATTTAATGCATTTAAGCGAATCGGGATTTTCAATGAGAAGTATTTCCAGAAAATTAGCCTCAATTAGGGGTCTCTTTAAATTCGCTTACTCTAACAATATTTTGGATTTTAATCCAACGTTAAATATTTCAAATCCGAAAGCCGAGAAGAAATTACCCGAAATTATCAATGAAAAAGTAATTGACGATTTATATTTAAAAATTGAAAAGTATGAAAAAGATCCGGAATTAGTGAAATGTATTATTGAAATCTTATACGGCTGTGCTCTGCGCGTATCCGAACTATGCAGCTTAAATTATGTTGATGTTGACCTTGAAGCAAATACCATAAGAGTATTGGGCAAGGGAAACAAGACCAGGATTGTTCCGATAGGAAGCAGATCTAAAATTATAATAAAAGAATATTCTGCCGGAAAAACTTTTAGGAACTCTAACGATGCTTTTTTGGTAAACAAACACGGACGAAGAATTTATTCAAGAATGGTACACAGGTTGGTTTATAAATACCTTTCAATGGTAACGGATATTAAGAAGAAAAGTCCTCACATTTTCAGACATAGTGCCGCAACGCATATGCTTGACAGGGGTGCCGACTTAAGAGCAGTTAAAGAAATTCTCGGACACGAAAATTTATCGACTACACAAATTTACACTCACGTTAGTGTTGAAAGGTTAAAATCTACATATAAAAAATCTCATCCTAAATCATAATATAATTGAGGTAAATTATGAATATAAAAATAACGGCAAGAAAATTTAAGGCACACGAAACTTTAAAAGATTATATAAACGAAGAGATATCTTCTTTGCAAAAATTTTATGATAATATTATGAACGTTGAAGTTGTATTAAGTTATATAAAACCGAATAACAGCGTTAAAAACGCAGAAATCATTATGCAAATTCCCGGTCAAACATTAAAAGCTCAAGATGAAAGTGACGATTTCAATAAATCGGTGGCGTCGGCGACAAACAAATTGAAATCACAGTTAAAAAAAATCAGATCAAAACAAATTGCACGTTAAATGTTAAAGATTGATGAAAAATCTCTTTCAAGAAAAGAGTCAATTACGGTAAAATACTTTTATGACTGCATAAAAGATAAGTTTAAGATTAAGTTAATCTCAAATAAAGAAGGTTTTAATAAAATTATTACAACAAAAGACCTTCATCGTCCGGGTTTGGCTTTATCTGGATATCTTGATTCTTTTTCATTTGACAGGGTTCAGATTTTCGGCAACACCGAGATGAATTTTATTAAACAGCTTACTAAAAAGCAGCAAACAAATGCATTCACAAAATTTTTTGAATTCGATGTACCCTGTTTGATAATAACAAACAATAATAAACCGCCGAAATTATTGATAGATTTCGCAAATAAAAATAATACTCCGGTTTTTATTTCGCCTTTTGCCACAACAAAAACTTATTATCTTATAAACGATTTTTTGGATGATCAGTTTGCTACAAGGATTTCCATCCACGGCTCCTTTGTTGACGTATACGGTGCAGGAATGTTGTTCGTGGGTAAATCAGGCATAGGTAAAAGCGAAGTGGCATTAGACCTTATCGAAAGGGGACATAGGCTTGTAGCCGATGATGTAATAATCCTTACAAAAAAAGGCGAAAATATTTTAATGGGTACCGGTACAAGCTTGGTTAAACATTTTATGGAAATAAGAGGACTTGGTCTGATAAATGTTGAAAAGATGTTCGGCATAAGAGCAATACGCCATCAGAAAAGATTGGAAATA
Organism: uncultured Ignavibacteriaceae bacterium; assembly: GCA_964486645.1. Classification (GTDB taxonomy): domain Bacteria; phylum Bacteroidota; class Ignavibacteria; order Ignavibacteriales; family Ignavibacteriaceae. Next base: position 7,712 of record CAZAOG010000084.1, on the reverse strand, counting down.
GTGGTGGAGCTTGAATTCTGGAATAAAAATCAAACTTACACAAGAACAGGGTTAGACGAAGAAACTATTATTATATCCGGAGTAGAAATTCCCTATGTTAGACTTCCAATTATTCCGGGTAAAAATATAACGGTAATTTCAGAAGTAATAAGTCTGAATTACCTATTAAAACATTACGGATACGACCCTGCAAGATTATTCGAAAAGAGACTGCATGAGCAGATAAAGAACAAAACGGACAAAGATTTGAGAGGTGTAGACTATTTTGAACACGATTTCGAATAAAATAGTTTAAAATAAACTTGACAAATTTTTGATATTTACTTACTTTCGGCACGTATTTATGGAAAAATTATACTTTTTCTCAAAAGAAAAGCTTCAATTTGTAGAAATAAAAAATTACAAATCTAAGCTGTTTGTTTACTTCTCCCTCGCTGTAATAGCAGTTAGTTCATTATTGTTCGGGGGATACTTCTATCTTTTAACATTAACCGGTACTGCAAACACAGTTAGTGCTTTAAAATCAGAAAATAAATTGTTAAGTAAAAAATTAGAAGAAATAGTCGGCAAATATGAAAATATAAACAGACAAGTTGATTCGCTTGCCAAAATTGATTATCAGCTTAGGTTGGCTTCAAACTTAACTCCTATATCGGAGGAAGAAAGGCTGTTGGGTATTGGCGGCGGTTCGTTTGATAACAGCATAGATTATTTAAGCGATAATGCAGGTAAACAATTAAAACAAGCTCTTAATTTTGTTGACCAACTTTCAAGAAAAATTGAATTTGAAAAATCAAATTATTCTAAAATTTCTGAGAAATTAAAAGAAAATCAAAAACTTTTTGCCAGCATACCTGCCATAAAACCTGCTGCCGGTCTCGCGTTAAACGATTTTGGAATGAGACTGCACCCGATTCTGAAAATTAGACGGATGCACGCCGGTATAGATATTTTGGCTAATTGGAGAACACCGGTATATGTTACCGGGGACGGAAAGATACAGTCCGTAGGATATCGCGGCGGATATGGATTAACCGTGCAAGTTGATCACGGCTTCGGATATACCACACTGTATACACACCTTTCCAAGGCTTTGGTAAAAAAAGGTCAAAAAGTTAAAAGGGGAGATTTAATAGCTAAATCAGGTAGTTCAGGTCTTTCAACCGGGCCTCACCTGCATTATGAAGTAAGATACAACGGAAAGGCTCTTAATCCAATTGGATTTTTCTTTGACGATTTAGATTATTTTGCAATTAAAAAGAAGGCTAAATAAATATCGAGAGAATTGCTTATGATGATATGGACTGTTGAATTGGCTGCCTTTTTGGACGATGCACCTTGGCCTGCAACAAAAGATGAATTAATCGAATATGCGGATAGAATAGGGGCACCTTATGAAGTAATTCAAAATCTCTCCGAACTTGAGGATACCGATGAACCGTATGAATCTATTGAAGATATCTGGCCGGACTATCCCTCAGAAGAAGATTTTTTCTACAATCTTGACGATGATGATTATTAATTTCATTAATTTGTTACTTTTATGAGTGATCAGTGGGCTGGAATCTACGGACAAATACCTGCAAAAATTTTTTTAACCAAAATTATTAATTCTTCCAACATTCCCCATGCATTTCTTTTTTCAGGCAAAGACGGTATCGGAAAAGAATACACGGCTCTTCAATTTGCAAAGCTGATAAATCAAAACAATCTTCCTATAGACAAAATAGAAAATACAACAGCATCAATCACAAAGCTATCCGAACCGTTTATTAAATATATTTTTCCCTTACCGAGAGGCAAAAACGAAACTGAAAAAGACGGTCCCTACGATAAACTTGGGAACGAAACTTTGGAAGAAATTCAAAACCAGCTTAAAGAAAAAATTACTAATCCTTATTACCCGATAAAATTAGCAAACACCAAGAATATAAAAATCAGCAGTATCCGCGATATAAAAAAATTTATTTCGCTAAATTTTTCCGAAATTCCGTACAGAGTTATTTTAATTTCTTTTGCCCATTTTATGAGTATCGAAGCCCAAAACGCTTTGCTCAAACAATTGGAAGAACCGCCGCAAGGTATCATATTTATTTTGTGCACTTCCGATCCATCACGGTTAAAGGAAACAATAAGGTCACGATGCTGGGAAGTAAATTTTCTTCCTTTAAGTCTGAATGATATAAAAGAAATACTCATCACTAAATTTAAAATTGATTCCGAATTAGCCGGCAAAGTGGCTCTATTTTCAAACGGTTCCGTAACGGAAGGACTGAATTTAATTGAAAATAATTTTAAGGAAATGTTCGATGAAACTATTTTGATTTTAAGATATTCTTTTGCAAGAAAATACAATTCGGCACATAAAGTCGTTGCAAATTACACAAGCTCGAATAATTCCGTTTCATTAAAATTATTAATTAAAATGATAATAATTTGGCTGAACGATTTAACAAAACAAAAAAATAATTTGTCTGATATTTACTTTGACGATTACAAAAACACACTTGAAAAATTCAACTCGAAATTTTCCGCCTTAAGCATCACGCCTTTAGTTGAGAAATTGGATAAACTCCAAAGTCTGATTGATAAAAATATTAACCCCTCCATAATAGCGATGAACTTGGTAAATGAGTTGGCAGCGTTTATCAGGTAAAATGGGATATACTTAAAACATATCGCATTTGTCCAAAATAAATAGAGAGTATGAACAAACGAATTAAATTGGACAGATTTCACCTACAAATGAAAACTATCTCCCATTATATTAAAACAAGCCTACCTTCCGTAGGCAGGTTCGATTGTCTAATTTAGTAACCCACGTTACGCTAATTTTTATAATATATAGCCCCGACATTTATGTCGGGGGTAAATTGACACTATAACAATTGGCTTTAGCCACAATTTAAGACCGTTTTGGGCTAAAGCCCGAATTGCCTTTAGCAATCTGTCCCCCGACATAAATGTCGGGGCTATTAAAAAACACAATATGCGTAAGGTGACTTAGGAATTTAATACGTAAGAATATAATTTTAAGTTTTCTTGTAGAGTAAAAGTTCGCTTTCGCTCATAAAAGGAAATCAGAAAAAAAATATAATCTCCGGAGGAGTGATATTAAAAAAAAGAACAAAAAAAATACCACGCCTACTGTATTTTTCTATCTTTATCTACCTATTAAATTTTGCATAGTATCCTGTCAGAGTCGGGCAGACTGTTTCTATGAAATTATTTATTGATCGTTTATCCTTTTTTATTTCAACAATCTGGACAGATGTGAAACATAAAATTAAGTAATAAATCGGGAATGTATATTACTACAATTTTGTTTAATTTTATTTGTTAAAATAAATCTGATAATTATTTTTTTAGGAAAATCAAAATGAAAAAGGTAGTTATAGTTTCGGCTAAAAGAACACCCATCGGATCGTTTATGGGTTCGTTATCGTCTTTGCCTGCAGCCAAGTTAGGAAGTATTGTAATCAAGGACTTGGTGGAAGAAACAAAAATTAATTCGAATGAAATTGATGAAGTTATTATGGGGAACGTGCTCACGGCCGGGCAAGGTCAAGCACCCGCACGGCAGGCGGCCGTTTATGCAGAGCTTCCATTAAAAACGGAATGTTTAACTATTAACAAGATGTGCGGAAGCGGTCTTAAAGCCGTAATGCTTGCACATCAAGCAATTTTATGCAGCGATGCCGATGTTATTGTTGCAGGCGGACAAGAAAGTATGTCTAACTCTCCGTATTTATTACCCAAAGGCAGATCGGGTTACAGACTCGGTGACGGCAAGGTGGTTGATTCCGTGGTAAAAGACGGACTTTGGGATGTGTACAACGATATTCATATGGGAAGCTGTGCTGAATCTTGTGCAAAAGATTTTAGCTTTACAAGAGAACAACTCGACGAGTTTACGGTAAATTCCTATAACAAAGCAATTCAAGCACAAAAAAACGGAAGATTTGATGATGAAATTTCGAAAGTTATAATAAAAGGAAAGAAAGGGGATACGGAAGTAAATGTTGATGAAGAACCCACCCGCGTAAAATTCGATAAAATTCCAAATCTACGCCCTGTTTTTGATAAAGACGGTGTGGTAACCGCCGCAAATGCATCAAGCATTAATGACGGAGCGGCTGCATTGCTGGTAATGAGCGAAGACAAAGCTAAGGAGTTGGGGTTGACACCTCTTGTTGAAATCGTTGCGCAAAGTTCCGCGGCAAAAGCCGCTATCGAATTTACCACTGCTCCGGCGGATGCCATTGCAAAGGTATTGAAGAAGGCAAACTTAACAAAGGATGATATCGACCTATTTGAAATTAACGAGGCTTTCGCGGTAGTTTCATTAGCCGTTAATAAATTATTGAATCTTGATCCCGAAAAAATCAATGTAAATGGCGGAGCAGTAGCTTTAGGTCATCCTATCGGTGCAAGCGGAGCAAGAATTTTGGTAACTTTAATTCACGAAATGAAAAAAAGAAATTCAAATTACGGGCTTGCTTCATTGTGTATCGGAGGTGGTGAAGCATCTGCTTTAATTGTTAAAAACTATTAAAATTGAGTAAAAAAATGAATATAAAAGAAGTTTCTATAATCGGAGGCGGAACAATGGGCAATGGCATTGCTCACGTTTTCGCACAAAACGATTTCAAAGTAAATCTTGTGGAGCAAAAACAAGAATTTGTAGACAGAGCAATTAATACCATAACCAAAAACTTGGACAGACAGATTAAAAAAGAGACAATTACGGTTGAAAAAAAGGAGCAGACACTTTCCAACATTAAACCTGTAATAGGAATTGAAAACACTCCCGCTGAAAGTGATTTGGTTATTGAAGCAATTTATGAGAACAAGGATGCCAAACTTAGTATATTCAATAAATTGAATAATATAGTAAAAGCCGATTCTATATTCGCAAGTAATACATCTTCAATATCAATTACGGAACTGTCAGCCGACATAAGAGGGGAGCAGTTTATCGGAATGCATTTTATGAATCCCGTTCCGATTATGAAGTTAGTGGAGATTATAAGAGGCTACACTACAAGCGATGCCACATTCGATACAATAAAGGAACTTTCCGTAAAACTTGGTAAAACACCCGTTGAAGTTTTCGATTATCCGGGATTCATATCGAACAGAATTTTAATGCCTATGATAAACGAAGCTATTTTTTCACTTATGGAAAACGTTGCTTCGGCAGAGGATATTGATACCGTAATGAAACTTGGTATGAATCATCCAATGGGCCCCTTAACCTTAGCCGATTTTATTGGTTTGGATGTTTGTCTTTCTATAATGGAAGTTCTGTACAACGGTTTTAATGATCCCAAATACAGACCTTGTCCGTTATTGAAAAAGATGGTTGCCGCCAAAAAGCTGGGTAGAAAATCCGGTGAAGGATTTTTTAAATACGAGAATTAAAAATACTGTATACTTTTTGACCTATTTTAATGCAACATAAAAAAAACTCGTCAGATTATATATTTATTAGAAATTTAAGGAATTTTAATAACAGGTTTCGCAACAAACTTGCTAAATTCTCCATGCCGGAATATACCGTTTTTAGTGTGTATGCCATTATCATAGGAATTATTGCCGGTTTGGGAGCAGTTCTTTTTCACGATGCTCTTGAAATGTTGAATGATCTCTTTTTTGAACAAACACCAAAAGGTTTATATTTTTTAGGTACAGCCGTTGTAATAATTTTACCTGCAATCGGAATGCTGATTCAAAGTTTTATGATAAAGGGTTTCCCTAAGATTTCAAAAAGAAAGGGAGTTTCCGATGTAATTAAAGCGGTAGCGATAAGAGGGGGACACATTTCTTTTAGAACAACGGTGTTTCATTTTATTGCTCCGGCAATTTGTATCGGTACCGGCGGTACATTGGGACCCGAAGGACCCGCCGCACAAATAGGTGCGGGAATTTCAAGCAAAATAGGTGAAATTTTAGGGTTATCGGCAAAAAAAGTAAGAATATTTACCGCAGCCGGTGCTGCAGCTGCTATTGCCGCAATATTCAATTCACCATTGGGCGGCGTATTTTTTGCCTTGGAAATTGTATTGCTTAATGATTTTCAAACTCCTACATTTTCCGCCTTAATACTTGCATCCGTTACCGGCAGCACCGTTTCAAGAATATTTTTGGGCAATGATCCGTTATTTATTTTTTCAACTCCTCATATAGGCAGCTACTCTAATTTTTATTTATACATAATTTTAGGAATTTTGGCAGGTGTTTTATCTTTATTATTCATTAGATATTCATCAATCGTCGAACACCTATTCAAACATAAAATTTATAAGCATATGCCTCAGTGGGTGGGGATGTTGATTGTCGGATTATTGGTAGGAGTAAGCGGGTATTTTTACAGTGAAATATTCGGAGTAGGGTATAAGGCAATTAATGAAATATTAGCGGCCTCTATTACCTGGAAAATTGTTCTTACGCTATTGGTTCTTAAATTTATACTTGTACCGCTTACCTTGGGTTCGGGCGGGTTCGGAGGTATGTTTGCTCCGTCACTTTTCCTCGGTGCAACTTTCGGATATTTATTTGTTCAATTTGTAAATTATTTTTGGGGATTAAATTTAGACCCGACAATATTTATCTTTGTTTCAATGGGAGCATTCCTGGGCGGTATCAACACTATACCTATTTCTTCCATTTTAATAATTTTTGAAATGACTCAAAATTATTCCTTTATATTACCGCTGATGCTGGCAGTTATTATCAGTACAACTTTAGTACAAATAATAATTAAAGGTTCAATCCACGTAAAACATCTGGAAGCCGAAGGTTATAAAATAAGAGCAGGCAAGGAACTTAATATATTACAATCAATTAAGGTCTCTGATTTAGAGCTAAACTCTATCGAATTGGTTGATGAAAACACACCGCTGCCCAAATTGGTGGCAAAAATCATCGCAAGTCCCAACAGTACATTTTATACTATTGATAAAGAAGGCAAAATAAACGGAGCAATTACTGAATCGGAATTAAGACCGATAATAACGAATTATGATGCGTTAAAAAATGTTATTGTCGCTAAGGATGTCATAAACCCTAAAATAATTACAATTGATATATCGGATAATTTGGATTTTGTACTTAAATTGTTCAGTAAAAAGAACTTAGACCAATTTCCGGTTGTTTCAAAGGAGAAACCGGACAAAATATTAGGCGCAATTTCACGTCAGCAGGTTTTGGAAGCATACAATCACGAAAGTTTAAAATACAATTTAGCGGACGGACTGACCACTGAATTAAAAACCATGGAACATTATAAGACCGCCAATATTGCAAAAGGATTTTCCATAGTTGAACAAAGAGTCCCTTTATGTTTTACGGGCAAATCTTTAGCAGAACTAAAGCTGCGGAACGAGTATAACGTTGAAGTACTTATGATTAAAAAATTGAATGATCTTTTAAGAGATGATATAGAAACAAAAATTATTTCTCCCGATCCGAACTACAGATTAAAAAGGGAAGATATTTTGGTTTTGTTCGGAGAAGATTCGAAAATAAAGAGATTCAATGACTTTTGTATGGAATCAAGGACTTTCTAAATACCCCCAATATGTCTTATAATGTATCTTATGTAAACTAATGTTTTTGTGATTAAATGATTGAATATCTCGATATCCCCTTTCTTCAATTTACAATTCAATTATAATCAGAACAATTATTATCAAAATAATTATCCAAAT
>CAZAOG010000083.1:0-12382 GCA_964486645.1 uncultured Ignavibacteriaceae bacterium | reverse complement strand
AATTTATTGAAGAAACTTAAATAAGTACTGAGTGATTGTCAACAGTATTATACGGTAAGATTTTTATTTCAATGCTTATCCGGTTTCCGTATGTCAAATGAACGGCAGAAAGTCTATATTTTTAATTTTTTCAATAGTTTCTATCTTTTATTTAATTTCATTTAAATATTTTAATAATTCATCCGGAGGTATAAAACCTGTTATTCTTTTTACCTCTTTTCCTTCCGAATCAAGGAACAATAACGTTGGAACGCCTATTATTTTATATTTAGTTCTAATTTTTTCCACCTCCGGTGAAAGTGTACTCGTCAAGTCGGCTTTATAATTATCGAATCTTTTTGAAATTTTTACAACCCTTGGATCCGGGAAAGTGGAATGATCAAGTTCTTTGCAAGGTATGCACCAGTCCGCATAAAAATCTATAAACACAGGTCTTCGGTTATTTTTACTTATTATCAAACTTTCTTCGGAATAATCTTTCCAATCAATGGTAACTTCCTTTGAAGGAATTATTTGATAAACTCCGATTCCGAAGATTATTACTGAAAACACAATTTTAAATACTCTAAAACCTTTAATGTTATTAGCAAGTTTATCAATAAATAAAATATAAAAAGCGGATATAATTAAAAATACGGGAATTACATAACCCGAAATAGATTTAGGAAGGAGCGGTAAAAGAAAATAAAGCGCAATCCCGAATAACAATAAACCGAAAATATGTTTTACCGAGTCCATCCATTCCCCTGCTCTCGGCAGTTTTTTAATCTTTCCGGAAAAAATTGCCAAGAATAAGTACGGCAATCCCAAACCGAGAGAAAGAACAAAAAACATAGTAAAGCCATATAACGGGTCACCTTTTGCAGCTACTAATGTTACCAAACCGATTACAAAGGGACCGACGCAGGGCGCGGCTACAATTCCCAAAGTTAACCCCATAAAAAAAGCTCCGTACATTCCGCCTTTTGCACCGCCTGCTTTGGCAACCAAGCTATCGGGTAATTTAAATTCATAAGCGCCGAACATTCCCAATGCCATTACAATAAAAACAAGAATAATGAACATAATTACATAAGTATTTTGAAGCAGAGAGCCGAAAATAGCGCCTGTAAGAGAAGTTACCACGCCGATTACCGAATATGTTAAAGACATGCCAAGGACAAACAATAATCCCATGAAAAATAACTTTTTAGTATTACCCTCACTTTGTCCGCCGAAATAACCGACGGTTACGGGAATTAATGGATAAACGCAGGGAGTTAAATTAAGAGCAAGTCCGCCAATAAAAACGAATAACAATCCCAATAAAAATCCGTTGCTTTCCAGCATATCATAAATAGAACCGCTATCGTCGGTAGTTATTGCGTTGTCAACGGTCAAATTAAGGGAATTAAACAGCGATTGATTTATTTTATTTGAAGGAACGGTGTTTTGTACTACTTCAATTTCCAATGTATCGACAATGCTGTTCGGCGCAAGACAAGTATTGTCGTTACAAGCCTGATAATTTAGATTAACAATCAGTTTGTATTTTCCGGGTTTTACATCATCCTTCAGTTTTAATTTGGCGCCGATTAAAAATTCTCCCTGCCAAACCGATAACGGATTTTTTGAGAATGAAAGTTTAATATCCTCCGGTTTCGGATATGATATTTTTTCAACTTTTTCAATAATTCCGTCTGTGGATAAAATACTCAACTTTGCAGGAATTAAATAATCTTCGTTGGGTGTGTTGGAATTTATATGCCAGCCTTCATCCACATTAATTTTTACGGCTAATAAAAATTCACTGTTTTGATAGATCTTATCAAAAGAATTAAAAGTTTTTATTTGTATTACATCTTTGGTTAACGGCTGACCGAAAACATTGAATACTACAATTAAAAATATTGATAGTACCTTCAATAATTGTTTCTTCATATAATTATTTTGTTTGTAGAAAGTGAATTTAAGAATTTACTTAGTTTTTTCTCCAACCCTGAACAATTGGATATCTTCTTCCGTAACCAAAGGCTTTAGTAGAAATTCTTAATGCAGGAGCAGCCTGCCTTCTTTTATATTCGTTTTTATCAACAAGGGCTAATATGCCGTTTACATTTTTATCGCTACCGAGTAAAGATTTTATCTCTTCGCATTCTTTGTTGTCTTCAAGATACATTTTTAATACTTTATCTAAAAAATCGTATGGAGGCAGGGTATCTTGATCCTTCTGATTTTCTTTTAACTCGGCTGAAGGTTCTTTATTTATTATTTCAATTGGTATTATTTCTTCTTCTTTGTTAATGTATTTTGCCAAAGAGTAAACTTCGGATTTGTACAGGTCGCCTATTACGGCTAAACCGCCCGACATATCGCCGTATAACGTACAGTAACCCATAGCCAATTCCGATTTATTACCCGTAGCCAAAAGTAAATAATTAAATTTGTTTGATACAGCCATCAAATACAGCGCCCTAATTCGAGCCTGCAGATTTTCTTCCGCTATGTTTTCAGGAGTATCTTTAAATAAAGGTTTTAAATTGTCCAAAGCATTTTCAAATAACGGCTGAATGGGTATTACATTTGCTTTAATACCCAAATTATTTATTAATTTTTCAGAATCCGTGATACTTCCTTTACTTGAATAAACGGAAGGCATCATTATTACATTTACATTTTCATTGCCCAAGGCTCGTACTGCAAAATAGGTGACTATTGCAGAATCAATTCCGCCGCTAAGTCCGATTAATACTTTTTTGAAACCTAATTTTTTACAGTATTCTCTCAGCCCGAATGTAATTGCATCAATTATTTCTTCTTCAAAGCATCTTTCAACCTTCTCAATTTCGGGATAATTTTCATCGGTATCAAAAACGAAATAATCTTCTTCGAAGAATTTACCCATTTTTACCAGTTCACCGTTTGCGTTAAAACACATACTTGCACCGTCAAAAATCAACTCCGTTTGTCCGCCAACATAACAAACATAAATAAGCGGAAGATGATTCCCTTTGGTTAAAACCGAGAGCATTTCCCTTCTGTCTTCTCTTTTTCTGTAAGCATAAGGACTTGCAGATATATTTAATAAAATTGTTGCGCCGTTTTCAATTAATCTGTTAACCGGGTCGTCGCTGTACCTTCTTATGCACCAGTAATCGGCATCGTTCCAAATATCTTCGCATATCGATATGCCTAATTTCTCGCCTTTAAATTCAAAAATATCTACATTTTTAGCCGGGTCAAAATAACGCATTTCGTCAAAAACATCGTAGTTGGGTATTAAGGTTTTATTCTGAACAAACCGTATTTTTCCATCGAAGCACAGCAATGCGGAATTATGGACATCCGTACCGATGTGATCATTGTCTTCTGTAATTGACCCGAATAATAAACCTGTGTTTTTTGTCTGTGCGGCTATTTCATCTGCCGCCTTAAGTACAGCATTTCTGAATTCTTTTTTTTCTATCAAGTCAAGGGGCGGATAACCAAGTAAAGCCAGTTCGGGGAAAACTACCAAATCAACTTTATCTTCCAATCCTTTTTTATAGCCTTCCAATATTTTTGCTTTGTTGCCTTTAATATCGCCGACAATTGTATCAATCTGACAAACTAATATTTTCATCTATTTTATCTAATTATTAAAATCTTTTGTTGAGTATCTAAAAATCATACTTTAACGGATTACTTACAAGTTTCACAAATAATCATTTAAGTCTTGAATTTATCCGAATAAATATATAAACTTTTATATAATTAGGGAAAAATAAGTTAGGATATCTATCAAATTTGAGAATTAAGGTCAAAAAACAAGCCGTTTCCAAGTATTTTTGATGGTATGTTTTTTGTCATTTTGCTATGTACATTTTTTTATGTTATGTTGAAATTTGTATAATAAATGAAAGTAAAGAAATTTTCTTCTAAAACAAATGGAAATATTCAATTATGATTGAAATACGTGGTCATGCCCGCGGCGGACAAGGTATGGTAACGGCATTTGAAATACTTGCCAAAATTTTCAGTAAAATCGGCGATTACCAAGTACAAGCCTTTCCTGCTTTCGGCGTTGAAAGAACCGGCGCACCTATCCAAGCATTTCTCAGAGTATCGAAAGAACAAATATTAAACAGAAGTAATATTTATAACCCTAATTTAGTAGTTGTATTTGACGAAACTTTAATCGAACAAGTACCCGTGTTGAACGGTTTAAGAAAAGACGGTGCAATTCTGTTGAATACCAATTCAAAAATCGGAGATATAAATATTGACACAAAAAATATTTATACTATTCCTGCTACAAAAATTTCGTTGGATTTAGGATTGGGCACAAAAGCACTTCCGATTGTGAATGCTGCAATGATAGGAGCAATAATAAAAATTTTAAATGTTGATATTAACATTGCTTCCAAAATAATCTCCGAAAATGTTCCTTCAAAACCCGAACAAAACGCGGAATCTTCAAAGTTGGCTGCTGAAAGTCTTATTAGTTCATCTAATAATTCGGGTTATCTGTCACTTCTTTTAGACAAAGATGATGATACGCATGTAATCATTCACAAAAATAACGGACAAAGCAATCAAGTTCCAATTGATAATTTCTCGGCTTGGAATAAACCTATGTCGGCAAATAAGACGGGTAACTGGAGAGTTTTAACACCCAAATACGAAGAAAGACCCGCGCCTTGTACAACAAACTGTCCGGCCGGTACCGACGTAAGATTATTCGTTAAACAAACATCCGAAGCCCTTTTTGACGCAGCTTTTGAAACCATTTACAAATTCAACCCGTTCCCTTCGATTTGCGGAAGAGTATGTCCTCATTTCTGTCAGCAGAATTGTAACAGAATTGAATTGGACAGCGGAGTAAATATAGGAGCAATTGAAAGATTTTTAGGCGACAAAGGTATTGAAAGAAAATTTTACGCTGAACCCATAAAGCATATTGAAAAAATTGCGGTTATCGGTTCGGGTCCCGCGGGTTTAACGGCTGCTTTAAGATTAAGACAAAAAGGCTATGAGGTTACGGTTTATGAAGCGCTTCCCTACGCAGGCGGAATGATGAGAACCGGTATCCCCGAGTTCCGACTTCCTCAAAGCGTCCTCGATAAAGAAATAAATGCAATTGTAGAGCAAGGTGTTGAGATTAAATTAAATTCAAAAGTAACGGTTAATGAATTAGAAAATGATTTTGATATAATTATTTCTGCCGTAGGATCGCATAAAAGCGGAAAGATGAATATACCGGGTGAAGAACTATCTACAGACGGAATTAAATTTTTACGTGAATTTAAATTGGAAGAAAACGGCTATAACGTTGCGGTTGGTGACGACGTTGCAATTATCGGCGGCGGTAATACGGCAATAGATGTTGCAAGAACGACTTTAAGATTAGGTGCTAAACCGACTATTTACTACAGAAGATCAAAAAATGAAATGCCTGCCATCCCTCACGAAGTTGAAGAAGCAATTGACGAGGGAGTCGGCATTAAATTTTTAACAACACCTGTAAGCTACACCAAAAACGGTAACGGAAAAATTGACGTTACTTTTATTGATATGAAACTCGGCGAACCTGACGAATCCGGGAGAAGACGTCCCGTAAAAATTGAAGGCTCTGAAAAAGTTTTAACAGTTGATAAAGTATTTTCGGCAATAGGACAATCTTTTGATGAATTCGTTTTCTCCGATAAAAATGTAAATCCGAAACAGGGTAAGATTGATTTTAAATCAACTAAACCTGTCTTCTGCTGCGGCGATATGGCTTGGGGCGGTACGGTTACCGAAGCAATAGGTAGCGGCAATCACGTTGCGGATGAAGTTTTTGCATTCTTAAATAATAAAAATCATATAGAAAAACAAAACAAGGCTAATGTTGTTTTGCCGTCTGATATAAATTATAATTACTATTTACCCACTGTAAGACACGATAACCCTGTTGAAGAAATAAAATCGTTCACCGGCAATTTTACCGAGGTTGTTAAGGGACTTACCGAAGAAGAAATTCTCGAAGAGTCGAAAAGATGTCTGCATTGCGGCGATTGTTACAGCTGCGGTAATTGTTATAATTATTGTCCGGATGCGGCAATTCATATTGATGAACACAACAGGCTGAGAATTGATTATGATTATTGCAAAGGCTGCGGTATTTGTTTTAATGAATGCCCTTGCTCGGCTATAAGTTTAATAATGGAAGAGGTAGTAAATGAGTCAATTAATGGTTGAAAATAAAAAAGAAAAATTACAAAAATATACCAGGCACCATAAAAAAGTACTTAAAGGAAATTTTGCCGCTTCCGAAGGTGCCGCACTCTGCCACGCTACGGTTATCCCTGCTTATCCCATAACCCCGCAAACTTCAATTATAGAAGAACTTTCCGCTCGTGTAGCTGCCAAAAAGTTAGACGCTACTTTTATAAATATGGACAGTGAACACTCGGTGTTTGCCGCCGCTATGGGCGCTGCGTTAGTAGGTGAAAGAGTCTTTACCGCAACAAGCGGACAGGGCTTATTTTACGCTCACGAAGTTTTACACGCAATTGCTCATTTCAGACTTCCCATTGTTATTTGCAACGTTGGAAGGCCTTCCATTCCCTGGAACATTTGGTCGGACCAAACCGATTCGATTTCGCAGAGAGACACGGGCTGGATTCAATATTACGGAGAAAGCTCACAGGAAGTTCTGGACGGTATAATTCAATCATATAGAATTTCGGAAGAATTGAACATCCCCGTAATGATGGTGCTCGATGCATTTTATCAAAGTCATACAAGCGAAAATATTTGGGTGCCGGATGCAGACCTGGTTGATGAATTTTTACCGGCTAAAAAAATTACCGGGAACGAAATTGATATTGATAATCCCAAAGCTTTTGGCGGACTTGTTGCCCCGGATAGTTACAGTAATTTTAACCGTGCATATTGGAACGATGTAATAAAAGTTGAAGACCTTACAGACAAAATCGGAAGTGAATTTCAAAAATATTTCGGCAGAAAGTACGCTGCTGTGGAAGCTGTGAATATTAACAAAAACACGGAACAAATATTGGTTACACTTTCCACCATAACTACTACGGTAAGAGGGGTAATAAAATCGCACCCCGAAGTAGGTTTGTTAAAAATAAGACTCTTTAAGCCATTCCCCAGAAAATCGATTTTAAATGTTTTATCGAAATCAAATATTAAAAAAGACAATTGTAAGATAATTACGATTGACAGAAATTTTCTCGGCGACAGCGAAGGCGCACTAATGCAGGAAATGAGACGCGCACTTTACGGAGAGAATTACAAAATACAGGGAGTGTATGCCGGACTTGGCGGCAGAGACGTTCCGCCCACAACAATTGAAAATATTATTGAAACCTGTAAAATAAAAAACGATGAAATTATCTGGATTGATTCATAGCAGTTTATGAAAGAATAAAACAAATGTAATCGAACGATAAAGTTTAAATTGAACGAACTTTAAATAGAAATTATAAAATTTGAAAAGAGGAATTTGATGGGACAAATTAACCCTAATTTTTTAATAGAAGACGAAAAAGTTTTTTCCGGCGCATTAAGCTGCAGAGGATGCGGCTGGTCGCTTTTAGTAAGACACTTATCAAGTATACTCGGTGAAAATACCGTTTATGTTGTTCCCGCCTGTTGTTTTTCAATTATAGCCGGACCTTATCCGTTAAATGAACTTAAAGGTAATGTTGTTCACACCGTTTTTGCCGCTGCACCGGCAACTGCAACGGGAATAAGAGCCGCTTTGGACAGGCAGGGAAAAAAGAACACAAATGTTGTTGTTCTTGCAGGCGACGGAGGTACTTTTGATATCGGACTTCAATCTCTCTCCGGTGCCGCTACAAGAGGTGAAAACTTACTCTACATTTGCAACAATAACGGTGCTTATATGAATACAGGCATTCAATCCAGCACAGCAACTCCTTTCGGTGCATCCACAACCACAAATCCGGGTACCGATTTTAGAAAAACTTGGCCGAAGGACCTAATCGGAATAATAGCCGCGCATAATATTCCATTTGTTGCTACTGCTTCTCTTGCATATTTAAAAGATTTAAGAGCGAAAATTGAAAAAGCAATTTCAATAAAAGGTTTTAAATTATTGATGATTGACGGTCCTTGTCCCCCCGGACACAGAACCGAACCTTCCAAGTCAATAGAAGAGACTCGCCTAACAGTAGAAAGCAACCTGTTCCCGCTTTACGAAGTTGAACACGGAAAGTATAAGATAAATCATTTCCCAAAGAAAAAAGTACCGGTTGAAGAATGCTTAAAACTCCAAGGCAGATTCAAACATCTTTTTAATGAAGAAAACAAAGATGTAATTGCCGAAATTCAAAATATGACGGACATGTACTGGAAGAAATTAAAACTTCTTGAAAAGATGAATGCCGATTTGGCAGATTGATTTAATATTAATGATATACATTGCAATTTATTAGTTTCTTTTTTGTTTCGTTACATAGCGAAAAAAGAACAAGACAATAACCCCGTCATTACTGACGATGACAAATAACTTACGGACAAACAAACTTGGGCTAAAGCCCGATCTTTTTGGGATTCTAATACCTCCGCCCTAAAGGGCGGAGTTATAATAACAACTAATGTAAAAAAAACATAATTAAAGGATTTAACAAAATGGAAAAGAATTATTCGATAAATCCGTAGTTTATTATGTATAAGCAAAGAAATAACAGAAGCAATAACCCCACCATTTACGGTGGGGACAAAAATAGTACCAGGCGAAAAAACTGGGCATTAGCCCAATAGGAAGAAAGGAGAAAAATAAAATGTCTTATGTAAGAATTTGGGTTCACGCAGTCTTCGGTACCAAAAACAAAGAACCTCTATTGGTTCGTGATGTAAAAACTAAATTGATAAATCATATTAAAGAAAATGCCAAAGAAAAAAATATATTTATCAATGAAATAAATGCTCATAAAAATCATATACATTGTTTAATATCGCTTGGTGTTGATCAGAGTATTTCAAAAGTTTCACAATTGATAAAAGGTGAATCTTCTTTTTGGATAAATAAAAATAAAATCACAAAAACAAAGTTTGAGTGGGCGGATGAATATTTCGCGGTTTCGATCAGTGAATCACAAGTAGAAGCCGTAAGAAAATATATCGGAAGCCAAGAAGAACATCACAAAAAGAAAAGTTATGCTGAAGAATATGATGAGTTTATAAAGAAGTACGGCTTTAAGTATATGAGCTAAAGCCCTTGTTCTTTCCCTTTGTAATGTCTCCGCCCTAAATGGCGGAGTTATTAATACATTACTGGATTAAAATTTTTAATGAAAAGTTTTGACAAGAAAAAATAACAGAATAATTTTTTCTTCTTACTAACCGCGATGCAGGTATGTCAGATAAGTGAAGAATGAAGAAGGTTTATAACCCCGCCATTTATGGCGGGGGAAAACAAAACAGTCCCAACCCCTGGGCTTTAGCCCATATGGATCACTTCGTGAAGCTCAGTAAAATTATAATATGTAAAAAAGATTACTGAATAACCCCATTATTCTTGCCAACAGGCAAGTTATATTTAGCGTCAAAAAAACTTTCTTTAGATGCTAAATTTCAGCTCTTTTTATTCCCCATCAATCTTAACATTTACCCAAATGTGTATATAATTTACCATTCATAACAAAACAATAGATTTATACATTTATAAATATATTTTGCAAATTGAATAATAAAATTCTTTTACTGAGGAGTAAAAAATGCAGAAAAAATGGTATCGTTCCAGAAATGACAGAATGATAGGAGGTGTTGCGGGAGGTATTGCAGAGTACTTTGAAATTGACCCTGTAATTGTCCGAATTATTTTTGTTTTAGCACTGTTCTTCGGTGCCGGAATACTTGCCTATATACTTCTTTGGATTATTATTCCGGAAGCGCCGTTTACTTTTGAGAATAATACGAACACAACTTCAACTTCTGAACAAGATACTAAATCCGAAACAACCGAAAAGAAAGAAGAAAAATTTGAAAATAATAAAACAAGAACTTCGTATATCTTCGGCGGTATTCTTGTTGTGGTAGGTGTACTTTTATTATTCGATAATTTTATTTCCTTCGACGCTTTCTGGCCATTGATTTTTATTGCTTTAGGTGTAGCGTTAATATTTAAATCCAGAAATAATTAAATTTTACGGTAAAATAATGAAAACAAAATCTATTTTTTGGGGTACCTTTTTTATTACTTTAGGACTCCTTATACTTCTAAATAATTTCGGTTCCTTAAATTATGAATTTTACAATTTATGGAAATTCTGGCCTGCTTTTATTGTACTTTTAGGTCTCGCTCTTTTAGTCAAAGGCTCTGTTTTCAAAAGTTTCTTTAGCGGTTTAGCAGCTGTTATTTTAGCCGTTACAATTTTTGCAGGATTCAGTTCGGCAAGATATTTTTTTACTAATGATCTTGCATGGGACGATAATGATCAAAGTTCGGTTATTAGCAATGAGACAAACTACGCTACTTTTTCCGAAGATTACGACCCTTCTTACAAAACAGTAAAGTTATATTTTAATTCAGGTGCAGGCGCGTTTAAGATAAAACAAAGCACAAAAAAATTGTTTTTTGTCAATTCAGAAGGTACTAAATATAACTACAGCTTTAAAATCAGAGACAATAATTACGCAATTATAAATTTTTGGGGGAAACAAAACAATATTGGCTGGTTCAGAAAGAATTTCAGAAACAGAACCGCCATCGAATTGAATAAAAATCCTTCCTGGATACTGGATTTTAATTTGGGTGCCAGTGCTATGGACTTTGATCTTACGCCCTTCAATATCTCAATATTAAATATTGAAATGGGAGCGGCTTCACTCGAGCTAAAATTAGGCGTACCTAAAACGGAAACAAAAATAATTATTGATGCCGGTGCGTCATCTATGAGTATTTCAATTCCCGAATCGGTTGGCAGTGAAATTGACTCGGATATAAGTTTATCTTCAAAAAAATTCAGCGGATTTAACAAAATTAAAAGCGGCTTGTATAGAACTCCTAATTTTGATGAAACCACTAAAAGGATATATTTTAAAATCGAATCGGGTGTTTCTTCCATTAAGATTTCCAGATATTACAAATAGAAGTATCGTCTGAAGATAAAAAGTCTTAAAAATACAATTTTATAAATTCATTTTATCTCGGACGGAATCCATAAATATTTTTCCATTATCACGCAACCGTCTTTGTCAAATTCTATTCCCTCTGATTTTAACAGATCTTCCATAATTGATATTTCACCGAAATGCAATCTGCCCGTTAGCGCTCCGAATCTGTTTACTACTCTGTGACAAGGCAAGCCCGATTCTTTTGCGCCGTTTTACGCCCAGCCGACTGTTCGAGCCGCGGCACGCGTTCCGCATGCTTCCGCGATATCTCCGTAGGTTGTAACTTTCCCGTACGGTATTTTTTCTACGATCTTGTAAACTTTGTCAAAGAATGTTTGATTCTTGCCATGCATTTTATTTTATGTTCCGTAAAATTAAAAGATTAAATAAAGGCATATTTATTTCACTTTTTAAACTATTCTTCCCTATAGTGAAAAATAATACAATATTTATAAATAATTGTATTTCAACTCTTCAAACTTAACAAAGTTCATATAGGCAAATCAGTCTGCCGGACGAAGACGGACGCAGTTGAATTTTGGAATGCTGAGTTTTTTGAAATTTGACATATTAATTATCTTTTGTTTTTAACAAAAAGAATAATAATTCTAAAAAATTAATTGAACTGCTGTCGCAGTTCGGTTCGGTTTGTTCTTTTCTTCCTATGGACTTCGTCCATAGCTATTATGAATTCAACTGCTTCGCAGTTCACTTCAATTTAAAATCATCATTATTTCCTGTTTTGTGCGGTTTAAAAAGCAGAAAAAATAAGTTATTAAAACTCAATAACTTACAGTGATAAATATTGCAAAAATGGGTGTCCCGCTATATTTCAATGATATGTTTGTAAGAAAAAAACGAAATAAAGGCGGTAGTCTCAGCATACAGATAATAGAGAAAGCCTTTCGTATATCAAAAACAGATTGCTAATACGGTCTATTTATCATAGACTTAAAGAAAGAATAGAATAACATATTTGTATCTCCTTTATTTCTTGCTTTCTATACAAAGAACTTGAAAAACTTCTTGAAAAAATAATTCCAATATCTCCGTGACCAAAGCTATTGAACAGATAAAGAAAATTTATGAGATTGCAATAAAAACCAACTATGATACTTAAAAAAACAATAAAATTGAAGAAAAATAATATCCAACAACGTATTTATAACATTGTAAATCATAATTCATAATAATTTTGGGTGTCTTTCGCACAAAACAGCAGTTCGGTTCGGTTTGTTCTTTTCTTCCTATGGACTTCGTCCATAGCTATTAT
>CAZAOG010000082.1:0-12618 GCA_964486645.1 uncultured Ignavibacteriaceae bacterium | reverse complement strand
TTCGGCGAAAAAAATAGTCTCGGATTCGGCTTGGTTGAGACGAATTAGTTTTTAAAACAATTCGTGAATACAACCATAATTGGTGCAATAAACATAATTAGTGCAATTAGTGAAATTAGTGTCTCTGGGAGTCACGTGGCGGAGCTGGACACGAATTTACACGAAAAGAATAAATAAGAATTGGAGGTGGGATGTGATAAAAGAGATTTCAAATTTTGTTAAGTCAATTGATCCTGATTATTTTACCGCGAATATAAATCCAGCACCAGGATTACATATTATATTTGATATAAATGAAAATAAACAGGTAGATAAGGAAAGCTATAAAAGTTTTGTGTTTAATAAAAAAGGGCAATGCTTTGAAAAAGACGATGGTGATAAAGAGCTGATTGTTGAATGCAATGAGGATTTTGCAAAATATGAATATGTCTCAGCACCAATTACAATAAATAAGGCGTTGGATTTTAGTAGGAAAATACACTCAGCGTCTCCCTACATTCTTTGGTTTAAAAAAGAGGTTATTGAACTGGCAAAATCACGATTACAAGAATATTATAAAACGGCCAATAAATTCGTTAATGATGATGTTAAAGAATTATTCGATAATATTAGTCGTTTTTCACAAACTGAACTATTTGACCTAATAAAAAATGATAACAAGTTTAAGATAATAAAGGGAAGTGATTATATTAAAATTTATTTTAATGTACCATCCGAAATAATAATAAATGCATATAACAATTACTTAAGTGAAAGGATTTATGTCAAAGATGATTATAACATTATCGGCGATAACGATGAAATTTTTGGACTAAGTGGTTTCCTAAATGGGGCAAACAGAAAAAAAATCTATATGAGGCATCAAACATCACGATTTAATGTTAATAATCGAATTAATCAAAAGGATGCAATCAATCTTTTTAGATTTGAAAAGTTATTAAAAAGTAAACCGAGAAAATTACCAAATCCTTTTCCTTTATTTATTGAAAAGGAAGAATTAAACAATGAAGTTATTAGATTATACTCAAGAGAAGGAGTAGTTAATTTTCATAACATTATTAAAGAATTATTCGCAATCAATAGGGAAAATGATATAACTAATTATTATCTAATTAATTGGAGTAATACTAAGAGTGGGATTGTATTAAATGATTTTGATTTCGTTTCATCTTTTAATTACAAAACTGTTGGGATAACTTTAGAAAATATTATGCAAATAGAAGATGTTTCTGATATTCAAATTAAAAATATTTTTCAATTTGAAATAAGTATTGTTTATAAAATTTTTGGACTTAAGTCTCTCAATTATTTCAGTGAAATTGAATCAAAATACTTTTATCCAACGACATTTCAAAATCTATTAAATTACCGAAAAAGCTTTTACGATTTCATATATAAATCAAAAAGGAATGCAATTACTGGTTCGGTGTTTTACAAAATTATAATATCTCAATTATTAGATGAAATAAAAAGAAATAATAATTTTAATAGTAGATATAGTAACAACAGAATCAAAGAAAAACTAAACATACTTTTTTCAATAAATAAATTTTTTGATAAAACTAATAAAAACTTCGGAGGTCTGAATATGTCTTCAATAATACCAGAGTATTTAACTCAATTAAAAGAAGTTATCACGGATGATGAAAAGCATCTCCCAAACGATGATAATTTCTTTGCATTTGCTGCTGGACAACTGATTTATTATATAATTTTTCAAAGTCAATCTGCAAATAGAACACACGCTTTGCTTGAACCGTACATTTCCAAAAATGATCCTAATCTATTTAAGATGATGATTACAAGGGGAATTGAACAATTTAAACATTCATTAAATTTCGGTTATACCAAATTTGAAAAACTTGCGAGTGAAGTGCTTGGTTACAATTGTGAAAAAGAGATAAAATCACTTTTACCGATAATTCTAGCTGGGTACTTCTCTAATTGTCTATTACTTGAAAAGAAAACAATTAATAAATAGGAGATAAAATGGAAACTACAAAATTTAATAACAGAGTATTTGGGGCAGTAATTTTAAAATCAATTAACTCAAATTTTAATGCTGATTTTACACATCATCCGAGAACATTGCCAGATGGAGTTGTTTATTCAACTGATAAAGCACTTAAATATGCAATTAAGGATTTTATTAGGAAAAACAATCCTGAAGAAAAATTACTTATAGTAAAAAGATATAATGAATCATTAAATCCAATGGCACTTGATGAAGCTTATAGTAACGTTTTTAATGGTAAACAAATTAGTAAAATAGAAAAAATAGAATTACTATATGATTTGCTAAGTTGTATTGATGTTAAGCTTTTTGGAGCTACATTTGCGCCGAAAGGAAAAGATATTGAGAAAAAAAGTATTTCAATTCACGGACCAGTTCAGATAAATCACGGTGTGAATAAATATCCTGAAAATGATATTTATACTGAGGATATTCTTTCCCCTTTTAGAAATCCAGGTAAGGAAGGGTCGGATGAAAAAGGAATGTCAACTATCGGAAATCAAACCAATTTAAAAGAGGGCCATTATGTTTTTCATTTCTCCATTAATCCTAAAAATACTGATGAGTTTTATGAAATGATAAATAAGGATAAAGATGAGAATGAAAAATCTTTTCTTTCCAGTGATGATATAATGAAATTGAAAGAAGCATTTAATAACAGTGTAACTGCATTAGACTCTTCGCGAAAAATTGGGTCAGAAAATGAAGCAACTATTTGGATTCAACTGAATAAAGATTCAAAAAAAGTTCTTCCAAGTTTAACTGAGTTTATTACTGTTGAAAAAATAAACGGTCAGGTTCAAATCAATCTGGAAGAAGTTAGTAAAATAATTTCGCAAGTAAGTAATGATCTTGAACAAGTCGAAGTATTTTATAATCCGGTAACAACTAAAATTATTGGGTTAGAAAAATCAGATAAAATAGTATTCAAAAATATCATTAATGAAGATGAGATTTAGTTATGAATATTAAATTAGTTTCAATTGATTTTAAAGCACAATTTGGATTTCTTAAGAAACCGGATACTAACGAAGGAATATATTTTACTTATAATATCATTCATAAACCGGCATTGTTAGGAATTTTGGGAGCAATTGTCGGCTTGGAAGGTTATTATCAAGCTTACGTTAAAAATAAAAGTTTTCCGCAATACTGGGAAAAGTTTGAAAGTATAAAGATAGCAATTGAGCCGCTGAATAGTGATAAAGGAACTTATAACAAAACTATTGTAAAATATAATAATAGTGTCGGCTATGCTAATTTGGATGGTGGAACCCTAATTATTACAGAACAAATATTGATTGCTCCAAACTTTCGAATTTATATAAAGCTAAATTTAGAAAATGAAATAGAAAAACAATTATATGAAAATCTAAAAAATGATATTTCCGAATTTATCCCCTACCTTGGCAAAAATGATTTTCAGTTATGGTGGGAAAATTTTTTTGAGACAGAAAATTTTACCGAGAGTTTTAAGCCAACTGAGAAATTTATAATCGATTCTATATTTGTTAAAACTTCATCTGATACTTTAAAAGAAAATATCCCTATCGGTTTTGATATAGAGCTTGATTTAACAAAAAATGGTTTTGGGAAAGAATTTGCTTATTTCGAAAGGTTACCAATTGGATTTAATCAGATAACCGGTAACTATGAACTAGCTAATTTTAGTTATTCAAATTATAAATTAAAACCAACATTCGATATTGACGGACTCTGTAAAATTAATTCTCTCAATAAAATAATTCAGCTATTTTGATAATGAGAACTTTTTCAGAAATATTATTTAACGATTTTTATAAACTGGAAAATATTTTAACGGATAATAAAAACTATTTTGCACACCGAAAGGATAATCCGTTACAAAGAGAGCTTCTTTCTGAACACACTGATTTAACGCTTAAATATTTTCAAAAATTAGTTTCGGTCAATGGATTAGATAAGATTGTAGATTTACAAATAACTGAGTTTGTGAAAGCCGAAGGGTTTGATGACGAGGTAATTTTTGATTTTATTAAAGAATCATTTGTCAACACTATTTATTTTCATGATTTCGGCAAAATAAATGAAAACTTTCAAATTCATAAAATGCTAAATGATAATTTTCAAGAAAAAAGAAACGGCATTCAGACAAAACATTCAATACTGAGTTCTCTTCTTTTTCTATCTTACCAAATTCATCAGATTTATCAAAGTAATTTTAATAATAGGGCGAAGATTTTGCTTTATTATCTTAATATTCTTTTTGTTCTATCGATTTCACAACATCATGGTCAGTTAAATAATCCGGATGTATTTCAGTTTGATGTTGTTAAACAAAAAACATTAGTCGATTATGTTTGCAAGTTTAAACCTTTTGTGACAGTTGATATTGAATTATTTTGGAGATTAATGGAAAATAATTATGACAAGATACTGAGTATTTCAAAAATCATTAAAAATAGTTTTCTTCCTTTTTCGTTAGTCAAATTAAATTCATCTTTATTAACTGCGGCAGATTATTACGCAACAAATGAATTTATGTCAGGGATAAAAGTAAACAATTTTGGAATGCTTGGCAAAAAATTAAATGAGAAAATCATTAAAAATGTTAAGGCGATCAGTTACAATAATGATTTATATAACAAATATAATTTTTATAATTCTATTTTCATTAAAGAATTAGAAGAGAAAAATAATAAAAACCTTAATTTACTTCGTCAATGTTTATCTGCAAACGTAATAGATGAGATTAGAAAATCATTTGAAAATAAACTATTTTATCTTGAAGCTCCTACAGGATCTGGGAAAACAAATTTATCACTTTTGTTTTTATCTGAATTGTTTCTAAAAAGAAAGGATATTTCAAAAATATTTTATGTTTTCCCATTCACCACATTAATTACGCAAACATTTGATTCTATAAAAAATAATCTTCAACTTAGCGAAAAAGATATTGTTGAGATTCATTCAAAAGCATCTTTTAATAGGACAAATGATGATTCTAATTATGGCTCCGACAAATTGAATTATATCGATTCTTTATTTATAAACTTTCCAATTAGTTTAGTCTCTCATGTAACTTTCTTTGATATTCTAACTTCTACAAAGAAAGAGAAAACTTATTTACTGCATAGGTTATCAAATTCCATTGTCATTATTGATGAAATTCAATCTTATGCACCAACCGAATGGGATAAAATAAATTATTTGATAAAGCAATTTAGTGCTTTCTATAATATTACATTTTTAATTATGTCGGCAACATTACCACAGATAAGTAAGCTATTAATTAAAGGGAAAGCAAATGATTCGTTTATTTATCTGAATAAGAAACGAGACGAATATTTTAAAAATCCGAATTTTTCAGAAAGAGTTGAAATTAATACATCAATTTTTGGACAACCGTTTTCCAAAAATATATTATTAGAAAAAATTTTGGATGTATCGGAGCATTATTTTAAAGAAAATGGGTCTGTTAAAACAATTGTAGAATTTGTTACAAAAAAAAGAGCTTATGAATTTTACGATTTTTTAACGTCTTCAAATTTATTTCCAGAATACCAAGTTTTCTTAATTTCGGGGACTATTTTAGAACCAAGAAGAAGAGAAATAATTGAATATCTAAAAAAGAAAAATTATATCGGGAAAACAATTGTAATTTCGACTCAGGTTATTGAAGCCGGTGTTGATATTGATATGGATATTGGATTTAAGGATAAATCAATAATTGATTCGGAAGAGCAGATTGCCGGAAGAATAAATAGAAATGCAAAAAAGTTGGGGGCTAAACTTTATATTTTTAGCACTGGTGATGCCAGCAAAATATATAGAAATGATTTAAGGTATCGTCTACATTTATCTGCTCAACAATATTTTGAGATATTAAGTGAAAAGGAATTCGATTTATATTATCAGTTGGTATTTCAACAAATTAATAAAGATAATGAAAATAAATATCTTGCTGGCCAACTCTCAGAGTTTATCTCTTTTATAGTAGCTAATGATTTTAAATCGGTTAGCAGCTCATTTAAGTTAATAAAAAATAATTCTATTTCTATTTTTGTTCCCCTTAAAATTAAAACAAAATATTTTACAAACAGTGAAATCGAATTTCTAAAAAATTTCATTTCTCCTTTTACTGATAATTTTATTGATGGATTTGAAGTATGGAAAATTTATGAGGAAATTATTAGAAATAAAATCGACGATTTCATTTTACAAAAAATTAACTTAAAAATAATGTCTTCAATAATGTCAAAGTTTATCTTCAATATTTGGAAAAATCCAAACGAATATAACATTTTAAAACATTATACTTTAGATGGTGATGAAAAATATGGCTTTTTAATGTTAAATTATTATAAAAATATCTACAGTTACGAATCCGGGTTGGTTAGCAAAATTGATAAAAACATTAATTTTATTGGTTTTTAATTTTTTTATAATCTAAAACAATTCACATTTTAAAAGGCATCGGCATGGGAAATATAAATCAACTTAATGCTTTTACAAGAGAACAATACCACGACATTTGGGTAAGAATAAATGCCGGTTCATTGCTGGATGAAGAAGAGCAGGTAATCGGGGAATTAATGAAACAGCACAAAGAATTCAATGAAAAAAAGTATATCGGAAAATTAAAACGTATTACAAAATTTCAATTAATTTAATCGCTGCACAGATTACTAATCTGTGCTACATATAATGCTATGTTACACAGACGAAATTTGCCGCATCTGTATTTTAATGACGGAATGTACTTTGTTACATTTAGATTAAAAAATTCAATTCCGGAAGAAATGCTAACAACAATTCATTCCGGACTTAAAAATATAGACAGTAAAAAATACGAGCGGATAATAAAAAAATATGATTCCGTTTTAGACAGCGGCGAATATGGGAAAAACTATCTCCGAATAAAAGAAGTTACAGAAATATGTAAAGAAACGTTGCATTATCCTGAAGGTAAAGAATACAAATTAATTTGTTATACAATTATGCCCAATCATATTCATTTGGTTTTTGAGCTATTGCCGGGCAATAAAGGAATAAGCAAAATAATGCAGTCAATAAAAAGAATCTCGGCAAAAAAATCAAATATACTTTTGCATCGCGAGGGTTCGTTTTGGCAAGATGAAAGCTTTGATAGATGGATAAGAAATGAGATAGAACTTTATTTTGTTATAAAATATGTTTTATTAAATCCGGTTAACGCCGGATTGGTAACCGAATGGAACAATTGGGAAAATTCGTATTGTAATAAGAATTTTTTGGTTTTATAATACGTGTAGCACAGATTAGTAATCTGTGCAACAATTAACATTATGACCGGCACACAAATAGCGTATTACTTTCTTTGTGAGCGAAAACTTTGGCTGTTCACTTACAAAATAGACATGGAGCATAACAGTGATGTTGTTGCCATGGGTAAATTTATTTCCGATAAAACTTACGAACGAAAGAAGCATGAAATCAGAATTGATAATATTGTACTTGATAACTATGACGCAAAAACAAAAACAATCCATGAAGTTAAAAAATCAGATAAAATGGAGGAAACACATATTTGGCAAGTAAAGTACTACATAAGTGTTTTAAAAGAAAAAGGGATAGAAGAAGTAAAAGGGAAAATTGATTATCCGAAACTAAGGCAAACAGTTGATGTAGAACTAACCGAGAAAGATATTGTACAGCTGTATGAAATTAAAAAATCCATTAGTACTGTTTTAGGCAAAGATAAACCACCGGATGTGATTAATAAATCTTTTTGTAAAAAATGCTCGTATTATGATTTGTGCTACGTCTAAAGACACGAACCCCGATACAAAACATCGGGACAAGTTTTCACGAATTAACACGAAACTTAGATACCAATTATAAAAATATAAATTAGTTTGAAATTGAGAATTAAGTGAAACGTAATTACTATATTTTCAGCAGTGGAAAACTAATCCGCCGACAAAACACACTTTACTTTGAACCGGGTGAAAGCGAAGAGCCTGAAGAAAGCGAAAAAGACGTAATTGAAGTTGAAGATGAAACTTCCGTTGAAAAATTAGAAGAAAGCGAACCGAAGAAATTGCCCCGCAAACCCTTACCTATTGAAGACATTGAAGCTATCTACTGTTTTAGTGAATTGAGGTTTAATACTAAGTTTTTAAATTTCCTTGCGCAAAATCAAATCACACTTCATCTTTTTAATTACTATGGATACTATAGCGGCAGCTTTTATCCGCGCGAACCTTTTGTTTCCGGCAAATTGTTGGTACAGCAGGTTGAGTCATACACTGATAATGAAAAACGTGTTTTAATTGCTCAAAAATTTGTTGAAGGCTCCGCTCAAAATATTAGGAAGAATCTTCTCTACTATAACGCACGCAACAAAGATATGTCTCCCTTTATACCGAAAATTGATGAACTGATAAAACACATAAAAGAAACTACGGATGTAAAGGAATTAATGGGAATTGAGGGTAATATAAGGTCAACATATTACACGACATGGAATTTAATAATTGATGAGCCGATTGATTTTACAAAACGTGAAAAACGACCGC
The DNA here is from genome assembly GCA_964486645.1 of uncultured Ignavibacteriaceae bacterium. GTDB lineage: Bacteria > Bacteroidota > Ignavibacteria > Ignavibacteriales > Ignavibacteriaceae. The sequence continues at coordinate 4,065 of CAZAOG010000082.1, read as the reverse complement.
CTACAAATGAAATAAATGCACTAATATCATTTGGTAATTCGTTAGTATATACAACAGTTCTAAGTGAAATTTACAAAACACAACTAAATCCTTTAATCAGCTTTCTGCACGAACCGGGTGAAAGAAGATTTTCTCTTGCTTTAGATCTGGCGGAAATATTTAAACCGTTACTTTCAGACAGAATAATTTTCAGTTTGCTTAATAAAAAACAAATTCAAGAAAAGCATTTTGATAAAAAACTGAATTATTGTCTATTGACCGAGGAAGGGAGAAAAATTTATTTACGTGAGTATGATGAAAAATTGAAAACAACAATAAAGCATAGAAACTTGAAAAGATCTGTTAGTTACAGACACTTAATTAGATTGGAATGTTATAAATTGATAAAACATATTATCTGCGAAAAAGAATATAAGCCTTTTAAGGTCTGGTGGTAGATACGAATTTAACGAATTTGCACTAATTACATATATAAAAGGCATTAAAATGGAATTAATTTATAAAGATGAAATATATAAAATTATTGGTCTTTGTATGGAAGTGCATAAAAATTTAGGAAAAGGGTTCAATGAGATGATATATAAAGATGCTTTGGAATTTGAATTTAGCTCAAATAATATTTCATTTGAAAGAGACAAGAAAATACTATGCAGATTTTGTAGTTTATAATAAAATTATTTTATGCCGAAGGCATCACTATGTGAGAAGCGAAAGCAATTGAAAATTTAACAACGAGTAATATAAAACAGACTTTGAATTATTTGGCAGTATCAAAAATTAAAATAGGATTATTAGTAAATTTCGGTAAAGATTCATTGGAATACAAAAGAGTAATACTTTAAAAAATTCGTGTAATTCGTGTCTATGTATGTTATTATTGTATATGATGCAGCTCCCAAAAGAGGTGCAAAACTATTAAAATTCTTAAGGAAGCATTTAATCTGGATACAGAATTCGGTATTTGAAGGAGACATAACGGAAACACAATATGAAATAATAAAAAAAGGTATAAAGGATAGAATAAATAACAAAAAAGACTCGATAATACTTTATCAATTTGATTCACAAAACTATACAAAGAGGGAAGTGATTGGAATAGAAAGGAATGAGACAGATTCATTCATATAAAAAATATGTAAAATTTGTGTCTGTGTTATTATGTTAAATTTAAGCCTATTTTGCAGTTTTTGTTTATCATAAACAAAATTGATAATTTAAAGATAAAAAGGAAATTGATTTTGATATTGAATAATATTTTATTGAAACATAAAAAAGAAGTAAACAAATAAAAAACTAGTGAAAATTAGTGAAATTCGTGTCTGTCGTCGTACCCCGGGTGATTATACGCTATTCTGCATCGACGTAAAAATGAGTAAAAAACATATTGAAAACTGGCTAAAATAGTCGTTTTTGGGGGTGGTTTTAATCGAACTATTATAGAATTGAAATATATATGATTACGGGCAAGGGCAAGTATACATTGAGTTTTAATCGAACTATTATAGAATTGAAATGGTTTTTGAAAGTTGGCTTAAATGGTCGCTGCTTAGTTTTAATCGAACTATTATAGAATTGAAATGTATATGACATCGGCGTAAAGGTATCCGACTTTGTGTTTTAATCGAACTATTATAGAATTGAAATGAAAATTTCAGCACGTTCATCGCTTTGTGTGAGCGTGTTTTAATCGAACTATTATAGAATTGAAATTGCTTTTATTCTGTAATCTGATATCTGGTAATCTGGTTTTAATCGAACTATTATAGAATTGAAATGATTCAATCAAGGATTGATGCTTGCACGGCAAGGAGTTTTAATCGAACTATTATAGAATTGAAATCGGATTACAACCTTGCTGCAAGGCAGTAACGACGGGTTTTAATCGAACTATTATAGAATTGAAATCCTGCATTACCACCTATAAATATTTCGATTGCCTGTGTTTTAATCGAACTATTATAGAATTGAAATATTAGTAAAACGGTCGTTCAGCTCAACACATTAAGGTTTTAATCGAACTATTATAGAATTGAAATCGATTGTAATCGACTGGGACAGATATCAATTGATTCGTTTTAATCGAACTATTATAGAATTGAAATTTAAACCAAACCGAACGCTAACCTCTGCCAGATACGTTTTAATCGAACTATTATAGAATTGAAATGCGGAGTATTGGTGAATGCAGAAGGCGGAGAGTACAGTTTTAATCGAACTATTATAGAATTGAAATATGTTTTTGTCGAATTCATTACCTGCGACCGGACTTGTTTTAATCGAACTATTATAGAATTGAAATCAAGTTAATCACGGCGGAGTAACTTACGATAAGTAGTTTTAATCGAACTATTATAGAATTGAAATCAACTTCAACTTGGAAGGCTGTATCCGGGCCGAACTGTTTTAATCGAACTATTATAGAATTGAAATTTCTTTTTTAGCTCTATTAGATAATAATTGTCGCGTTTTAATCGAACTATTATAGAATTGAAATGAGTTTGCCGAAAAATCAAAAAAGTTCGCCAGAGCGTTTTAATCGAACTATTATAGAATTGAAATAATATCTTTTGATTATTCTCTAATTTTTTTGTTCTTGTTTTAATCGAACTATTATAGAATTGAAATTCATATACAGAGCTTGGAGCGTGGAAGCTTTTCAGTGTTTTAATCGAACTATTATAGAATTGAAATAACGGATGGGGTTTATATAAGCATTTTGTTCCTTTTGTTTTAATCGAACTATTATAGAATTGAAATAGTATTGTTGTATATTCGATTGCCAGGGTTGTCCGAGTTTTAATCGAACTATTATAGAATTGAAATCAAAATACTTTCTGCCATTATCTTTTGCAGGGTTACAGTTTTAATCGAACTATTATAGAATTGAAATACTATCTGTATATATTGAGGGTTAAAGCCTTGTGTGAGTTTTAATCGAACTATTATAGAATTGAAATTTAACAGGTTATATGGCGGTTGGTAGCGGTGCGGTTGTTTTAATCGAACTATTATAGAATTGAAATGCCCATCGGTTCTCGGCTTTTCTATAAGGAAATATCGTTTTAATCGAACTATTATAGAATTGAAATACTTTTCGAGGGTGTCTATACCCAGCTCCTTTAAGTTTTAATCGAACTATTATAGAATTGAAATACGGCGTGCCTTCATAAAATTGGAACATTTCACCGCAGTTTTAATCGAACTATTATAGAATTGAAATTATACTGCACTTCACGGCTATATTGCAAAACAACTTGTTTTAATCGAACTATTATAGAATTGAAATAGTATTGTTGTATATTCGATTGCCAGGGTTGTCCGAGTTTTAATCGAACTATTATAGAATTGAAATTTAACAGGTTATATGGCGGTTGGTAGCGGTGCGGTTGTTTTAATCGAACTATTATAGAATTGAAATGCCCATCGGTTCTCGGCTTTTCTATAAGGAAATATCGTTTTAATCGAACTATTATAGAATTGAAATACTTTTCGAGGGTGTCTATACCCAGCTCCTTTAAGTTTTAATCGAACTATTATAGAATTGAAATAATCCAAACATCTGCCTCATCCTTTACCGCCTCTTAGTTTTAATCGAACTATTATAGAATTGAAATTATGACTGCATCGCGGCGAACAATACTTTTGTGTTCGTTTTAATCGAACTATTATAGAATTGAAATATGCTTTATATTTCCCTTTGTGCAGTCCGAGTTTGAGTTTTAATCGAACTATTATAGAATTGAAATGAAGATATTTAAACGGCAATAAAACAATCGTTGGGCGTTTTAATCGAACTATTATAGAATTGAAATGAAAGACTATCAATACCAAACACCTTTTCAATCATAGTTTTAATCGAACTATTATAGAATTGAAATTTTAGCAAGGTGATTGTTCCCAAAGTCCAAGCAAGTGTTTTAATCGAACTATTATAGAATTGAAATAATATCTCCAGTAACCATACCTGTGGTCGGAGCAGGTTTTAATCGAACTATTATAGAATTGAAATGATACAAAGGTCGGTAGAAAATCAGCACCGAATCAGGTTTTAATCGAACTATTATA
>CAZAOG010000081.1:0-12687 GCA_964486645.1 uncultured Ignavibacteriaceae bacterium | reverse complement strand
TATTGGCTCTGAGCGAAACGGCGTTTCGCTCTACAAAATTATTGTGCATTAATTTTGTATAGTTAAATCGTCTTCGTCTTCCCAATCATATTTTTTTACGGGATCCGACTTTCTGAAAATTATTGCGGCTAAAATTCCGGTTAATGCACCGAAAAGATGGTACTCCCAGGAGATTTCCCTGCTTAAAGGCAGAACACCCCAAATAAGACTTCCGTATAAAAAAGTAACTATTAAAGCCAAACCAACGGAGCGGTTATCTCTTCTGATAAGTCCGCTGAAAAAAAGGAAGGTAAAAAAACCGTAAACAATTCCGCTTGAACCAATGTGGTAGGATTCCCTACCCAAAAGCCAGACAAATATTCCGGGTATAAAATATACCATAAAAAACATTTTATGAGCAGCTTCTTTATAAAAATAAAAAACTCCGCAGCCCAGCAGCAGCAAAGGTATTGTATTTGACATAATGTGATTAAAACCCGCGTGAATTAACGGCGCGGTTAAAATACCCAAAAGTCCTTCGGCAGTTAGAGGAAACAATCCGAATCTATAAAGATCGATGTTGAAAATGAATTGGATAAATTGGATAAACCAAATTAGTACGACAAATAACAGCGGAAAAATAATTAAGTTAAATTGATCTTCTTTGCTTTCAATATTATCCAATATATACCTTAAATCAGATATCCAATATATTGCTTGGATTTTATCGTTTAAATTTTACCTGCTTCTTGTTATCGGTTTGTAACGGAAGCAGATTTTTATTTTCTAAAAATTCGTTGTTTAAAAATTCAATTAGTGTTGATTGCCAAATGTTTGTTAAAATCTCCCTTCGCACTTATAAACTGCTTATAGTGATCGTATAAAACCAAAATATCTTTTACGTACTCAACGGTTTCAATTCCTCTGCTGTATCCGTATGTAACAACTTCGTCGTTGTAATATTTTTTCTTCGATTTCTGAAGCAGATAAAATTCAACGTTATCATCCCATTTGTTCGGATCTCCTCCGTACTTTTCTGTTAATTTTCGGGCATCTATTATATGCCCCAAACCAATGTTGTAAGAGGCAAGAACAAATTTTATCCTTTCGTTTTGATCACCGATATACTTACTCCAATAATTATTAAGCCACTTTAAAAATTTTATGCCGGCGTGAAGACTCTGATTGGGATCGGTTCTATTTTCTGCTCCGTATTGTTTTGCAGTTGTGGGCATCAGCTGCATCAATCCTACGGCACCTGCCCATGATTTTGCTTCGGGATTAAACTGGGATTCTTCGTAAACCTGAGCAGCCAGTAATCTCCAGTCCCAATCCAATTTTTTCGCGTATATTTTTAACAGACTATCGTATTTGGAGATACTTCCGCCTGTAAACGAAAAGAACCGGCTTCTTAATCTTCTTCTGAAATTAGCCCTGTTTTTATAATATTTATTATAGATTACATAATAAACAGGCTTTTTTAATATTTTGTCAATCCAGGTGTTGAGTGTATCCAACAGCTGCTGCGCGTCTTTTCTTACTGCCCATGCAATTTTTTGGGGCAGAGAAATTTTTGTACTTATATCAATATTAGTAAAAGAAGCTTGGTCTAACCGTGCTATGTTTTCATCGGATATTGTATAATCTATTTCTCCTTTTGCCACCATTTCAATTAAATTCTCGGTTGTAAGTTCCGGGTCCGCTATTTTAATATTAATATCACCGCCAATTTCTTCGGAAAGATTTTTTAATCTTGAAATATAAGAAGAACCGCTTCTTACATAAACGGTTTTCCCTTCAAGGTCAATGGGATTGGTAATAATTTTACTATTAATTTGATCGAGGGTCATACTCCGCCAGTTTTTGGGTCTTCTTTGTACAAGTACTTGGGTAGTTGTGTTTGTGTGGTGAGTAAAAGCAACTTTTTTACTTCTCTCTTTGGTTACGGTCAAATTGAAAGCTATTAAATCCCCTTTGCCTTCGTTAAGAAGGGTAAACATATCGTTAATATTTTTAACAACATTTATCTCAACATCCACACCCAAATAATTACCGAACTGATGAAGAAGTTCGTATTCAAAACCCATGGGTTGACCCTTGTAGATAAAATAACTGTAAGCATTGTAACCCGTTAAAGCTACAATTTTACCTCTTTGTTTTATCTTGTCTAATTCAGTGGGCTTACGTTCTTCTTTTTTTTGACAGCCGATATTTATAAATATCAGCAAAGTAAAAAAAGAAAGTAATAATTTTCTAATCATAATCGAATATTTATTTTGAAAAATTATTTATAGGGATCCCTTGAACAACAGCTAATTTCAAAATTTTAATCGTTCCTAAATCCGGCATTTCAATATAAGCAATGTAAATACCGCTTGCAGCCAAAAACCCGTGAGAAGTCAGCAAGTCCCATTTTACGTATTGCGAGTTGTCATCCTTATCAATTACTCTTATCAAATTACCGCCAAGATTAAATATCCTTATTTTTGCTTTAACAGGCAAGTGAGTAAATGTAACAAATCTATCGTAACTATTCAGGTCATCGGTACTTTTTGCATAATACGGATTGGGAAAAACATTGATTTTTTCCACATCGTTTTTTGCTTTTTCGGCATTAAATTGTTTTGCATTGGTAGAGAACTCAAATTTATCCTTTCCGGGTATTACGTTGTTTGCATAAGTAATTAAAAATTTATCTCCCGTTGACCATTTTGAATCTCCGTCTTGTTTGAAAAACAAAAGCCAGGTGGAATGATTGCCTGTTTGTCCTACTTCGGCAGGTGTGGGATTTCCATTGTAATCGGTCGGATAAGGAATTATATAATCCCTGCCTGACATTCTATACCATTTGGGTATCCCGGTTACATCATCCCAGGGTGCGTTCCCGTCGGCATTACGTGAAACCAACCAATAATTTATTTGTCTGTTACGTTCAACTTCCCACAATTCAAAGGGTGCTCTTATGGTGGTTGCCAATGCTTCATCTTTTGCGCGGTTGTAAATTGTTGCCATTTGTCCCCCGGATTGAATTACCGATTCTTGGGGATTATTTAAATCTTGAGGAACACCTGTAAATCTTAATTCGAGATCTTGTATAAGGTCTTCGTGTGTAGCACCGCTGTAATCACCAAAGGGCGTAAGTCCCGTTGCGTTGCCGAAAAATGTAGCATCACCCCAAAGTTTTAAATAAGTAGATCCATAAAATCCGAATTCCGTTTGTTTGGCGCTTGAATATGTAACGGGTGAATCAAAAGTCAAATCATCAATAGATATTTGCAACCCGTCAACGGTTGCCGAATAATCAGGTCCTAAATTTCCGCCGAGCACTGCGGGACTTGAGCCTCCGGGTCCTTTACCGAAGTACCAGTCTTTGCCGCCGAAAACGGTTTGATTTTCCAGTACGTTTTTGCCCGTTGTAACATCTTTAACTCCCCATTGGTGCTGTGTTACTCTTTTGGAGCCGACAGAAGTAATAGAAAGTGTTCCGCGGGCATCTTTTATGCCCAAGGCTGTACCGGCGTAAAGGTCTCCGTATGCATCGTCGTAAATAGTATAATTTATATCAAAAGGAATTTCGCCGCTTACATTTATTATAAAATTTTCGCCTCCGCTGAAAGCACCGAATGTTGAACGGCTGCTGTCACCCCATAAAATTGATTGACCGACAATTTTTGCCGGAAGAAAATCACCTCTTACGGCACTCCTAACTCCATCGGCACTGTTTATTGCAACACCCGCAGGAAAGTCTAATTTAACTCCGTCGGCATAGTCAAAATCGGGCGAAGAAAGATTTAAAGTAGCTTTTAATTCCAAAGTACCGCCGACCGTACCGAACACGGCTGACACAGCAATTGTAGACGGGGAAATATCTGCCGGTTCATATTTGTTTTTTCCGTCTCTTTTAGTTGAAGTTGTAACCTTGTGCCATTTGCCTTCGGCATCATTTACATAATCCTGATCGTTGAAGAATATTTCATAATTATGACCGGTTAATAAATCTGGATTTACAATTTTAACGTTTGCATTTGCGGTACCCGGTCCGCTTTTTGTAAGAGAAACTTTTCCCGGTTCATCTTTTGTTATTCCCGGATCGGGAATATGAGGTGTTACAGTAATTACTTTTATTTTACTTTCATAATTGTTCGGAATGACCAAATTACTTTGATTATAACTATAAGCCGTTACGGCAAAATAATATTTAATACCGTTGATGAGCGCCAGCCCTTTGCCGTTCGAATCAAAATGCAGGGAATCCACGGTAATTGTAAAACTGCGTTTTATTCCGCTGTCACTTCCGTATTGTGCAATCCTTTGCAGAAAAGCCCCGGCGATGGGGTCATAATATCTGTCCAATATTTTTCCCACATTGTCAATTTTATCGAATGTTGCTATTCGTTTTGCTTCCGATAAAGCGGATGTGGGCGAGGGCAGTTGGTAAACGTTGTAACCCTGAAAGGTATATCCGCCTTTTGAAAATGATTCAATTTCGTTTGTTATCGAAGCATCTTCCCCCCAATCCAGAATTATCTTTTTGTCCAGTTCAACCGCCTTTACTTGGGGTTCTCTCGGCGGATTCAATGATTCAAAATTAATATCGTATAAATATTTTGCTGTCATTGAATTTGCTTTCAAAATACCGATTGCCGAAAGTCTGTCGGAGCCGGGAAGGGCACCGCCGATAATTTCCGCAATAACTATTTCCTTTGAATCACCCGGTTTCATTGTAAAAGGACCGGCAGCACTTCCCATTCTTCTGTCACCTGCCGGAAATCCCGAAGGATACGGAAGCCCTTCTATCCAACCCGTTCCTGTTTGCGGGTCACCGTTATAAATAAATTTTGAGGCTTCTCCGGTATTTGGATTAACAAACGGTGCTCCGGTCGGTCCCCAAAGACCCTTAAAATAATTATAAAATTCCTTTGAACCCTTAATATTTCCCGATATAGGGTCTCCATACCCGGGCGTGCTTTTTATTACTGCATATCCGGTCGTCATAGGTAGGTTTATTTTACCGGGTCCGACTTTCTGACCGTTGTAAATTCCGAAATCAACGGCGTCGTCTATACCGTTGTTGTTTCTGTCTTCACCGGCAATCCCGTCAACTAACGGACCCTCAAGAATATTAAATCCAATTGCAGGAGGAGGCAAAGGATAATACACGGCATCCCTTTCATTTGAGTTGTAAGTATACACTAAACTTAGTGTTGAATCGGTTCCCACAAAATCATCTCCCGCTTCTCCCAAGTCAACATCCGACCACATAGAAACGTACATACTATCAAACGTAACGGGGGGTAAAATTCCCGTGCCTGTTTTATTAATTAATTTATATTTTCGGAACAACATATTTCCGACTGCTCCGGGTCTGTTGTAAGCCCAAACAGTTGCCTGTATTTCAATTCCCAAAGGATTTGCTCCGTAGAGAGATTTAACTTGCGCCGTATCCAGATCATTTGCAACAAACCAAATTGTCTGGTCGGCACCGGGAAAACCGGGAACATCTATGGAAGGTTCATATATTCCGTTATTATTTTTATCATCGAACGGAGCGCCTAAATCCGCAGGCCATTCGCTCCAATCTTTTTCGTAATCTGCTCTAAGGGCACTCGCAGTAGTTTTTTCGTTCGACGCTTCGCTTGTCAGATCAACAAAAAATCCGCCGGGATATACATCCCTGCGTACTCTGTATATTCTATATTTATCGGAAGTCGGGTCGGCAGGCGTACCGTCGGCTTGAATTATCCCGGGCTGCAATCCTGTTCGGTAGGTTGAACCCCCGACTCTCGGAACAGTATCTCCTGTAACTTTTGCTCCCCATAAAAAGCCCGACTTATACACCGCGGTTTTACCCGTACCTTTCGGATAAACAAATCCGCTGTTGCCGTTGGGGGAATTATCCGACCAGCCATTGTTATAAAAATAAGTAGCAATATTGTTTATGTCCAAAAAAGTATAGGACTTCCTGGCGGTTACTTTTTGCGGTTTCTTATTCCCCTTTTTATCATTTTTAGAATAAATTGTAAATGATATTACAACCAAAGAACAAATAATTAATAGTAAATATTTTTTCATTTACCCCTCCTTTATTAAGGTAATGGCAATACGTTTATGAACAATAAAAATATTATTTAATCTATGTTTTATAACCTCTGAATTAAATTAGCAATTACGGAACGGTCATTCCGGATTTATGACCGTAAAAATTAATTAAATTGTGGTTCTTAAATCCGGCAACTGCATGATAAGAGTTACAAAACAGCGAACTGTAAAAGGCACTATTTATTGATGTGTTTTTTTTACACTTCATCATTATTTAATGAATTAAGAGATTAGAATTTTCCTATTACCGTTTCTCCTTGAAGAATGGCAAACTTTAATATTTTTGTCTTGCCTATATCCGGCATATCAATAAATGCAATGTAAACACCGCTGGCGACGTATGATTTATAATCGTTCATTAAATCCCACTTAAAGAACTGCGAACTATTTTCTTTATTCAAGGTGCGAACCATTTGTCCGGCAAGATTGAATATCCTTATTTTAGCTTTTACCGGAAGATGAGAAAATGTTACCGCTCTTTCAAGAACGTTTAAGTCCCCCGTACTTGCTATATAAAACGGATTAGGGAAAACATTAATTTTTTCGATATCCAGTTTTGCTTTTTCCGAATTAAAATTTTTTGCAGTTGTTGTAAATTCATACCTGTCATTACCGGGGATTATATTATTTGCATATTTAATTAGAAACACATCTCCTGTTGTCCATTGTGAATCGCCGGATTGTCTGAAAAATAAAAGCCAAGTTGATAGATTTCCTTTTATTCCCACTTGAGATGTAGTTGCATTTTCGTCATACTCGGTTGCATAAGGAATAATATAATCGCGCCCTGTCATTCTGTACCATTGCGGAGTTCCTGTTGCTCTGTCCCAAGGTGCGCCTCCGTCAGCGTTACGGGAAACAAACCAAACATTAATTTGACGATTTCGTTCAACTTCCCATAGTTCAAAAGGAACGCGTACACGGGATGCAAAAGCTTCGGTTCTGTCGCGGTTATATGCGGTTGCCATCTGTCCGCCCGAAATAATTTTAGAATCCGTCGGGTTAGAAGTATCGGAAGGTATACCCGTAAATCTAAATTCAAGGTCTTGAATTAAATCTTCGTTTGAAACGGAGCCAGAGCTGCCGTAAAAAGTAAGTCCGTCAGAATTTCCGAATAACATCGCATCCCCCCAGAGTCTTAATTTTGTCGTACCGCCGAAAGAAGTTTGAGTTGCATTCAAAAATGTTTTCGGAGGATCAAAAGTTATCTTTCCGTTTACGGAAATTTGAAATCCGTCCACGGCAACGGCATAATCATTACCTAAATCAGAACCCAATATGTTGCCGCTTGATCCGCCCGGACCTGTACCGAAGTACCGGTCTTTACCGTTAAATACCGTTTGATTATCCAAAACCAATGTTCCGGTATTTAAATCTTTAACCGCCCATTGATGCTGGGTAATTCTCTTCGAAGAAGCTGTTGTCAGCGAATAAGTTCCTCGAGCATCTTTTATACCGAAAGTAGAACCTGCATAAAGATCACCGTAACCGTCGTCATAAATTGTATAATTTATATCAAACGGAATTGTACCGCTTACGTTAAAATTAAGATTTTCTCCGCCGCTGAAACCACCGAATGTTGAACGGCTGCTGTCGCCCCATAATATTGATTGACCGGTAATTTTTGCCTGTAGGAAATCTCCTCTTACGGCACTTTGAACTCCATCGGCACTGTTTATTTTAACGCCCGCCGGGAAGTCTAATTTAACGCCGTCGGCAAAATCGAAATCGGGAGATGAAATATTTACCGTACCCTTTATATCCAATGTGTTTGCCGCAATGCCGAATACGGCGCTGAATACTATTGTGGAAGGAGAAACATCGGCAGGCACGGGTTTGTTTTTTCCGTCTCTTTTTACGGTTGTTCCTACTTTATGCCATTTTCCGTCGGCATCGTTCACATAATCCTGATCCTTAAAAAACACTTCGTATTTATGCCCCGTTATTAAATCGGGATTTACAACTTTCACGTCTATTTCCGCATCACCGGTTCCTTTGCTGTGAGTTACGGTTAAAGTCGAAGGATCGGATTGCGTTATCCCGGGATCGGTTGAATGAGGAACAGCCGTTAATATTTTAATTGTGTTTTCAAAATTATTTGGCACGGCTGTTCTCGACGGATTATAATTATAAGCAGTAACCGCAAAATAATATTTTATACCGTTTATTAAAGGCGCTCCGCCGCGCAGAGTATCGGAAGTAATTGTAATACTTCTTTTTATCCCCGTATCGTTTCCCCTTTGCATTATTTTACTAATTACGGTTCCGTCTTCAATGTTAAAGAAGTAATCCGTTATTTTACCCACACCGTCTATTCTGTCGAACGTTGCAATTCTCTTTGTATTTTCAAGTGCTGCGTAGGGTGAAGGAAGTTGATAAACGTTGTAGCCCTGAAATGTAAAACCGTTTTTGTCGAACGATTCGACAGATGTATAATTTGAAGCATTCTCTCCCCAGTCCAGAATAATTTTATTATTCAGTTCAACTACTTTCACTTCGGGTTGAGCAGGCGGTTCAAGCGGTTGAAATAGATTGTCGTATAACAGTTGTGCGGTTTTATCGTAATATTTCAAAATGCCGATTGCAGAGAGTCTGTCGGAACCCGGCATTGCTCCGCCTATTATTTCCGCAATTACCACCTCTTGCGTATCTCCGGGTGCAAGATTAAACGGACCGGAAGCGCTGCCGCTTCTTCTGTCGCCCGCAGGCAATTGAATTCCGTCTACCCAACCTGTACCGGTCAGGGGATCGCCGCTGAGCATATAACTTGTTTCTTGTCCCGTTAAAGGATTAATAAACGGCGTGCCTTGAATGCCGTATCTTCCTCTGATAAAATTATAAAATTGCCTTGAACCTTCCGGATTACCGAATGAATTGCCCTGGGGCGGGTCACCAATATAAGGGTCTCCGCCTGCAAAAAAATAGGATGCGGTCATCGGTAAATTTATTTTACCCGGTCCTATTTTCTGTCCGTTAAAAATTGCAAATTCGGTTCCGTCGTCAATACCGTTTTTATTTTTATCTTCGCCTGCAATACCGTCAATTAGAGGTCCCTGCATAAAATCGAAACCAACGGCAGGAGGGGGTAAAGGTGAATAGATTTCGTCATAAGCTTTTGCATTGTATGAATAAAGGAGGTTTAAAATTGTATCTGCACCTACAAAATCATCTCCCGCACTCCCCAAATCCACATCATTCCACATTGACACGTACATACTGTCAAATGTTACGGGAATTAAAGAACCGACATTGGTTTTATTTATAATTTTATACTTTCTAAAAAGCATATTTGACAAAGCACCCGGAGTATTATAAGCCCAAATAGTTGCCTGTATTTCAATTCCCAACGGATTTGCGCCGTATAATTTTTTCGTTAGTTCCGAATCCAGATCATTTGCAACAAACCATATTGTCTGGTCGGCACCGGAAACACCCGGCACATCTATTGAAGGTTCGTAGGTTCCATTATTATTTTTATCGGTAAAAGGAGCACCCAAATCAACCGGCCATTCAGCCCGGTCTTTTTCGTATTCAACTCTTAAAACCTCGGGAGTTTTTCCCTCTGCCTTAGCATCGGATGTCAGGTCGACAAAGGGTCCTCCGGGATAAACATCCGAGCGTATTCTATAAATTCTATATTTTATAGACAAAGGGTCGGCGGCGGTTCCGTCGGTTTGAATTATGCCGGGCTGCAAGCCCGTTCTGAATACAGTTCCTCCCACTCTCGGATAAGGATCACCCGAAACTTTAGCGCCCCATAACAAACCGGATGCAAACACCGCGGTTTTACCCGTACCTTTCGGATAAACAAAGCCGCTGATGCCGTTGGGGGCAGTATCAGACCAGCCGTTGTTAAAAAAATAAGTTGAGATGTTGTTGATATTTAAAAAAGTGTAGGAATTTTGATTTGTTACTTTGTTTACTTTATTTTTTTTGTCCCCCTTAGGTGAAGCAGCCAATTGAATCGAAACTGAAATTAAAAAAATAAAAACTAAAAAGTTCTTAGTAAAAAACATTCATACCCCTCCTAATTTTTAAATTGAAATATATATTAACAAATTTATTTTTTTCTTTCAATACTATTCAAAAATAGTTATTATACGCTATATTACAAGACCATTAATATATACAACAAAATATTCGGAGGAAAAATGCCCGTCTATATAAAAAAAAGAAATATGATTGCACAGGTTTTCCTTATGATTATTACCTTGGGTATTTACAGCTTTTATTGGTTTTACCAAGTTTCCGTTGAACTGAAAGGTATTGCTAATGACGAAAACGCAAACCCTGCATTATGGACGGTTCTACTGTTTATTCCTTTAGCTTCAATTTATTCTTTTTATAAACTTTCCGAATTGTACGAAAAAATTACGGACGGGCAAATGAACAGATGGCTGTTATTTGTTCTTTATTTGGTATTCTTACCGGCTGTTTGGTTTATTGTACAAACAGAGCTGAATAGAAGAGCGGATATTCTATTCCACGAACATGCCAAGAATATTAGTGTTGAATAATTTTTAACTGAGTGAATCACCCTTTTTAAGAAAACCCAGTTTCTGAGAGAAACTGGGTTATTTTCAATTTTTTATTCAAACATTTTCGGGTGTTTCAAATGAAAATCGGTTGCATCCTGAAAAGCCTTTGCAGCGGAAATTATTGTACCTTCGTCAAATAATCTTCCTATAAAGGTTATGCTTGTAGGCGTACCTTTTTTGGAAAACCCGTTCGGAACTACAACAGCCGGCTGACCGGTTAAGTTAGTAAGCAAAAGATCATTTCCCTCAAAAGACGGAGCCACATAAAAATCTACTTTTTCCATTAACTTTTGCATTGCCTGTATTAATTGATAACGTATCCTGTTTGCATTTATATATTCAACTGCGGGAATAAATCTTGATACCCTGAAGATATTCGGCCAGGCATACTTACCTTGTCTCGTAAGCATGTCGTCTTTTCCGCTCAAGGTTAAATCGTCAAACGCGGCTCCTGCTTCGGCGGATAAAATAATTTGTACGGCCGTTACGGGAAGCTCCGGCAGTTCTATCGGTATCAGTTCTGCTCCTAATTTCTTCAATGTAATTAGAGTTA
This sequence comes from uncultured Ignavibacteriaceae bacterium, assembly GCA_964486645.1. Lineage (GTDB taxonomy): Bacteria > Bacteroidota > Ignavibacteria > Ignavibacteriales > Ignavibacteriaceae. The sequence goes on along the minus strand of CAZAOG010000081.1, from coordinate 1,518 downwards.
AAGAATCCTGCTTTTTAAAAGCGTAATCTTTCTCAAAATCATTTTTCAAATAGCCTATTTTCATTTTGGCGAAATCTATTTTAGGAGAATAAGAAAACGGGTAATCGAATAATGTTTGGTCTTTGGGATCATTGCCGTAAATGGAATTAAATATTATTGCAAGATCTTCGGCATTTCTGCCTATGGGACCTATTTTATCCATAGACCAGCTTAAAGCCATTGCCCCGGTTCTGCTGACTCTTCCGTATGTGGGTCTTAGTCCCGAAACACCTGTAACGGTAGAAGGAGAAACAATAGAGCCCCAGGTTTCCGTGCCGATGGCAAAAGGAACGAGTCCGGCTGAAACAGCAGCTGCGGGACCTGCGGAAGAACCGCTGGAACCTTTGCTTGTATCCCAGGGATTTCGTGTCCTGCCTCCAAACCAATAATCACCCATTGCCAATGCGCCCATAGAAAGTTTTGCCACCAATACCGCACCTGCTTTGGTAAGTTTTTTTATTACTTCGGCATCTTCGTTTATTACTTGATCTTTGTAAGGCATGGCGCCCCAGGTTGTTTTATACTTTTTTGTTGAAAGCAGATCTTTTACCCCGTACGGTATCCCTTGCAGAGGACTCAATATTATTCCTTTTGAAAAATTCTCATCTGCTTTTTTTGCCTGCTCAAGTGCAAGTTCTTCAGTTAATGTAACAACACTGTGCAGAACAGGATCATATTTTTTTAAGCGCGACAGATATAGTTTTGTAAGCTGCAGAGATGTAATTTTTCTATTCTTTAATAAATATGATAATTCGCCAATAGAATAAAATGCCAAATCTTCAATGTTTTTTGGCATTTTTACATTTGAGTAATCGCTTAATTTAATGCCGGATTTTTTATTTACTACTTTAAATCCTACCGGAATTGGATTAAAACTTACAGCCGGTACAACACTATTATTAAGTTTCGTTTTTCTGATTGTTTGGTAATATTCAAGTTGTTCTTTAAGCAGAACACCCATGGAATCCTTTTCTGCATCGTTAAATTGCAAACCAATTAAATTACCTGCTTCCGTAATCATTGCATTGGTTATTTCTTTTCCTTTATCACCGTTAAAAATGAAGCCGGTTAAAAAGGATAATATTATAAGCAAACCGATGCTAAAATATTTTTTGTGATGTTTCCGCATTTTATTACTCCGTATTGTTTTACTATCATTGAATTATAAAAATTATAAGTATTAGTTACTTCTGAAAAATAAAAAATATTTTTCCAAGTATTCATTTTAAGTTTAAATCTAATATAATGTTTTTTACTAAATCAGTAGAAATATTATCGGTACATCCGTATCTGCTCTAAACAGAATAAAAAGTCACGAATATTTTAATAAATTGAAAAAATTATGCTGTCTATAAAAAAGTATCCTTTATTGTTTTGTAAAGCGTTTCGCCTGCCTCGGCGGCAGGTAAACCGAATCGCTTAGCTTAATAAAAGATTAGTTTGCTGTTCCCGGATGAGCGAATCGGCGATTCGCTCTAC
>CAZAOG010000080.1:0-12816 GCA_964486645.1 uncultured Ignavibacteriaceae bacterium | reverse complement strand
TAAAGGTCGTGGCAATTTCCGTCGGTTGACGGATAATGTTCTGCGTAACATGAGCTTAATAAATTAATTGAAGTGCTTTCGCTCTTCTAACAATTACAAAAAACAACCGCGAACGCGGTTCACGGAAATTTGAATTGAGAAAGATTTCGGAAATATTTTAGGACAATAACTAAAAATAATTAATTTTAGTTAACAAATAGCTTTGGGTTTGTATTACTAAATAGAGAAGATTTCGGGAATCTTCCAATTTTATAATTAATGAAATAGACAAGTAAATGTTTGTTGTCAAACGTGTTTTAATTCAACTCCTTCGGAGTTATGATTCACCTTCATCTTCTTTATCACCGGATTTCATCCGGTGCTATTTAGATTCAACACCTTCGGTGTTGTCTGCTACTTGGTTTAACAAATTAGATACACAAAGAAATTTTTTATTTGTTACTTTTTACTCATCTATTAATTTGACTTCGAAGGAGTCGAATATAAATAGCTCCGTGCGAAGCTCGGGGGATAGAAAGAAAACGACAAACAAAAGCAGCTCGGTTTTATTTTTTCCATAGCGATTTTTTTTGTTTTATTATATTTTTAATAATTTCCAACGACGTTATTCCGTTTAACATTTTGAATGTGATTTGTATAACAAATATGCTTGCTTCGGCAGTAAACAGGTCGCTCGCCAAAAAAGAAAATAAGACTTGTAAATATTAGTGTAAAAAAATATGTAAATTTGAATTTATAAGTGTTACTTAGGTAAAAAATGAAATTAGCAAATTGGTGGGAACCGGCGGACAACAACAGAATTTTATGCACGCTCTGCCCTCGTTACTGCAAAATTGGTGAAGATCAACCGGGATTTTGTTTTATAAGACAAAATCACAACGGCAAACTCTATTCGCTCGGCTACGGCAGACCTACCGGTTTTGCAATGGATCCTATCGAAAAAAAACCGCTTAATCATTTCCTGCCGGGTACCGAAGTGCTCAGCTTCGGAACTGCGGGGTGTAATCTCGGCTGCAAATTTTGTCAAAACTGGTCAATCAGCAAAGCAAAGATTGATGATACTTACGCAGTCAAAGCTTCTCCCGATGAAGTGGTAAAACTTGCCAAAAAACACTCCGCCCGTTCAATTGCTTTTACTTACAACGACCCTACAATTTTCGGCGAATATGTGATCGACATATCCAAAATAGCTAAAGAAGAAAATATAAAATCGGTTATGGTTACTTCTGGATACATCGACAAAGAAGCGCGCAAAGATGTTTATAAATATATCGATGCGGCAAATGTTGATTTAAAGGCATTCACGGAAAGGTTTTATCACAAACTTACCTTTTCTCATTTGGATGATGTGCTCGATACATTAATATGGTTGAAAAATGAAACGGATGTTTGGATTGAAATAACAACTTTATTAATTCCCGATGAGAATGATTCGGATGAGGAAATTAAAAAAGAATGCGAATGGATATTGGAAAATCTCGGAGAAAACGTACCGCTGCATTTTACCGCTTTTCATCCCGATTTTAAAATGAAGGATAAAAACGGAACTCCTGAAGATACATTGATTAAAGCCCGGAAAACCGCCGTTAGTACGGGAATCAATTTTTGTTATGTGGGTAACGTTTATAACAGGGAAGGTCAGACGACCTACTGCCCGAATTGTAAAGCCGTACTAATTGAAAGAGATTGGCATTCGGTTTTATCGAATAAATTAAGTGATAAAATTTGTCCGAACTGCTCAACGGAAATACCCGGTGTGTTCAATTAAAATTTCTTGTTCGTTATTCAATTCAATTATTTATATTTTTCAAACATAAATTACATACATAATTTGTGTTGTAAAAAATGAAAAAGAAAATTTTGATTTCAATTTCGGTTATTGCCGGCTTGGCAAGTGTTCTGATATTAAACGAACTTGTTAAAGCCGGTGCGGTTTACCTAATTTACACCCGCGATATAACTTTAATAGTTAAAGGGATATCGATAAGTACGGTATTTGGTCTGCCCGAATCACACAAATTGCTGGTTGATACATTTATTTTTTTACTGCCCATTCTATCGGTTATTATTTTTACGGAATTATCGGCTGTTTTTTTGGGTAAAGTATACAATAACAATATCAGAACAGGACTGATTATCTACCAGATAATAAATATCGGGTTTTTGGTAATTACCATTCTTCTTTATGCATTATCGGTTATTATCAATAATTTTTTGAACACGGACTGGTTAACTTACATTCTTATTTCAAAGTACTCATACGGTAAATCGTTGTTGATTACTTTCCTGGTAATTCTTGTAATTTTTACATACATAAATTTTGCCGCCAACAGAATTAAAAAATATATAACATTTATTAAAGAATAAATTATTTCGGAGATAGACTTTGGGAAGATTAGAAAATAAAACAGCTTTTATAACCGGAGCTTCAGCCGGTATAGGCAAAGCCTGTGCTTTGGCATTTGCCGAAGAAGGAGCTAATTTAATCCTATCGGCAAGAAGGAAGGATAAATTAGATGAATTATCACAATTTATTGAAAACAAATATGCTGTAAGTGTATATTCGTTTACACTGGATGTAAGGAATTTAAAACAAGTACAAGAAAAAATTAATTCTCTGCCCGATAAATGGAAGATAATCGATGTTTTAATAAACAATGCCGGACTTGCCAGGGGATTCAGCAAAATTAATGAAGGCGATATAGAAGACTGGGAAGCAATGATAGATACAAACGTAAAAGGTCTTCTTTATGTAACTCGTTATATTCTGCCGTTGATGATTGAGCGTAAAGAAGGACACGTTATTAATTTGGGCTCAATAGCCGGACACCAGGTCTACCCGTACGGAAACGTTTATTGTGCAACAAAATTTGCCGTTAATTCACTCAGCGAAGCTATAAGGATGGACACGCTTGAAAATAATATTAGAGTTACAAACATTGCACCCGGACTTGTGGAAACGGAATTCAGCGAAGTTCGTTTTAATGGAAATAAAGAACGGGCAAAAAATGTTTACAAAGGAATTCAACCGCTTACAGGCGATGATATCGCCGATCTTGTTTTATTTGCGGCAACAAGAAAACCGCACGTAAACATAAATGAAATTGTAGTAACTCCTACCGCTCAGGCATCGGCAACGCAGGTGCACAGAAGGGAATAAACTTTTATCGTTCTAAAATATCGGCTAAATTTTTTGCAATATTTTTTCTTTCGTAAATTTCTATTTTCTTTTTCTCAAATTTAAAAGAATTGGTTTTTTCAAAAATATCTTCAGCGGAATCTGAATATTTATACAACCTTCCCGCATCGGCTTCTTCAATTATTTTTTTAACCTCTTCGTTATCATCGCCAAATGCAATTATAGGTTTCCCCATTCTTAAATACTCGAACAATTTTCCGGGAACGTGCCTTTTTTCAGTGGCGCAGACAAGTAAATATTGAGCATTATTCAATTCATTCAGCATTTCTTTGTACGATAAAAACCCTTTGTATTCGGTATGGTTTTCTAACCCGGATTCTTTGATTGTTTTTTTTATCTCGGGTCCCACCGTGCCGATAAATTTAATTTTTATTTTTCTTCCCCCGTCTATTTTCTTTTTCAATGTCTGCCAAAATTTTTTAGGATTTTGATAATCAAAAATATTGCCTGCGTGAACCACCGCTTCTTCATCGAGATTAACCGGTTCGCTTAATCCGGAAAAAAATTGCTCGCTGTAACCCCAATAAAGAACTCTGCTTTTTTCACCAAGAAAATCATATTTCTTTACATAATCTTCGCGCATGGTTTTGGTAACAAATACGGCTTGCCTGCAATTTCGTAATATTTTTTTCTCAAAGTGATTATCAACCGTTAACGTTAATTTGCTTCGTTTGAAATTTTTATAATAAATTATATCAACCCACGGGTCTATAAAAACCGGATAATGCGGAAGGTTGAATTTTTTACCCAATCTATTTGCTATCAAATGAGCCGTATGGGGAGGACCTATAGAAACGATAGCATCGAAATTATTTTTCTTTAAAAATCTCCCGGACTCTTTTAATCCGTAAAAATACCACCCGACTCTTGCATCGGGAATAAACAAATTCATTCTTATCCAAACCGATAATTTGTGGGAAAAACTTTTGTTGGTCAACGAAATCGCTTCCGATGCATTTAATTTATCGTTTTTAGATTTGCCGATTACCCGTTTGTAAATATTAAAAGGTTCAAAAGTTTTGGTTTTTATAACTTCTAAATTTTCGTCGATTTCATTTTCCAATGATTTATCCGGTTCCGTGAAGGTATCTTCTTTAACGGTTAAAACCGAAGGCTGCCAGCCGAATGCGGGTAAATGTTTTATCATTGCCAAGGGCCAATGCAATGAAGCTTTTCCCGAAGGAGGCCAAAAATATGTTATAAATAAAACTTTCTTCATAATTCCCTTGATATTCTTGAAATAAATTTACAAAAAATAAGATTCTTAAAATAAATTTATTATCAATAGAAATTAAAGAAATTCATTTTAATCTTTCTCTATTATAATATCATATATATTTATTTCTTAATTTCTTTTATATATTTGCACAACGAATATTATTTTATATGTTTATGAAACTACAGTCAAAAAGTATCGATAAATTTATTGTAATCGGGGATAAGGTTTTAATTAGACCTCAGGACGCGACGGAAAAAACTTCGAGCGGTTTGTATCTGCCGCCCGGTGTTTCTGAAAAAGAAAAGGTTCAAAGCGGTTATGTAATTAAAGTAGGCCCCGGTTATCCCATTCCTGCTCAAACCGACGATGAGCCTTGGAAAGATACCGAAGAGCAGATAAATTATATTCCTTTACAGATAGAAGAAGGCGACCTTGCAATTTTCCTCAGAAAAGATGCTTACGAAATAAATTTTGAGAATGAGAAGTTTATTATAGTCCCGCAATCTTCTATTTTAATGGTTGTTAGGGAAGAGGATTACTTAGGGTAATTTTATTTATAATTTACGGTTACTCCCACCAACTTAAAATTCTGAACCTTGATGATTTAATTTTTATTTTAACATTATTAATTGCCTGACTGCTGTAATATAGTTTGGCATTTCCGGTTGCCTGCATCTCAACACTATTACCTACAAAAATTGCCGAGCCGAAAATTCCTGAATTTCCCGTTGTTTTAGTTTCTACCGTTGACTGTCTATAAGTAATTACAATTCCATGAAAAGTGAAATTTCCGCTCATATCCAAATTACCGTTTACGATTAAAATTCCGTAACCATAGGCACTGCCGGAAAAATGTATATCACCTGAAGCATAAGTTATTTTGGGCTCCGAAAAAGTTCCGAACACACTGCCTGTTGAATAGGTGCCCGAAGAAAGTGTTATATCGGCGGCAAAGATCAAATTTTCAGTCAGACTAAGCCAGTCGGTAGTATCTTGTACAACCTTTACACTCGGCGCACCACCTGCTCCTTGTATCGCTTTACTGATTTTAGATTTGATATTGTCAACTATAAAAGCACTGTCAGTCGGTGAATCTACCCCTATTCCGGGTAGAGCAGGTCCCGGTATTTCGCTGCCGCTTATATCATGATCATTTCCATTTATATCTATATTTCCGTTTAATTTAAGGGAAATATTACTGGTAGATACATAAACGGCCGAGTTAATGTTAGGTAATATTACTCCATCTCTTTTTGCAGTAACAATAGTAGTATGATTTACATCCTGATAATGCCCGATAGATTTGATTGTTAATAAAGAATCGTCACCATATATGTATATATCGTATGTACCGTTCATTAAATTATTGTTGAGAAACTCTCCAATTAATGTTTTATCTCTTCTTAGTTTCTCCAAGTACACTTCTACGCCCGAATTTGCAATTAGTCTTGCTTGCGTATTTTTAAAGGAATTTATTGTTCCGTCTAATCCTATATCTGAATTTTTATTCAAGTTTATAATTAAGAGAGAGGTAATTATTGAAATACCGATTGATAATATCAATATAACTTTCCCCATTTTAGATATTCCTTGGATTGATTGATAGTTCCCAGTAAGTAAACAAATAATTTTTATTCGAATCTATACCGACAGGTTCGGGCGACTCTATCCAAATTTCGGTTGTTATATATTTTATGCTGTCTAATACTGTGGTAACTGAACCATTTATGTTTTTATAGTTGAACTTTATATCCGTTATACCGAGAGACGGTCCTTTTGAAGTATCGCCGTTTACCAATCTATATAAAATTTTATCTTTGGGATTTTCCGTATAGGAGACAGCTATAGAATCACTTAAGAAATAAGATACCGTATCGCTCACGCCGTTGGAATCTATATCTGCAATAAATTTTATTTTTTTAGGATCAGCTGTTAAAATTGATGTACCGTTATATCCATAGCCGATTTTTCTTAAATCATTTTCAAGTATGTCCGCCAATGTTTTGGCGTTTGATATTAAACTTAATTCGGAATTAGATTTGAATCGAATTTGTGTTGAATATATATTCAGATTTGAAATACCAAGCATTACAAATCCCGAAATCAACAAAGCACCTAAAATATCTAAAATAGTATCCATTATTTTAAAGTAAATATATATGATAAAATTATCGGAAAACTCATATACGTGTTTGTTACGGTAACCGTCACTTTTTTATAAAATGTTTGCGATGAGCTAATTATATTAGGATTATTTTCTTCCACATAATCAACGGTACAAGTTATTTTATAACCCTCGGTGTGAGGAGCATTTACATTCCTTACATAATTATTATAATCGTCAACGTCATTGTAATTTGGGTAAACCTCTCCCGAATCCGGTCCTAAATTCTCTTTGCTCGTTAAACTTTCGGTATTGGTGGTCGGAAATTCTATAGTTGCTTTATCGAAGCTTTTAACTTTTATTTCTTCTATTAAATCATCTGCCAAAGATATTGCCGTTAAGCTGATTTTATTTTCTACGTCTACAGTAGAAGTTTGTAAAATAGCTTTGTTAAATCTTAACGACGTTAAAGATAAAATTATAAGCCCGCCTATAGCCAGCATTGATTGTACATTATTCATAGTTTTATTTAAAGTTAGTTCTAATTTTTCACTTTATATAAAACAATAAATGTGCCTAACAATTTTGCGCAAGGGGAATTTGTGTTTGAGCGGTATTCAATTAAAAATAAAAGAATGAAGGTTTTATTTAAAGATTATACGACAATTTTGACGTCAAAATTGTCGTATATTTTTTAACTAATTTTGGTTTCGCATTTTTTGCAGGCGTCTTTGCAAAGTCCTTTCGCTAATGCCTAAAATGGAAGCTGCTTTGGGGATATTTCCGTTTGTGTACTTTACAACTTTTTTTATATGATTCTGAACCGTTACATCAATCGTAGAAAAATCATTTTCTTCTTTATCGCTATCCGTAATTATTAAAGACTCATCAGGAATATCAATCTCTGAAATATATGACCGGTCTTTTGTCTTTGCGATTGCATTTAACACTATGTTTTCAAGTTCTCTTATGTTTCCCGGAAAAGAGTAGTTCTTCAATTTTGAAAGTGTCTTTTCTTCGAATCCCAACACATTTTTTTTATAAATTTTATTCCCGGCAGAAAGAAAGTAATTTGCCAGCAAGCCAATGTCTTCTTTACGATATCTTAAAGGGGGTAAATTTATAAAACCCCTTGTCAGTCTGAAATAAAGATCATTTCTGAATTCGTTGCGTTTTATTGCTTCTTTTAAATTTTTGTTAGTAGCCGCAATAATTCTTGTATCCAGTTTTATTGGTTTTGAACTTCCGAGGCGGTAGATCTCGTTGTATTGTATGGTTCTTAATAATTTTCCCTGAAGTTCTTTTGACAGATCACCAATTTCATCAAGAAAGATCGTACCTCCGTTAGCCGCTTCAAAATAACCTTTCTTTTCAGTCGATGCGCCTGTAAACGAACCTTTTTCATGTCCGAATAGTTCGCTTTCAAAAAGATTCTGTGAAATGGAAGCAATGTTAACCTGGACATAAGGTTTATCTCTTCTTTGAGAGTGTTCGTATATTTTCTTGGCAATTAAATCTTTACCCGTTCCGGTTTCACCGGTAATTAAAATCGTTTCGTTTGTAGATGCAAAGATTTTTACCAATTCAAAAACCTTTAACATTTCTTTTGAATTGGTTATAATATCGGGAAATTCTTTTTTTAATTTTTCTTCTTCAATATCACCTGCTTTTCTCAGCGCATTACGTTCAAGCGAAAGCAACTTTATTTCGAGAGCACGTTTTATTGTCAGGAAAAGTCTGTCTAAATCAGGCGGTTTGGTTATAAATTCATACGCCCCCCTGTTGGTTGCTTCGATAGCCAACTTTACGTCTTTAAGAGCGGTTACCATAATTACAGGTATCAGAGGATATTTCTGGTTGATTAGTTCCAACAGCTCCATGCCGTTCATTTGAGGCATAAAAATGTCTAAAATAATAAGGTCAATGTTTTTTCTATCTAAAATATTTAAAACTTTAAGCGGATTGGATTCTATCGTTACATCTTCATATCCTTCATCGTTTAATAAATTCTGAAGAAGGTTGAGATAAGAGACTTCATCATCTACTATAAGTATGGAACCGCTGTTCATTTATGCATCTGTTTTTATATAAAAAAATATTGTAGTTAAATATAATCAAGACATAAATAAATTTTAACTTTAATTAAATTTTATTTGGTTTCATATTTGTGACATAATATACACACAGAAATCATTCCAATTAATTTCATTCCAAATTTTCTTATTTTTACGATGAATTTATAAATTAATTTTAAATACTAAGGAACTTATTATGGCAGCAAATATAGATATGATTCAAAAAGTTTATTCCGAACTTGGAAATAAAATAGAAAAAGCAAGAGAAATTTTGGGTAGACCCTTAACCTACACAGATAAAATCCTTTATTCGCATCTAAGCGAATTACCCGAAAGAGAACTGAAAAGAGGCGAAGATTATTCGGAATTATCACCGGATAGAGTTGCAATGCAGGACGCTACCGCACAAATGGCTCTTTTACAATTTATGCACGCCGGTAAAAAAGAAACCGCCGTTCCTACTACAGTTCACTGTGACCACCTAATTCAGGCACAGTTCGGTGCTGTGGATGACCTTAACAGAGCCACAACCGAAAACAAAGAAGTGTATGATTTTCTTCAAAGCACGTCTAACAAATACGGAATCGGTTTTTGGAAACCGGGAGCCGGAATAATTCATCAGGTGGTTCTTGAAAATTATGCATTCCCGGGCGGAATGATGATTGGTACCGATTCGCACACTCCAAACGCCGGCGGCTTGGGAATGATTGCCATTGGTGTAGGCGGCGCCGATGCGGTGGACGTTATGACCGGATTACCTTGGGAACTTAAATGGCCCAAAATTATCGGTGTAAAATTAACCGGTAAACTTAACGGCTGGACTTCACCGAAAGACGTAATATTAAAATTGGCAGGTATATTAACCGTTAAAGGCGGTACCGGTGCTATCGTGGAATATTTCGGCGACACTTCCGCTTTATCCTGTACAGGAAAAGGGACAATATGTAATATGGGCGCGGAAATCGGCGCAACAACTTCCGTCTTTCCGTTCGATGAAAGGATGGCAACATATTTACGAATTACAAACAGGAAAGATGTCGCGGCATTAGCGGAAGAAAATTCCGATATGTTAAAAGCAGATCCGGAAGTTGCCCAAAATCCTGAAAAATATTACGACCAGGTAATTGAAATTAATTTAAGCGAATTAGAGCCTCATCTTAACGGACCCTTTACACCGGATAAAGCTTGGCCCATTTCAAAAATGAAAGAAGCCGTAAAAGAAAATGATTTTCCGGATGAAGTAAAAGTTGCCTTGATAGGCAGCTGCACAAACTCCAGCTATGAAGATATTGACAGAGCGGCGGGAATTGCAAAACAGGCAATGGAAAAGGGCTTGAAAGCAAAATCGCAGTTCACAATCACCCCGGGCTCTGAAAGAGTTAGGGCTACAATAGAAAGAGACGGACAATTAAAAACATTGAATGATTTTGGCGGACTTACACTTGCAAATGCCTGCGGTCCTTGTATAGGAATGTGGAAAAGAATGGATAACGAATCGGGAGAAAGAAACACAATCGTAACATCGTTCAACCGGAATTTTGCCAAAAGAAACGACGGAAACCCCAACACGCTTGCCTTTGTTGCAAGCCCGGAATTAACAACTGCAATTGCAATTGCAGGAAGTTTATCGTTCAACCCCATTACAGATGAACTGACGAACGAAAAAGGAGAAAAAGTAAAACTGGATCCTCCAAGCGGAGAAGAACTTCCTCCTTCGGGATTTGTAGAAGGTGAAGAAGGTTTTATTCCGCCTGCCGAAGACGGCTCAAGCATAGAAGTTAAAGTCAGTCCGGAAAGCGAAAGACTTCAACTTTTAGCTCCCTTTAAACCTTGGGAAGGTGAAGATTTAATCGACCTTCAACTGTTATTAAAAGCAAAAGGTAAATGTACAACCGATCATATTTCTATGGCCGGTCCTTGGCTTAGATTCCGCGGACATTTGGATAACATCTCAAACAATATGTTCATTGGTGCGATTAATTATTTTAACGGTAAAGCCGGTGTTGTTAAAGACCAATTAACGGGTGAATATAAATCGGTTCCCGAAGTTGCACGCCATTACAAAGCCGAAGGTATCGGTTGGGTAGTTGTAGGTGATGAAAACTACGGCGAAGGTTCCTCGCGCGAACACGCAGCTATGGAGCCCAGACACCTGGGCGGAAAAGCGATAATAGTTAAAAGCTTTGCCCGTATTCACGAGACAAATCTTAAAAAGCAAGGTATTCTTCCTCTTACTTTTGCCGATCCGGGCGATTACGATAAAATAAAGGAAAACGATAAACTGGATATTATCGGACTGAAAGAATTAGCTCCGGGTAAACAATTAAAGCTCATCATAAAACACGAAGACGGAACAAAAGATGAGGCAATACTTAATCACACAATGAATGAGCCGCAAATTGAATGGTTTAAAGCAGGAAGCGCATTAAACTTGATAGCGAAAATGAATAATTAATTCAATTCATTTGTTGATAAGTTTTTCAAGTAAGATTCCATTCTTTATAAATGAGGGTGGAATCTTTTTTTATTCAATCCTTAAGAATATCTCTGCGGTTCTCTGCGTAGCCTATGTTTTTTTTTCTCCATAAACTCAAAGTAATGTTTTAATTATTCACCAAGATTTTAACACAAATAAGTATTAATTTATAAATATGAAATGGGATAGTGACGAACTACTCTGCAAAAATTTACTAACCGAGCCCAAACCTGAACTGGGGACCATATTAGTAACCGGAGCAACAGGATACGTAGGGGGAAGACTTGTCCCCGAGCTGGTAGCCCGAGGCTACAAAGTAAAGGTAATGGCAAGAGTTTCGTCTGCCGAATTAATTGGAAGATGGCCGAATGTGGAAGTGGTAGTTGCAGACGCATTAAAACCCGAACAACTTAACAAAGCCCTAAAGGGAATTTATGCGGCTTATTATTTGATCCATTCCTTATTACTGGGACCCAAAAAATTTGAAGTAGCCGATATAAAAGCCGCTTATAATTTTGTAAACGCAGCAAAACAAAACGATGTAAAGCGTATAATTTATTTAGGTGCGCTCGGTGAATACAGTCCGGGACTTTCCCCTCATCTAAGAAGCAGAAACCAGGTAGCCGAAGTACTTAGCAACGGCAGTATACCCACGACAATTTTAAGAGCCGCAATTATAATCGGTTCCGGAAGCGCTCCTTATGAAATACTTAAGAATCTTGTTCAAAAATCGCCTGTTTTTCTTTTACCCTACTGGGCAAAAACAAAATGTCAGCCGATAAGTATAAGAACTCTAATTAATGCACTTATCGGCGTTTTAGAAAATGAAGAAACTACAGGGAAGATTTATGATGTGGGCGGAATGGAAACGTTAACCTACGAAAAAATGGTCGAAATAACGTCAAAGCTTCTTAACAAAAAAAAGATATTTATAAAAACAAGATTCAAAAATTTTAAAATATACTCTTATTTTGCGAGCCTGCTTACTCCGGTTCCCGCATCTATAATAAAATCTTTAATGCAAAGCTGCAACAACGATGTTTTATGCAAAAGTGAAAATAAATTACCGCCTTCAATGTACAAGCCGATATCCTTTAAGGAAGCATTGCTGCGGGCAATGTCCCGTGAAGAACTGGATGAAGTCCACACGAGATGGTCTGATGAATACCCGCGTGCCCACGAACTTGCAATAAAACTAAATGAACTTAAAAAGCCTCCTCATTACATAAATTCCTACTCTATTATATCTTACAAGAGAAAGGAGTCTCTGTTTAACTCTATTTGCAAAATCGGCGGAAAAGAAGGATGGTTCCATTCCAACTGGATGTGGCGTTTAAGAGGAATTTTGGACTCAATACTGATGGGAGCGGGTACATCAAGAGGCAGAAGAAGTCCGAAAGAATTAAGGATGCACGATGTGGTGGATTTTTTCCGTGTTGAGGACATTCTTAAAAATAACAGACTGCTTTTACGTGCAGAAATGAAACTGCCGGGTAAAGCTTGGCTTGAATTTAAAATAAAAGATTTAGGTGAAAAAAACAGATTAACCGTTACCGCTTATTTTGAACCGTACAATTGGAAGGGGAAAATTTATTGGTATAATTTTTTACCGTTTCATTATATAATTTTTACCAATTTAATAAAACAAATTGATAAGATGAGTTGAAAAATTTTAATTTTAAAGTTTAAATTTAACCAATCACTTTAACGAATATTTAACCCCCGCAATTAATTGTCTGCCGG
>CAZAOG010000079.1:0-13026 GCA_964486645.1 uncultured Ignavibacteriaceae bacterium | reverse complement strand
TTCTCTTCAAAAATTATTCGTGATGATTAAACGGAGTAGATATGAAAAAGATTAACAGGAAGAAATTTATTAAAGCAGCGGCTATTTCTACCGCGGCAGTAAGTGCCGGAATTTTACCGGGATGCTCTACTACAAATAACAAAAATAAAGCTGCGGTAATTTCAGACAAAAAATATGAATGGAAAATGGTAACAACGTGGCCGCCTCACTTTCCTATTTTAGGAGAATATGCCGATAAGTTTGCCACTTGGGTGGAAAAAATGTCGCAAGGCAGGATGAAAATACACGTTTACGGGGGCAACGAGCTGGTACCCCCGTTGGAAACATTTGACGCAGTTTCATCCGGTGTGGCGGAAATGGGCCACGGCGCAGCCTATTATTGGGCGGGTAAAGCCCCGGCGGCACAGTTTTTCGGTAGTGTTCCGTTCGGAATGAATGCGGTGCAGGTAAACGCTTGGTTTAAGTACGGCGGCGGACTTGAATTGTGGAGAGAACTTTATTCCCAATTTAATCTTATTCCTTTCCCGTGCGGTAACACCGGCGGACAAATGGGCGGTTGGTTCAACAAAAAAATTGAATCCGTGCAGGATATCAAAGGGCTGAAAATGAGAATTCCCGGACTCGGCGGAAAGGTAGTAACTAAAGCCGGAGGCTCGGCAGTTCTGGCTCCCGCAGGTGAGCTTTATACCGACCTCGAACGCGGTGTAATTGATGCTTTGGAGTGGATAGGTCCTTATCACGACTATCTAATGGGATTTAACAAAATAGCAAAATATTATTATTACCCCGGCTGGCACGAACCGGGTTCTGCTCTGGAATTACTTGTAAACAAGAATGCTTTTGAAGAACTGCCGGAGGATTTAAAAAATATAATCAGAGTTGCAGCAGGGCAAGTTACAATATCCATGCTTGCGGAATTCGAAGCGAAAAATACGGAGTATTACTACAAAATATTGAACGAAGGTAAAGTAAAATATTTAGCCTTTCCCGATGACGTACTCAATACATTTAAAAAATTAAATGAAGAAGTATTGGGGGAAATTATTTTAAAAGATGCTATGAGTAAAAAAGTTTACGCATCTTATAAGAAATTTCATAAAAATATAAGCGAATGGTTTAACATTGCGGAAAAGAACTACTCGTAATTAAATCATCTCGCTCATAAGTTCCTTACGTGGCTGAGGTATTACCACTTTGTTTACAAGAAGTCCCTTACTGCCGATTATCTGTGCACCGGCTTCAACGGCGCTGGTAACAGCCGCGACATCCCCTGTAAGTGTGCAGAATGCTTTACCTCCAAGCGCCATTGCCAGACGTACTTCAATCAACTTCACGTTTGCGGCTTTTGCAGCTGCATCGGCTCCTTCAATTAACGAAGCAACGGAAAAAGCTTCCAATATTCCCAGCGCTTCCAAATGTTCCGCCTTTGTGTGTCCCGATAAAGCCGAAAATAAATCTTTGTGAACATTCGGTATTACAAAAGTATCTATAACGGCATAATCAATAATTTGAGAAGCCGCTTCCACGGCGGATTGTACTTCGGCTACATCGCCGCCGATTAGAACCATATACTTGCCCGAACAAATAGAACGCGATAGTATAAGTTCAATTTGCGAAGTTTTTAACATTATATCAGCAGCCTGCATACCCGCTGCTATGCTTGACATTTCAATTAAACCGATAGAATTCATTTTAATTCCTTTTAAATTTTAAAATTTTTACGACGATATTTCTATATAATTTTCATTAACATTATCCACCTTTCCGTCAATAGAAGCGTGTATATTTGCGCCAAGTTGATTTTCATCAATTCTTCCTATGATATCACCTTTTGAAACCCTGTCACCTTTAGAAACAACGGCAATGGCAGGAACTCCGGCGTGCTGTTTCAATTTAATTTTTACTGTTTGAGGCTTGGGGAAATTATCAATATACGGAGTCGGTCGGTTATATTTTGTCACGTTTAATTTCTGCATCAACTGTTTAAGCGGAACACGTCTGCCGTCTTTAACGGGATGTACTTTAACTTCTTTCGTCATTTCATATCTTACCCCTCGATTTTTTAACTCGGTTTTCCCTTGGTCACAGGCTTCGCGCGGGTACAAATCTTCGGGACAGGAATAAAGCGAACAAAGTCCGCAGGAGCTGCAAAGATCGGCATATTGATTCCAAATTTTTTCTCCGGATTTTGTAAATCCCAAAGAACGCATAACCTTGTGGGGTTGAACATCGTAGCCAAGAAGATAACGCGGACAAAACTCCGTGCAGTAACTGCATTGGTCACAAGCGGATTTTCCTATTCTGTTCATATCCTGCACGGATCTGTTCATCCTTTGAACCAAGTAATGATTTTTGGGAAGAACAATTATTCCGCCCGTAGTTTTTGTTACTACTTCATTCATATCAAAAGTTAGGCTGCCCATTAATAAGCCGCTGATATAAACGGCATATTCTCTTTCGGTAGAGCCTCCGGCAAAGTCTATTAAATCTTTAAATGAAATACCCACCGGAACAAAAGCGGAATAAGGCTTTTTTACAGCACCCGTGATGCACAAAAACTTTTCCGTAACGGGAATATCTTCGGCGGCTTTTTTAATGTTGTAAAAAGTTTCAACGTTGTTTACCAAACAACCCACGTCCAAAGGGATACCGTGCGGAGGAATAAGTCTTTTTGTAGTTTCGTAAACAAGTTCATATTCATCGCCTATGGGATAATAGTCCCCGAGAACGCTCATCTGAATTCTATTATCGAGCAGCTCTCCAATAGTTGAAATAGCTTTAACGTTTTTCCCTTTAATTCCGAAATAACCTTTTTCGGAATGAGTCTGCTCCATCATCAATTGCATACCTTCCACAATTTCTTTTGGATGGTTAATCATTATTTCGTAATCTTTGTGGAGCAAAGGCTCGCATTCCGCGCCGTTTGCTATTACAAATTCGACTGTTGATTTTGCTTTTACGTGAGTAGGAAAACCGGCGCCACCGGCACCTACAACACCTGCATTAAATATTTTTTCTATTATATTCATTTTTTAATTTCCAATTACTGTTGGAAGCCACAATGCAAGATTAGGCCAAAACAATACAAGAAGCAAACCTGTTAATTGTAGAATTACATACGGCACAACACCTCTGTAAAGCTGAGAGGTTTTAATATTTTCGGGTGCGACACCCTTGAGATAAAATATTGTAAACCCGAACGGCGGAGTAAGAAAAGATGTCTGCAAATTCATGGCAATTAATATTCCTATCCACAATAAATCAATATTCATACTAATAAGCAAAGGTGCAACGATAGGAACAATAATAAATGTGATCTCTATAAAATCTATAAAGAAACCGGAGATAAAAATTACAATCATTATAATTGCAATAAAATGATTCGGCTCCAAATTTGAAGTAACTATTAAATTCGTAAGATAGGTATCTCCGTGTAATCCCCTGAAGACGAGTCCGAAAGCTGCCGCACCGACCAAAATCATAAAAACCATGCTCGTTAAAGAGGTGGTCTTAATCATCACTTCTTTTAATATTTTAATTGAAAATCTTTTTGCAAAGACGGTTAACAAAGTTGCGCCTAACCCGCCTACCGCCGCAGCTTCGGTAGGTGAAGCAATGCCGGCAAATATTGAACCCAAAACAGCAACGATTAAAATAAAAGGCAGAAAAAATGCCGAAATAATGGTCTTAAATTTATTCCCCGACCTAAACTCTTCCAATTGTTCTTTCGGCATTGCAGGAACGGTTTTGGGTTTGAATATCGCAAGATAAATTATCCAAAGTAAGAATAATAAGACTAAAATTAATCCCGGAATTACGGCGGCAATAAACAAATTACCCACGGGCACATTTAAAACACTGCCCAATAAAACAAGAACTATACTTGGCGGAATTATTTGTCCCAAAGTTCCCGAAGCCATAATTATTCCGGTAGATGATTCGGGCGAATAGCCTCTTTTCAGCATAACAGGAAGACTTAACACTCCCATTGTAACAACCGTTGCGCCTACAATTCCCGTAGAAGCACCCAGCAAAGTACCGACAATTAAAACAGATATAGCCAATCCGCCTCTCATCTTTCCGAAAAGAAGAGCCATTGTTTCAAGAAGTTCTTCTGCTATTCCCGACCGTTCGAGCATAACCCCCATAAAAATAAATAAAGGAACAGCCAACAGGACGTAGTTGGACATTATTCCCCAAACTCTAAGAGGCAGTAAATAAAAATAGTTGAACCCAAAAATTATCAATCCGAAAATGACCGAAATTCCGCCCAACGTAAAGGCAACGGGAAATCCCATTAAAAGAAAAATTAGGACCGTTAAAAAGAATATTATGGGAAGTATATCCATCAGTTATTTTTTATAGATTTATTACCGGGTGATTTTAATGTAAGGAACGACTTAAAAGCCAGCGCAATACCTTGCAGCAGTAGTAAAAATATTGAAATCGGGATAATGGATTTTAAGATGTACCTTGCGGGAAGTCCTCCTGCATCAGGCGAAGTTTCCCCCATTATAAAAGAATTGATCACAAAATTTTTGGATGCCAAAATTAAAACAACGCTGAACGGAATTAAAAAGATTAAAGTGCCGAATAAATCAACGAAGGCTTTTTTCTTATCCGACATTCTTGTGTAAAACACATCAACCCTAACATGCCGGTCAATCTTAAGCGTATATGCAGAGGAAAGTAAAAAAATAATTGCAAACAAATGCCATTCAAATTCCTGAAACCCTACGCTGCTTTCTTTTAAAAAATATCTTACAAACACATCATAACTAACAACAAGCGTAAGTACGGCGGTCAGCCAGGAAACCCAATTGCCGATCTTTTCGTTAAGGTTATCGATTAATTTTATATAAGCTTTAATAAATCTCATAGGTTGAACAATTAAAATGCATTAATATAATGTTTAATTTCGGGTTTTTCTTTGCCGTTAAACAGAATGGTAACTACGTCAAATCTGCAGTCAATATCATTGATTTTTTTTTCGTAAAGATATGCGTCTGCGATTTTTCTCAACTGTCCCATTTTGCTTTTTGTTAAAGCGTAAATCGGGTCACCGAAATTTAGGTTAGTCCGAGATTTCACTTCGACGAAAACAAGATTGTTTTTTTCGGGTTCCATACAAACGATATCAATTTCACCCTTACCGAAGCGGTAGTTTTTTTCAATAATCTTAAATTTTTTCTTTAGTAGAAAGTCTGCGGCTAACTCTTCGCCTTTATTTCCAATTTTCTTTTTGTCTGGCATTATTAATTGTTTACTTCAAAAAAAATAAATTATAATATTCAGGTAAAATGTTTCTTAAAAATGATTTTCTGTGCAGAGGCGAAGGTCCGTACAATTTTACCGCTTCAATATGTTTTTTGGTCGGATATCCTTTGTTTTCTGCCCAAAAATATTCCGGATAATATCCGTCCAATCTTTTCATTATGTTGTCTCTCACCACCTTTGCAACAATTGAAGCAGCCGCGATAGCAAAAGATTTCGAGTCGCCTTTTACAACGGCTATGCTTTTAATATTCGATTCGAAACATTTATTACCGTCAATCAGCACCAAGTCGGGTTTTATTTTTAACCGGAGTGTTGCGGTTTTCATACCAAGTAATGAAGCCTGTAAAATATTTATTTTATCAATTTTGCCGTTAGATATTACGGAAACACAGACACTTTCGGCGCTTTTCATAATTTTAGGATATAACTCTTCTCTTTGTTTTGCGTTTAACTTTTTCGAATCGTTTACGCCGTCAATTGTTATATCGTTTTGAAAAACTACGGACGCCGCCACAACAGGTCCGGCAAGCGGTCCTCTGCCAGCTTCGTCGCAGCCGGCAATAGTTTTTATCTTATCCGTAATAAAGGAATTATCAAAGTCTTTCATTATCCGAAATATATAGCCGTTAAACCTAAAACCATTGTTATCTTTAAGTAAAAGCTTACTTTTTTAAGATTATTAATGGAATCATTTTTATACAACTTATACAAAATAAATATTAAAAACGGATTTACAAATATCAAAACTATAAGGAAGTAAGCCAATCCGTATAAGTTAAAAACATAGGGATAAAAAGTTACTACTATCAATAAAACGGTTGAAACTAAAACCATAATTCTTGAATTGGCAAAACCGAAAACAGACGGAAAACTTTTCATCCCTTTTGCGGTGTCGCCTTTCAGGTCTTCCATATCTTTTACAATTTCCCTTGCCAAGTTAATAAGCAGGGCAAAAACAAAGAGAATATAACCGGCTTTAATATTTCCGACCGAAGCCGCGCCGACAATAAACGCCGAACCTACAACGGCTGCCACAATTACGTTGTCGATTAATATCATCTTTTTAATTGCAAAGGAGTAAAGAAACAGTATGAGATTGGTCAAAACAATAATAACAAAAACAGTAGGATTGATTTTATATGACAGAATAATTGAAAGAAGAACAAATACCAAATAAATAAAGACTGCTTCGTTCTTTTTCATATCACCTTTCGGCAGTACTCTTTCTGGACGATTGATTTTGTCTATTTCAATATCGAATAAATCGTTAATAATATTGCCGGCTGAAAATGTAAGCGATTCCGAAATTGCGGCAAGAACTAATATTTGCGGGATCATGTTAACACCCAAAGCAATTATTCCGGCAACGATAACCGAAATAAATGTAATTAAAATATTGAAGGGTCTTATTATCTTAAAAATTGCTTTAAGTTTAATCATATTTTTCTATTTAAATATCGGTAATTCAAATTAAAATTGTTGAACAAAATATCAAAACAAAATTAAATTTATTGAAACGTCTTAAAATTTTTAATTTTTCAGGAGTCATAAACTATTATTAATTTTTCGAAAATTTGTTTTTTCGTTAGATGTAATTCTTTGAAATAAATTTCTCGTTTCTTATCTTCATTATCAACTTATTCCAATTTAAATTATTATATGAAATACAGACAAGCCAAATCGGGCAAATTATTAATAGATATTCTTCCTAATAGATGTGATTTTTGCGGGTGCTGCGTAGGCGTTTGTCCCGAAGACGCTATAGAATTAAAAGAAGCGGAGATTTACATAATTGATCCGAGATGCACCAACTGTTCAAAGTGCGTGTGGGCTTGTCCGATAGAAGTAATTAAATTCAACAAAGAAGGCGTATTGGAGAGATAACAAATCGTGAAAGAAGAATATGATATAGTGGTAGTCGGTGCCGGACCGGCAGGCACGATAGCAGCAAGATATGCAGCCCGTGAAGGAGTTTCGGTTCTCGTCTTGGAAAAAGACAGGGACGTAGGTTATCCTGTCCGCTGTGCCGAAGCAATCAACAGGGAAGGATTGGAAGCGTTTATGAAACCGGATTCGAGGTGGATTAACGCGGAAATAACCAAATTCGGATTTGTAGCTCCAAACGGAAAAAAGGTAATAATTAATTTGGGAAAAGTGGAAGGTTACATGCTCGAAAGAAGAATATTCGATTACGAGCTTGCCAAAACTGCATCGGATGCGGGCGCGGAAATATTAACCAGGGCTTATGTTAACGGTTTGATAAATGAAAACGGGAAAGTATGCGGTGTAAAATATGAGTTTAGAGGTGATAAAAAAGAAGTAAGAGCAAAATTAGTAATCGGCGCCGATGGGGTGGAATCCAGAGTCGGAAGATGGGCGGGACTTGAAACCCATATAGATTTCAGAGATATGGAATCCTGTTTCCAGGTTACGGCTACAAACGTGGAATGCGACCAGGATACTTTATTTTTTTATTTCGGCAAAGAAGTTGCACCGGAAGGATATTTTTGGGTGTTTCCCAAGGGAAAAGGTACGGCAAATATCGGACTTGGAATAGGCGGAGCCATCGGTAAAAAACGCTCTGCACTTTCATATTTAAATAATAATTTGAAAAATATGTTCCCGACAGCAAACATACTGACTCAAGTAGCCGGCGGAGTTCCTTCTATTGTGGCTTTAAAAGAAATGGCTGCACCGGGTATTATGCTTGTCGGCGATGCGGCAAGGCAGGTAAATCCGCTTAGCGGCGGCGGAATATCAAGCGGAATGGTCGGCGGAAGTATTGCGGGCAGATTGGGCGCACAATCAATAAAAAATAATGACTTAACTTACATTAAAAAATATCCTAAAGAATGGCACAAAGCGCGCGGTAAAAAACATCAAATATTAGATAAATTCAAAGACGGTCTTTACAGTTTTACGGATGAACAATTTAACAAACTTATAGATTCGCTTATTAAATTACCCGAGAATAAAAGAAGTGTAGGAAGATTTTTTATGATTGCACTAAAAAACAAACCGTCATTGTTAAAAGATATTGCAAAAGTTTTTGTAATGTAATTGCCCTTTATTCAATAGAGACGTTATACCCGGTTGTGTTTGTCAACGGCAAACTTCATTCGGCAGAATAAACGTCTCGGCAAAAAATATTTATCCCCTCAATTTGTCCAGCAACTTATTAAGTGATTTTACCTCTTTGTCCCTTAAGGCAATTAAATTCTCATCTAATTTCTCAATATTTTTGTCAAGTTTTTTTAAAAGGTCCAATCCTTTTTTTGTAATCAAAACGTCAACGTTTCGTCTGTCCTTTTCACATAAATTCCTCTCCGCCAATTCCTTTGTCCGCAGTTTTTCAACAATACGGGAGCAATCCGACATCCTGTCCAGCATTCTTCCCTTAATCAATTTTATTGTAGACGGTTTTGGATACTGCCCCCTTAAAATTCTAAGAATATTAAATTGCTGAAGGGTTATACCGTAAGGTTTTAACACTTCAATCTGGTTTTTAATTAACCAATTATAAGTGAATATAATATTAATCATAGCTTTGTGATATTCACTTTTAAATTGCTTCTGTTTTATTTCATCTTCTATTTTCATAATACAGACACCTTTGTTTAATTAATAGGTACTTCAATTATCAAGAAGTTTGACGTTTGTTTTGCAGTAAATGTAATAGTATCAACATCTTCAATTGAAAGAGCATCCCTCTTTTCCAACAAGTTATCGTAAATTTCTAAGGTGCCGTCAATAACAAAAACATAGTTCCCGCTGCTTTTCTTTATTGAATAATCGATTGATTTGTTTTCACCGAGATTACCGAGAATTACTTTTGCATCTTGACCAATTGTTAACGCGCCTGATTCTTTGTCCCCGTCAACAACAACTTTTAATTGATCAAGTCTTTCATTTAACGGAAAAGATTTTTGGTCATATCCCGGTTTAATATTTTCTTTAGCCGTGATAATCCAGATCTGTAAGAAATTTACTTTTTCTTCGTTTGAATGATTATACTCGGAATGCAGAATACCCGTGCCGGCAGACATCACTTGTACGTCATCTTTTTTAATTACCTGAATTGATCCCATGCTATCTTTATGTTCCAGCGTTCCCTCTAAAACAATTGAAATGATTTCCATGTTATTATGCGGATGAGTCCCGAAACCTTTACCGGGTTCAACAATATCATCATTGAGCACACGCAGAGCACCAAAACGTATGTTGTTGTGATTATAATATTCACCAAAGCTGAAACTGTGTTTACTGTCTAACCAATCTAATTTTGTCGAACCTCTATCACCGCTTTTATACAATAAAGTTTTCATTTTCATCAATCCTTAATTATATTTTAGAATGAATTTTCAAAGACAAATTCACTAATTTCTTTTCTTTCTTTTTCAGGTTTTTTATCCTGTTCATTTTTATAACCGAGAGCGATAACCGTTACCGGTGTATAATTATCGGGAATATTAAATAACTCCTTTGCTTTTTCTCTCGAGAAACCTGCCATCTGATGAACATAAACATCCAACTCAGTTGCTTTTAATGTTAAAAAAGCAACGGCTTGTCCGAGGTCGTATTCCGAATGCAAATTATTGTTTCCGTTTTTGCTGAATTGATTGGAAGCCACGGCCAGAATTAACACCGAAGCCTGCTTTGCCCATTCTTTATTTGCATCTATCAATGTATCAAGAATTTTATTAAAAGCGGATTCGTTGCTTTTAACCGCCGCAATAAATCTCCACGGTTGTTCGTTGTACGAGGAGGGAGATTTTCTTGCCGCATCAAATATTCGGTTTAACGTATCTTTATTAATTTCCTTATCCGAAAAAGAATAAGGGCTGAATCTTTTTTCTATTAAATCGTTTAACATTTTTTTCTCCTTTTTTTATATCTATTTTTGTTTAATTAGTTCAATATTGATAACAATTTTTACTTCTTTACCCACTACTGCTCCGCCGGCTTCCAATAATTTATTCCATTTTAAATTATAATCGAATCTGTTAATCTTGCCTGTAATTTTAAAACCCGCTCTCATATTTCCCCAAGGGTCTTTGATTTTTCCCCCGTATATTACATTCAACACAATGGGTCTTGTTATTCCTTTAATTGTAAAGTCACCCTCCAACTTGTATTTATTACCTCCTGTTTTTTTAAAAGATGTACTTTTGAAAGTAATTTTTGGATATTTTGCCGCATCAAAAAAGTTAGGTGATTTCAAATCTTTGTCACGGCGTTCGTTATCGGTAAAAACGCTGTTTGTTTCAATCACAATTTCAATTTTACTATCGGTAAAGTCATCATTAACGGCTATAACTTTACCTTTATAACTATTAAATCTTCCCTCAACCTCGGAAATTATCAGATGAGTTACACTAAAGCCGATTTTGCTGTGTACAGGGTCAATATTCCAAGTTGTGCTTTGAGAAAAAATTTTTCCTGTCAGCAACATTAAAACGATAACGATTGATAAATTTAGTTTTTTCATTTATTACTCTGTTTTTGTATAATAATTTAATTCGATACGTTAATATATGTTATAACATTATAAGTTACAACATATATTTTTGGATTGAACAAAAATAATGATACGTTTATAGTTTTAGGAGGAAAAAAAAGATATTTTTTACTGTTGGTTTAATCTATAGTCGAACGGGCGGTAAACAGGCGAAACCGAAAACTTCTTAATTTGCTTATATCTTTAGGTATAGGTTAGGCATTTATTTCTTAAGGGTTTTTTTTAGTCTGTCGATTTCATCCCGCAGATTTGCGGCTTTTTCAAACTCCAAATCCTTAGCTGCTTCTTTCATCTGCACGGTTAACTGTTCTATTAAATCCTGTTTTTGGTCGTTGTCCATATATTTCAAGATAGGCTCGGCAACTTTTGAGAACGAATATGATTCTACTTTTTCTTTTTTCCTCATATCCGCAATCGATGTAGATGAAAGGATCTCCTCCATGCTTTTATACACGGTTCTGGGAGTAATATTATTTTCTTCGTTGTATTTCTTTTGAAGTATTCTTCTGCGGTTGGTTTCGTCTATGGTTTTCTTCATTGAGTTGGTAATCTTGTCTGCGTACATAATAACTTTGCCGTTTACGTTACGTGCCGTTCGTCCTGCTGTCTGCATAAGTGAACGTTCGCTTCTTAAAAAACCTTCTTTGTCCGCATCAATAATTGCAACCAGGGAAACCTCCGGCAAGTCAAGTCCTTCTCTTAACAGGTTAACACCCACAAGCACATCAAACTCCCCAAGTCGTAAATCTCTTAAAATTTCCACTCTTTCGAGTGCGTCAATATCGCTGTGGATGTAACGAACCAAAATTCCAATTTTATCTAAATAGTCGGCAAGGTCTTCCGCCATTTTTTTTGTTAAAGTAGTAACAAGTATTCTTTCTTTCTTTTCCACCCTGCTTCTTATCTCGCCTATTAAATCGTCAATCTGTCCTTTTATCGGGCGCACTTCAATTTCAGGGTCAAGTAATCCGGTCGGTCTGATAATCTGCTCAACGACAACTCCTCCGCATTTCTCAAGTTCATAATCTGCCGGGGTAGCGCTAACGTAAATGACCTGATTTACTTCTTCCTCAAATTCTTCAAACTTCATGGGACGGTTATCGAGAGCCGACGGAAGTCTGAAACCATGCTCAACCAATGTTTCTTTTCTTGACCTGTCACCGTTGTACATCGCTTTTATTTGAGATACGGTTACGTGCGATTCATCGATAACCAACAGAAAATCATCCGGAAAATAATCGAATAAATTGTACGGTCTTTGTCCCGGTTTCCTGCCTTCCAAATGACGCGAGTAATTTTCAATTCCGGAGCAGTAGCCGATTTCTTTCATCATTTCAATATCAAAAAGAGTTCTTTGTTCCAATCTTTGTGCTTCAAGATATTTTTCTTCGTTTCTTAAATATTTTAATCTCTCTCTTAATTCTTCTTCGATACTGATAATGGCTTTTTGTACTTTCGGTTTTTCCGTAACAAAATATTTAGCCGGATAAATAGGCGAAGATTCAACTTCTCTTATCTCTTTTCCTGTTTGGGAATCAATAATAGATAATTTTTCCACTTCGTTGTCCCAGAACTCAATACGCAGAGCTTCTTCGTATTGATAAGCGGGAATAATTTCCAAAACATCTCCTCTTACACGAAAAGAACCCCTGGTAAAATCCAGGTCATTTCTCACAAAGTGTATGTCTATTAGTTTTCGAAGGAATTTTTTTCTTTCGATTATATCGCCTTTTTTTACAAATATAATTTGATTTGCATAACCTTTCGGGTCACCGATTCCATAAATACAGCTAACACTTGCAATAACTATTACGTCTCTTCGTCCCTCAATCAACGACGTGGTTGCTTTTAAGCGTAATCTGTCAATTTCTTCGTTGATTGAAAAATCTTTTTCGATGTATAAATCACTTGCAACAACATAAGCCTCGGGCTGATAATAATCGTAATAGCTTATAAAAAATTCGCACGAGTTATTCGGAAAGAAACCTTTAAACTCCGAATAAAGCTGCGCGGCAAGTGTTTTGTTGTGAGATATTATTAAAGTTGGTTTGTTTACCTCATTAATTACATTGGAAATGGTAAAAGTCTTCCCGCTGCCGGTTACTCCCAAAAGCGTTTGATGCTTTTCACCCTTGATAATACCGTTTACCAATGCGTCTATAGCCTGCGGCTGATCACCGGTAGGCTTATAATTTGAAACTAATTCAAATTTATTCATTTCTTTAATCAAG
>CAZAOG010000078.1:0-13250 GCA_964486645.1 uncultured Ignavibacteriaceae bacterium | reverse complement strand
TAACCGTTTCAACGGTTTAAGAATTGAAATTATTTTGCCCCCGAATCGCTATATTCTTTAATCAAGATTGATTTTTGTACAGCAAAGATTTACCTTTAACAAAGCATTGAAAATAAAAAAATATTTCATTATTTTTTTTATAGAATAACTACAGCCTAAGTCTAATTCAATTCGGAATTAAAATATTTTATATTCATTAAAAAATGACTTATTGTTGAGCCCCATCATTTTTTTATGGATAGATGTAAATTCTTTCAATTGGGATAAGTTTAATTGAAAATATAAAACCATACTTTTTTTGATTATTAAGATTGAAGATTAAAATATTACACTATCATAGTTAGGAGCCTAAATGCAAAAACTTAACACTTCTTTGATTTGTTTGTTTTTTCTGTTGTTATTGACAGACTCTTATTTGTTTGCACAAAAAGCGGATCCGGAAAACAATAATAAATTATTTAAAACAAACGCTAATACAAAGCCGAAAGGTACCGACACTTTTTTTATAAATGGAAGTAATGATTCACTTAACGTCAATTACGGCGTGCTTTTTAAAAGACATCAAAAAATAAAATATTATGTTTCCATCGATAGATATTATGGTAATCAAATAAAAGTGGACGCAGATGGATTTCTAATTAATGCTCCTTCTTTGATTGATAATAATTTGTTACCCAAAACAGCGTTACTTGTTTTAAAAGTTTTTGATGTAGATAACGAAGGTAAAAAGGGTTTTAAACCGGAAGTAGATAAAGTATATGTAAACGGACATCTTGTAAAAACCAATAAAGGAAAAGATTTTACATTAACTTCAGGTAATCAAAGATGGGCTATTAATACAATAAGAATACCTATAGAATGGTTAAAATTTCCTACTTCTATTGGAACCGAAACCAAAAAACCCGAAAAGGCAAACTTAATAGAAATTGAACTTGACGTATATGACCAAGGATGGGAAGTTAAAACCGACTGGATTGGAATAATAATAAGACCAAGTCCCATAAGACCTGTTTTAATGATCCATGGAATATTAGGCAGTGCGGAAACTTGGGATACATTTAAAAATTTTTTTAATAATGACGGCATTCCGAATCTTGTTCCCCCGAACGGTTTTATGGATAATGTCGGTTCTGTCTCAAGCAATGCATTTGATATAAATCAAGAGGTAATCAAAACAAAAATAAAATTTGGTGTTGATAAGCTAAATCTTTTAGTACATAGCAAAGGCGGCTTAGATAGTAGAAATTATCTTAGAATTTACGGAAGGGAAGATGTTAAAAGATTAATTCAATTGGCAACGCCCAATAACGGCAGTGAAAAAGCAGATTATCTTTACAACTTAGCCGTTCTTACCAATTTTTCTATGCCTGCTGCCGAACAACTTACAACTTGGTGGGTAAGAGATAATTTTAATTATATATCTCAAAAAGATACGACCGAAGGGTTTTTTAGATATACAAAAAGATATAATGTAAATGAATCCAAGAAACCTTTTGTTTATATATTGGCAGGGGTTAAGTATAATGACGAAAGGTGGAATTTGACTCCTCCAAGCGACAATGAAGTGCCGGTTAAAAGCACAACTTTACCCTGGAATAATAATAATACAGAACCGCTTAGATCATTTCAAATATATCCTTACTTGAATAAAATTAATGACGGAGAATTTCCGTATGGTCATTCTGAAATGCACGAAAAAGCATCGGTCTATAAAAAAGTGCTGAATATATTGGACCCATTTTTTAGAACTTCTAACAGCATAGTTAATGAGAGCGAGATGTTTACAAATAATAATAATTTTAATAATAATATATCGGATTCTCTTCAAACAATTTACAACCAAATTGATTCTCTTGATATTAATGAAACAAAAACGAAAATCGTCCGCATTGAGAATACTTCGCTTGCAAAATTTTTGACTTTTGGTTCAACAGACAATTTTTCATTTTCTTTAATAGACCCAAACAATAATATAATTGACTCTACTAATTCAGCATATTTATCATCACTTGACGAATTCGGAAAATTTGAAGAGTATAATATTACAAATCCTTTGGAAGGTAATTGGAAACTAATTACAAAATCTGATCTTACAAAAGCTACGGTTTCTAATAATGTATCTATTATTTCGGATAAGAAAATAAATGTTTCGACAAATAAACAATATTATTCGACAAATGAATCTTTTAATATATTTGCAGATTTTAATAGCTCATCACAAAATATTATCGGCGCAATTGTAAATATTACATTATTAAAAAATAACGGTTCAATTGATTCGTTAACTTTATTTGATGATGGACAACACAGTGACTCATTAGCCAATGATGGTTTTTATGCCAATACTTATCAGGGTACCGATATTTCGGGTTCGGTTGAAATTAAAGCAACCGGAATAAAAGACAGTTTAATAAGAAGTAATACAACCCATGTTTATATTGTTCCAAATTCTGCTGACTTTAATGGAAATTATAATGAAAACACAATTGATTCCGACGGTGACGGATTAATAGATACACTTGTTATTGATATCGGTGTTAATGTTAACACTGCAGGTAATTATATTATATCGGGGAATCTTAATCATACTCAAGATACAACTATTACTTCGGCATCTTTTAATTCATTAAATTCTGCTCAGCTAAATGCAGGTTCTAACAATGTGAGATTATCATTTGTCGGTTCTGAAATATTTAACGAAGGATATGACGGTCCTTATTTGTTATCAAATTTAACTCTTACGGATTTACAAAATAATTTACAAGTAGATTTTAAGGAACAGCCTTTTACAACCCAAGCAT
Organism: uncultured Ignavibacteriaceae bacterium; assembly: GCA_964486645.1. Taxonomy (GTDB): domain Bacteria; phylum Bacteroidota; class Ignavibacteria; order Ignavibacteriales; family Ignavibacteriaceae. The sequence continues at coordinate 10,449 of CAZAOG010000078.1, read as the reverse complement.
TTACGGTTACTCAATTCGAAAGACCATTGTTGTCATTAGTCGGGAATAATACCGAAACAACCTTTCTAAGCAATGGGAAAATAAGTTCTTTAGTTATTAATTTTGATGTTGATTTTATTAAAGAAGGTATTTATGAATACAACGCTGAACTTACCGATACAAATGACAACTACATTAAGTGGGAAGGCGGAACGGCAACAATATTTTCCTCGCAAGTTGGCATAAATACCTTATCATTATTTTTTAGTGGTAACGATATTAATAAAAAGAGATTTGATGGTCCATATTTAGTTAAAAATCTTTCTATCAACACTACGGATCCGAATTTACCGGATGCTAATTTGTATGTAAAACAATTACATAAAACATCAAATTATAATTATGGAGATTTTACCGGTAAACTTATTGTTGTAAATGTTATTAATACCGTAACATCAACGCCGATAAGAAATGCGGGGCTTTTTATAAATCAAACATCAGGTTCTCCGTTTGACAGTTATTTTGGTTTTGACTCTACAAACAGCAGCGGACAAGTACTTTTTAGTGGAACTAACTCGGGAGATTATTCATTGTATGCCGTAAAGAATTCCGTTTCCAGCGACACTATTAATTTTTCAACATTTTTAGATTCTACTTCCGTTACAATAAATATGACCATACCCAATACTTTGCCGGTTTTTACAAATTTACCCGATACAATATTAATCCCGGTTAACGGAACGGAGACTTTGAATGTTTGGAATTTTGTTGGCGATAATGAATCTTCCGATACTACTCTTTTCTTTGATTTTAGTTCCGAGCCGGATACATTGAATTTAAGTTTTGATAACACAACCGGTGTCTTATCAATTTCAGCGGCAGATAGTAACTTTGCAGGTAATGTTATTTTGAATATAAGAGCAGATGATACTTTTGGAGGTGTGGTAGAAGATTCTATTTTAATTATTTTTTCTGCTGTCACGGGTATTAATGATAACCAAAATATTATACCGAATGATTTTGTTTTATACCAAAATTATCCGAATCCGTTTAATCCGACCTCAAATATTAAATTCGGTTTACCGGTAAGATCCAAAGTGGAAATAATTATTTATAATATATTGGGACAACAAGTAGTAAAATTGGTTAATAAAGAATTTGAGGCGGGTTTCCATGTGGTATCGTTTAATGCCGCTTATTTGTCAAGCGGAGTTTATTTGTATAGAATAAAAGCCGGTAATTTTGTTCAAAGTAAAAAGATGATACTTTTAAAATAAGGAAGATCTTCCGGTTAGTTAAAAGAAAAAATATTTACCGATTAAGATTATAGATTTTATTATTCCGTATCAAAACCCGGACGCTTAAAATCTTTATAGTTAGGGAACTCTACGTCGAGTTGATTCAATATTTTTCCAAGCAGCACCATCATTTCTTCAATTTCCGATGAAAAATCTTCAACGAGCGACAATAAATTATTCAAGGCTTTTTGTGATTCTTTTACCCCTATTGCCGCAATTTTAGCGCTGCCGTTCATATCGTAACTTGAAATTTCGTTATCAAATTCGTCCATACCGATTTTGAGTTCTCCCTTGCCTCCGAGAGCCCTTTTTATCTTTACCATAATGAACATGTGATACCAGGAAACTGTTTCAATATTATCCGACAAAGTTTGAGCTTCAGGTTCTTTACTTTTTTGATTGATTCTCTCCGACAAATTAAATTTATCGTCCAAAGATTTTAAAAATGAATGTGCTTTGTTGAAATACTCGTCGGCAAGTTTCTCAACCTGGTATTCCTTTTTTTCTTTGAAACGATTAATAAAATCATCATCATCATCATCTTCTTCGTCGTCTTCAAAGTCCAAATCAATCTCCTCCAAAAAATCATTCTCTTCAATTTCGTCATCAAATTCTTCGGAATCATTTATTTCGTCTTTAATTATATCTTCGGTATTCGGCAGCTTACCGTGATTCAAAATCTCGTGTGTGTATATTCTTGATTCGGTGCTGAACAACCTGCAGTTTGATGTGAACTTACATTTTTCGCACCATCTGTTGCAGTAATTAAAAATTCCGTCTATGTATTCTTTCTTTTCGTGTTTCATAAGGAATTATCTTATTTCAAATAAAATCCGGCGGATAAAAATCCGACCCAGTGTTTGAGTGAAAAAGGTGCGGTCAAACCCAAGTGAGTTCCTTTAATTGGAATAACACCTTCCGTGTATGTATCGGAGTATTTAAATACTTTTCCGGTTAAATATTTTGCGGACAAACTTTTCGTAATTTTCAAAGTTGTCAACAAGCCAAAAGGTACGGTATATCTGCCGCACCACAATGTTTGCGGTTTTTTATTTTTAATCTGCCAAAGCTCGCCGGCTAAATATTTTAACTTTTCATCGGTTAAACGTTTGCTGAATGTTTTAGAGGCGATTCTTTTGTCCAAATCCGTAGCTTTTTTGTGAGCAGCTTTATCTTCGCCGAAAGGAGCGTTATCAAAATCTTTACCGTAGTGGTCGGCGTCTGTTGAAAAAAGGAAAAATATATCTTTGCCTAATTCCAATTTGTTTTCTTTTATGTAATCGATAATAATCTTTGAAAGGTCGTCGCTTATTTTTTCCATTCTTTTATAAGGCATTTGTGTAACCATTATCGGCGTAATTTTTACATCTCTGTTATAATATTGTAAAAAGGGAACTAACGCCTCTATCGAATGTTCTATGTTTTGGGCTTTATCGCTTCGCATAAAATAATTAGGATTTAATTCTTTCTCTATTTTGTCTCTCAGCGAAGATACCTTAACATTTCCGTAGGGACCTTGCCATAGGTCATAATCATCAAGTATCAAAATATTTTTAGGATCGTTCATTGCTCTACGCACTGTTCCGTGAGTTACGCCGAATATTACAACTTCTTTTGTTTTAATCAGTTTGTATAAAGGATAATAAACGTTTCCGGCGTAAAGGTAATCGTCGTGGGGAGATATTGCCGCCACCAGGTTTTCAGATTGAAAATTTTTGCTGTTTTTATTTTGTTTTTTTAAGTAGGATATAAACAGGTCCATCTCTTCGGGATACCAACTGAATCCCACATTATCACGGATAGGTCTTATTTTTTGTGCCATTGAAACCGATTCAAAAAAGTTAAAAAATAAAAATGTGAGAAAAAGAAAAATAATTATTTTGTTTTTCATTTTCACACCTGCGTTTTTGCCGCTTTAACAGAAAACATCATGGGTATTATATTTTCCATTCCTTTTAATCTGTAAAATCCGTCCTTCCCTTTAACCGTGGCGGGAAAAACATCGTAAACGCTGAAAGGGAATTCGTGCAGAAAATCGATTTTCAAACCGTTATTTATAAGTGAATTTATTACCTCGCTTAACGGATGATTCCAACCGTATTCAACGTTTTTTATACCGGCGTTTCTGTCGGCATAAGTCCCTTGATTTTCTTCCGCAATAGGTTCTTCGTCAAAAAAATATGAGTACTTAAAATATTTATATTCCTCGTCAAACATCCACATAATGTTGTGGAAATCGACAATGTAAAAAAAACCTCCCGGCTTAAGAAATTTTGAAATCAACCTTCCCCATTCCTGCAGATCGTTCAGCCAGCCGATAGTTCCGTAAGATGTGAAGACGATATCAAATTTTTCATTGATGCGGCTTTCGATATCATAAATATTCGAGCAAATAAATTCTGCATTTAGCCGGAGTTCGTCATTTAAAGATTTTGCTAATTTAATTGCTTCTTCCGAAAAATCAACACCTGTTGCTTTTGCTCCGAGTCTTGCCCACGAAAGCGTATCCAAACCGAAATGACACTGAAGATGAAGCATTGTTTTGTTTTTTACATCGCCCACTTCCTTCAATTCAACGGACTGAAGCGAAGTATCTCCGTTCTTAAATCCATCCAGATTATAAAGTTCCGACTTGGCATGAACTCCAACGCGTTCATTCCACAATTTCTTGTTTGCTTCAAAATATTTTTTTGTGTTCATAAAAAGAACAATTATAAATTGATATACAAATTTCTACTCGACCGTATTATCTTCTTCAATTAAATTATCAAATGAAGCGGGGAGAGATTTTGTAGTTTTTGCGCCTAATTTTTTAATTTTTTCAACACTGCTTACAAGATTACCTTTACCGGTATGCAATTTTTTAATTGCTGCATCGTAACTTGTTTGAGTTGCCGAAAGTTTTTCGCCAACGTTTTGCAAGTCTTTCAACAGTCCTTGGAATTTATCGTAAAGAGCGCCGCTTTGTCTGGCAATTTCCAAGGCATTTTTGTTTTGATATGCCTGCTTCCAAATATTTGCAATGGTTCTAAGCGTAGCAAGCAGGGTTGTAGGCGATACAATAATTATATTTTTCTCGTACGCGCTTGTAAATAAATTCTGTTCCGTTTGTATTGCCAAACCGAAGGCAGGTTCGATCGGAAGGAACATCAAAACAAAATCCAAACTTTTCAGTTGATATATATTTTGATAATTCTTTTCACTTAATTCTTTAATATGTTTTTTTATTGATATTAAATGTTCTTTTAATGCTTTTTGTTTTTCAATCTCATCACCGGAAGATGAATATTTTTCATAAGCATTAAGGGACACTTTGGAATCGATAACGATAGTTTTTTTATCGGGCAGGTTTATTAAAACATCCGGCTGTAGTCTGTTTCCGTTCTCCGTAGTAAAACTTTCCTGCACAGAATATTCGCGGTCTTTTACCAATCCCGATTTTTCCAAAATGCTTTCCAGAATAAACTCGCCCCAATTACCCTGGGTTTTTGTTTCCCCCTTCAATGCGTTCGTCAAATCTTTGGCATCCTTACTCATCTGCTGGTTTTGTTCCGTAAGGAATTTTATCTGTTCGATCAAACTCGCTCTTTGTTTCAGTTCATCAACGTGGGTTTGAGTAATTTTCTGTTCAAAATCTTTTATTCTTTCTTTAAGGGGATTTAATATCTCGCTCAGATTTGTTTTATTCTGCTCCGTGAATTCTCTGCTTTTTTCTTTTAAAATTTCATTTACAATGTTTTTAAATTCGGTTCCCTGGTCGGTTAATTTTTCTTCAAGATTTTTATATTCGGATTTTAGCGAAGCAAGTTCGTTTGAGATTTTGAGGAATTCTTCTCTTTCCGAATTTAGTTTGGATTCCTTATTTTCCAGTTCGGCAGAAAGGTAACCGATTTTTTCTTCAAACTTAGCAGATTTACTATCCGACTTATATTTCAGAATTAAAAAGCCTGCGCCAAAGCCGATTAGAATTCCGATTATTAAAAAAATTATTTCCATTTTATAACTTAATTTATTTTCACTTTTTCTTTTACTGAATTTAAAATTACATCATTTTTAACTAAAGCTAAAACTTTTTGTAAATCAATATGGAGGAATCTGTCTTTGTTAACAGGCTTAATTTCTTTTCTTATTTCTTTGTAAGCAGTTAACGTACCAATTCCCGGTTTTAAAGGTTTGAGAAATTCCATAGCCTGAGCAGAGGTCATCAATTCAATTGAAAGAACCTTTTCAAGATTATTTAAAATCGTGTAACACTTTCTTGCGGCAATCGAACCCATAGAATTGTGGTCTTCTTTATTACCCGATGTGGGAATTGAATCCACGCTTGCCGGATGAGAAAGTACTTTATTTTCGGAAACGATACTTGCGGCGGTGTATTGAGCGATCATCAATCCCGAATTTAATCCGCCTTTTTTAGCGAGGAATTTCGGAAGTCCGTTGCTCAAAGCTCCGTTTACCATTCTTTCGGTTCTTCGTTCCGATATATTTGCGAGTTCGGAAAGCGCAATTGCCATAAAATCCATGGCAAGAGCCATCGATTGTCCGTGAAAATTTCCGCCTTCTATGTGCTCGTTAGTTTCGTAGAATATTATCGGATTATCGTTTACGGAATTTATTTCAATATTTATTCTGGATATAACGTAATCTATGGCGTCGCGGGAAGCACCATGTATTTGAGGAATGCAGCGGATAGAATATGCATCCTGCACCCGGGGATCGTCGTTAAGGTGAGATTTTCTAATTTCGCTGCCTTTTATTAATGCCGATATATTTTTTGCCGTCGTAATTTGTCCGGGGAAAGGACGAAGTTTGTGTAGTTTCGGCGTAAAAGCTTTATCGGTAGAGCGAAGAGCTTCGTGAGTCAAAGCCGCGGATATATCGGAAAGCATAATCAACTTTTTTGCACGCAATCCGATGTATGAGGCAAAGGCTGTCATCATTTGTGTGCCGTTAATTAATGCAAGTCCTTCCTTTGCTTCCAGTGTAACGGGTTTTAAATTGAATTTTTTTAGTGCTGCGGATGAACTAAGCGTGTTTGTTTTTTCCGCATTTTCATCATTTATGTTTTTAATAATTTGAACTTTCCCTTTACCTAACATAGGAATTACAAGGTGCGCCAGCGGTACAAGGTCTCCGCTTGAACCTACAGAACCCTGTGAAGGAACAACGGGAATAATGTTGTGCTTCATCATTTTTATTATAAAACGCAAAGTGGATAATTTTATTCCCGAATATCCTCTTGCAAGTGCGTTAACCCTTAGCAGCATCATAATCTTAACTATTTTCGGCGGTAAATTTTCTCCGCATCCTACCGCGTGACTAAGGATTAAATTTTCCTGCAGGGTTCTTAAATTCTTTTTTGAAATATTTACATTTGAAAACTCGCCGAAGCCCGTTGTTACGCCGTAAATTACCTCGCCCTCGTTCACCCATTTTTCAACGAGTGCACGTGACTTGTTAATTCTTGCAACCGACTCTTTCGAAATTTCAATATCCGGATTTTCGTTCAAAAAAAATTCTATTTTTTCCAACGATAACGATTGACCGTCAATTATTAGTTTATTCTTTTTCATATAACAGTTTTTTTATTTTTTCCGAATTTTCTTTTTTAGAGCGATATGTGATGTGTACAAATTTGTCATCGTATTTTGTGCTGATAACTTCGGCAAGATTGTGTATTTGCGCAACTGCTTTTGCGTTATTTAAAGGAAGCTGAATTTTTTCTTCGATGAAAGAATCATTTATGATTTTCTCAAGATTCTCAATTAAAGAAGAAACATTTATTCCTCTCTTTGCCGAAATTATAAAACTATTTTTATGTCTGTTTCTAACATAATCAATCTTTTGATGATCCGTAACGGCATCAATTTTGTTGAAAATTTTTAGCTTGAGTTTCTTGCTGCAATCCATTCCTTTCAAGGTATTTTCTACAACCGAAATATGATCTTCGTAATAAGGATGTGAGAAATCAATTACGTGAAAAATTATATCGGCGTCTTTTACTTCGCTCAGTGTACTTTTAAATGATGCAATCAAGTTTGCGGGAAGTTTTCTTATAAATCCAACCGTGTCGCTTAACAGCACCGTTTCGTTTTTTACGGTAAGCTGCCGGGTGGTTGAATCGAGAGTAGCAAAAAGTTTGTCTTCGGCAAAAACCTCGGATTCGGTTAACAGATTAAACAAGGTTGATTTACCTGCGTTTGTGTATCCTACCAAAGCTATTCTTAAATAATTTTTTCTGCCTTGGCTCTGTGTGCTGCGCTGTTTTTCAATTTTATTTAATTTTTCTTTAAGCAGGGCAATTCTGTTTCTTATAATTCTTCTGTCGGTTTCAATTTGAGTTTCACCTGGTCCTTTTGTACCGATACCTCCGTATTGTTTTGAAAGGTGTGTCCACGCCCTTGTTAATCGAGGCAGCATATATTGAAGCTGTGCAAGCTCAACCTGGGTTTTTGCCTCTTTTGTCTTTGCACGGTTTGCAAATATATCCAGAATCAAACCGCTTCTGTCAACTATTTTTTTGTTCAATATTCTTTCAAGATTTCTAACTTGAACGGGTGAGAGGTCATCATCGAAAATAATAAGATTTATGTCTTCGTCTTCCACAAGTAAACGTAATTCTTCCACCTTGCCTTTACCGATGTAGCTTTTACTGTCAATTGCTCTGTTGTATTGAACTATTTTATGGAGAACTTCGGCGCCAGCCGTAAGCGTAAGTTCTTCGAGCTCCGTTAAATGTTCCTCAACAACGTCTCTTGTATTTCTGTCTTTATTTAAAGAAACAAGTACGGCTTTCTCTTTATCTATTTTGGGGACTTCATTCATATTTATTTGTTTAAATCAACAATATCGTTTTTCGTATTTCTTGCCACAAACATTTCAATTACAGCAAACAACAAGGCGAGTATAATAAAAAATTTCCAAAGCTCCGAACCGAATCTTGCTTGTTGAATTACCGACAAAATGTTTTTATCCCTTTCAATGGGAATATACTTCCCCTTAAAATTTATCATTTTCAAATATTCTTCAAACTCTTTTTCGCTTAAATATTTCTGCTCCGATTCTTTTGGGTCTGCGTTTACACTGAACATCGAAAACACTTTTTTATCGTTTTTAATTTTGTACGTACCTATCTGATCGGTTGCTTTGTAACTTATATAACCATTATTTTTTGTTTCGTCAAGTGTAATAAAATCAGGTGTTTGATTTGGTTTTAAAACTTCTATTAATTCTTTCTTCGGATTATTTACTTTTACAACGTCACCGGCAAAATAATCTTTTGCAGATGTATTTTGAGAAGAAAGATAAAAAATTGATTTGTTTAAAAGCGGTGCAAATATACCCTTTATCGGAAAGTTAGACCAACTTAAAACGGGTGCCGTGCTGAATAAAAATATTTTCCCCACCCTGTTTTTTATCTCGCTCAAAAAAGGAGAATCGTCATTGAGTTTTATTATTTGCAAAACAGGATTTTTAAATCTTATCTTAAAATGATATAGGATTTTGGGTGAATCTATTTCTTTCTTTCTTTTCTTTTCGAATAAATTTTCAAAAACGGGATGTTCAAAATCAATTTTGTCGAATGAAAAATAATTTTCATTTGTGATTTTTATTCCGGAAGATTTTACATCTGCGGTAATTTTAAGTTGGGATAGAATTTTTTGAAAACTTAAAATATCAATATTGCTTCCGGGGAACAGGATCAAACTTCCGCCTGCTTTAATATAATTTTGTATTCTATTCAAATTGATATGAGTTTTTGAAGGAACGAAAATTACAACGTCAAAATCAGAAAGATTAATCGAAGCCAATTGATTTGATTTTGCGGCATTGATTTTAATAATATCATTGTTTTTACCCGAAGTTAGAGCCGGAAGTATGAATCGTTGATCCGAGGGGTTGTCCGTAAATAAACCTACATTTATTTTTCCGGGTATGAAAAAATTGATATATCTTTTATTATCGGTAAGTAACTCGTCATCATCAATTTCAACAAAAGCGCTAACGTATCCCGAAGCAGAAACTTCACCGCTTAATTTTAGATTTATTGATGAACCGGGATTCAGGTTTAAATTTTTCTGACTTTTTCTTTTCCCGTTTATAAATAAAGAAAGAACAATGTTGTCTATTTTTTCGGGTGAATAATTTGTAACTGTAGTGTTAAATTCAATCGGTTTGTTTTTTTCAATAATTTGATCTTCTAAAATTATTTTATCTATACCTGCATTTTGATATTTATTTCCGCCTAATTTTATTGAATACAACCTTATGTCATCAAACGTTTTTTTGTTTTTCAAGATATTATCGAAAAGACTTGTTTTTTGGAAATCCGATAAGATATACAACTCCTTATTAAAATTATTTGACGAAGCAAGCAAGTCCAACCCCTTAATAACCGCATCATTCAAGAATCCCGAAACAGGAGATATTTTAATTTCTTTTACTTTGTTTTTTAAGTAGCCGAGATTTTTGCTCAATTTATATTCGTTTGATTCGGCATTGGAAACCAAGATGATTTCCGCATCGTCACCTTCTTTTAAGAGGGATAAAACTTTATTTATTTCGGATTTTGCCTGATTAAACAACGAACCTTCGGCTTCAACCAATGACATGCTGAACGAATCGTCTAAAATAAAAACCGCGGAAGTTTTTGAAGCCGAAGTAGTTCCGGCAAGTGCGGTCCCTTTAAGGGTGGGACGAGCAAAAGCCATGACGGTAAACAAAATGATTAAAACTCTTAGGGCTAAAAGCAGCCATTGTTTAAGTTTAATTTTTCTAATTTTGCTTTTCCGGAGCTCTATTAAAAATTTTAAAGTACTGAACTCAACCTTCTTTAACTTCCTCAAATTTAACAAGTGGATAAGCAAAGGAATGGCTGCCGCCAGAAGTCCGAATAGTACAGTTGGGTTTAAGAATAACATTTAAATGATTTTATTATCGAAAAACTATTTTCTTACCATGTTGAAAATAATAATATCTTAAACTTAAAACTAAGCATCTTTAACATATTAGAACCATTGCTGTCCGAAACAATTTGGAAATGCTCAAAAAGTTTTGAAAATCATCCATTATGTATAGATTTATACCACAATTTGAAATAATCACTCTTAGAAATTAAATTATAAAAAACAGCTCCGTTAGGCTTGCCTGCGGCAGGCAGGAGCGAAATAAC
>CAZAOG010000077.1:0-13504 GCA_964486645.1 uncultured Ignavibacteriaceae bacterium | reverse complement strand
GTTTTTGGGTAATTTTAATTTTGGCTCCGAATTGCTGCAAATATCTGACAATTCTTTTTTGGGGAGATATTCCCGAAATCTTTTATACTTGATACGGTACGGACATAAATTGGATGCGTTTTGCACACAAGTAAATCCCGATTTTACAGATTTACGGAATCTTGCGGTTTTAATTTTTTGGCGTGTACTTTTCCAAAAGAGCAACCAGATCTTTTTTTGTAAACGGCTTGGAAATGTAATTAGAAAAACCGATGTTCAAATATTTTGCTCTATCTTCTGCCATAGCGTATGCAGTTATGGCTATAACGGGAGTGGTTTTGTAGTTTTTCAATTCTTTGATTTTTCTAAAAGTTTCAATACCGTCGGGTTTCAGCTTTAGGTTTATGTCCATCAAAATAATATCATATTTTTCGTGTTTGGCTTTTTCCAAACCTTCCAAACCGTTTTTTGCCAATTCGATTTTATATAAATCTTTTAAAAAAAGCGAAACTAAACTACGTGCTATTTCATCGTCTTCTATGTAAAGTATTGTATGCATATGTTTTTGTTTTTTAATTCCTTTGGTTTTACTTGATCTATTATCCGATATTTTTTCAGGTAAAACATCATTTTGTTTCTGTTTATCAAGGGGAAAAATAACGGTGAAAGTTGAACCGATGCCCGTCTCACTTTCCAAAGAAATTTTACCACCCAATAGTTTTACAAATTTATTGGTTATTGTAAGACCAAGCCCCGTACCTTCGAACATACGGGAATCACCTTCACTAACCTGCCGGAATTCATCCCAAATTAAGTTTTGTTTCTCTTGAGGTATTCCTATTCCTGTATCTTGCACTTTAATTTCGGCACTTTTATTATCTTTGGTTTTTCTTACATATACCGTAACCCCTCCATCATTAGTATATTTTAAAGCATTATTGATTAAATTATTTATTATTTCATTGAACATTCTAATATCACTGTTTAATATTATCCTTTCATCTCCATATTTAACTTTTATAAAAAGCCCTTTATTCAGCGCTACTTTTTCGAAAAGTTTAACGCAATTTTCAACCTCTTCAATAACATCTATTTCCGTAAAAATAATTTCAGTTTGTTCGGATTCAATTTTTGATAAATTTAAAATCAAGGTCAATGTTTCTAATAATCTCGAACCATTCTCGTTTATTAAAGCAGCGTATCCTTTTAATTCCTCATCTTTGATACTTTCTTCAAGTATTTCCGTAAAACCTAATATTCCTACCAACGGAGTTCTTAATTCGTGGCTCATATTTGCAAGCAGGTTTGATTTTAAGCGGTATAATTCCTCAGCTTTCTCTTTTGCCTTAATCAATTCTTCCGTCATTTTCTTTTTCTCGGTAATATCCTCCCTTATAGCAATATAATTAATTATATTACCCTCATTATCAATAATTGGCGCAATCGTAACCGAATCCCAATACAGTTCTCCGTTTTTTCTTTTATTTAACAGTTCTCCTTTCCATACCTTCCCTTGAAGGATAGTTTCCCATAATTCTTTATATGTTTCTTTAGGCGTTTGTTCGGATTGGAAAATACGGGAATTCTTACCGATCAGTTCTTCTTGAGTATAACCGGTAACTTCGGTAGTCTTCGGGTTTACATATTCAATATTACCTTCAACATCGGTAATTATAACTAACGCCGGACTTTGTTCCAAACCGCGGGATAACTGCATTATTTTTTTCTCTGCTTCTTTCTTTTCAGTTATGTCTATTATCGTCCCTTGAATAGTGCTGCCGTCAACCAAATTAACATTCTTTAATACCCAAATTATGCTGCCGTCTTTCTTCTTTAATTGTACCTCATTATTTATAAGACAGCCTTTCTCTTTCAATTTCTTCAAAAAATATTCACGATTTTGTTTAACCTTGTAAAAATTTTCTATATTTATCTTAAGTATTTCATCTTTATTGGAATAACCCAACATTTTATAAAAAGCATTATTACAGTCCAATATTTTTCCGTCTAACGTTGTAACATAAACCCCCGTTATATTATCTTCAAAAAGTTCCCTGTATCGTTTCTCGTTTCTTTTAATCTCATCCTCAGCTTTTTTTCTCTCGGTAATATCCTGCAGTGTACCCCTTAATCGTATGGGGTTACCGGATTTATCCAATTCTACGTTAGCATGTGCAGAAACAAACTTTTGTGTTCCGTCTTTGGTTATCAGTCTGTATTCCAATGCGAACGGCTTCCGGATTTTTACCGTATTATCAATACTTTTCATAAACGTATCCAAATCATCGGGGTGCACATGACTTTTAACAATTTCAAAATTAGGTTTTATCTCACCGGGTTCGTAGCCATAGATTCTATATTGTTGCTCCGACCAATGTAATTCACCTGTCAGTTCCCTTGTCCAGTTACCAATATTTGCAATCTTTTGAGCTTCCTTTAAACTTGTTTCGCTTTCCCGTAAAGCATTCTCAGCCTTTTTATGTTCTGTAATGTCAATAATAAAAGCAACAAATACATCTTTTTCTTCTAAGGCAGCATATTGTAAATGTACCTCAACCGGATACCTGGAACCGTCCTTCCGCTGATGTACGGCGTTAAATATCATTATGTCTTGTTCGCGGTTACGCAGAGGCTTAACCAATTCTTCAAAATATTCTTTTGTAAACTCAGGTTTTATATCCAGGGGAGTTAGTTTTTTAATTTCATCATAAGAATAACCAAGATTTTTTCTTGCCCCTTTATTTACATTTATAAAAAGCAGCGTGGCTGCATCAAATATGTAAATCTCGTTCAATGAAGATTCAAGTATATTTGCCAGACCCAATATTTGTTTTTCTAAAAGTTTACGTTCCGTTATATCTTCTACCAACGAAGCTACGCCCGTTACTTTTCCGTTAGTATCCGTTATGGCAACGTTGTTCCATTTACATAATATCCTTTTTCCGGTCTTGGTTATATTTTCATAAGTACTTTGTTCGCCTTCTTTTTTTGTAAGTATTTGTTTTAAGATTTTATCTGTCTTAGTTTGATATTCTTCAATGATAATCAGTTCTTTTATGTGCTTGCCCAATGCTTCGTCCTTGGTGTAACCGAAAATTCTTTCTGCGGAACGGTTCCAATCAGTAACCTTGAAATTTTTATCCCAGAATATTGACCCAAGCGGATTATTATCCAAATGATTCCTCAAACGTTGCTGGCTTTTTCTTAATTCCTTTTCGGATTCTTTTATGTTTGTTATATCAATAATAAAAGATAAAATATATTCGTCTTCAATATTAAAACTTCTGAACAGCGCAGTGGAAGGTTTGCCGTTTTTTGTAATGGCTTCAACTTCATAATTTAACACTTCTTTTTTTTCTTTAAGCAGGGATATTATTTTCTCCCTTTCATTTTTATTACTGTAAAAAGAAGTTATTTTATTTTCAAGTACTTCTTCAACACTTTTAAGACCTAACATTTTTGCAAAAGCGGAATTACATGAAATTATTCTTCCGTCAAATGTTGTTTCAACCACACCGGCAATATTTTTATCAAATATGTTTTGATATCTTTTTAGTGTAAAGTCTATTTTTTTAGATGCTTTGTTTACTATTGAACCTAATATCAGATTTTCTTCGCGTAATTTATCTTCGGCTTTTTTTATTCTTATCATTGCTTTTATTTGCGCGACTAATTCGGTTGGTCCAATCGGTTTGCTAAGGAAAGAATCCGCCCCTAATTCCAATGCTTTTATTTTGCTTTCGGCATCGGTCATTATGCCAGAAATAATAACAACAGGTATGTGTTTTGTTTTATTATTAGATTTCAATTTCGAGCAAACTTCAAAACCGTCCATAACAGGCATCATTAAATCTAAAAGTATCACATCGGGAAGTTCGGTAATTGCACATTTAATACCTTCGCTGCCGCTTAGTTTTGAAAATACTTGGGCATTGTCCAAGCGTTCGTTTATAATTTCTTCAATTACGTACAGATTTTCTTGTTTGTCGTCAATAACAAGAATTTTAAACATTTTAAGGATCCCTTAAACTTTTTAAAATTACTTTAATTAATTTTTTTAGCAGCCGGATAGATTTATATAATTACTATTTTTTTTATTCTTTTTTACGTTCGTTATTTATATTTATTTTTCTTCATCAAAGAGGAAAATGTTTTTACTGCACGCGGAATTATTAAATTAATTAGTTCCGGATATTTGATTCCTACAGTACTATTTTCAGAATTATTTTCTAATTTTTAATACAGTATAGACTTATTAAATCCAGATATTTAATTTACTTAATAACTTTACTATTGTTGTGTTTTTGTCGGGTAATAGTTTTATATGCTGTATCTCTCAATGAAACATAACCATATGGTTATGCAAAATCAATAGCACTTAAAAAATACTAAATGTAATAACTTACTGTAAATTTTATTTTGAAGCAGCCGGTAATTAAAAGCTTACCATAGAGGTCTTTTCTATTGAGACAAGATGAAATTATTTTAAACGGATTTTCAATTTAATTGGGAACTGCAATTTTATTAAATTTTCAGTTTGAAATTGAAACACCTTGCATTATTTCTATTGAATATACATTTCCAATAGACCAACCAGGTCTTCTTTTGTGAAAGGTTTTGAAATGTAATTGGTAAAACCGCTTGCCAGATATTTCTCCTTATCCCCTGACATTGCATAAGCGGTTACGGCAATAATCGGCTTGTCCTCATACCCGTTTAATTCTCTTATTTTGTTTGTTACTTGAACTCCCCCGGGTTTTGATTTAAGATTTATATCCATTAAAATTATGTCATAATTATTATTTGCCGCTTTTTCAATACCTTCGGTACCGTCTGCGGCAAAATCCAAATTACATATATCCTTTAAAAAGCGGGCTGTAACATCACGCATTACATTATCGTCATCCACTAAAAGTATAGACGGCAGTTTCTTTTCCTCACCATTTATTTCCGGTTCATGCCCATCATTAAGCACAACAGGTTCGGGTTCTTCCCCTGAATCCGTTTTACCCACAAGAGGTAGACGCACCGTAAAAGTAGAACCTTTTCCCGGATCGCTTTCAAGTAAAATTTCGCCCCCTAATCTTTTTATAAAATCGTTAGTAATAGTTAATCCCAGTCCGGTGCCTTCAAATAATCGCGCCGCACCTTCGCTGGCCTGACGGAATTCATCCCAAATCAAGTCTTGTTTATCTTTGTGTATTCCAATTCCCGTATCTTTTATAATTATTTCCAAAAGCTGATTGCTTCTTATCCTATTTACTCTTACCGTAATGCCCCCTTCTTTTGTAAATTTTACTGCATTGTTTACTAAATTGGTAATTATCTGGTCAAGCATTCTTTCATCGGTTTCAATTACCAGCTTGTCGTTTTCATTTTCAAAATTCAAGTAGAGATTTTTCTTATAGGCTTCAGATTGAAATAAATTTACAACCCTTTTAATTACGGTAATTACATCCACCGAAGTTTTTTCAATTTCAATATTATCCGCTTCAATCTTTGTTAAATTTAAAATTAAATTTAAGGATTCCAACAGTCTTGAACCGCTGTCGTATAAAAGCTCCGCATATTCTTTTAGTTCTCCATCCGTTATATTATCTTTAATTATTTCCGAAAACCCTAAGATGCCGACCATCGGTGTTCTAAGTTCGTGACTCATATTAGCAAGGAAGTTCGATTTTAGTTTATTCATCTCTTCAGCTTTATTTTTAGCTTTAATCAAATCTTCTCTGATTTTCTTTTTTTCCGTAATATCTTCTTTAATACCTATAAAATTAATTATGTTGCCTTCATTATCTATAATAGGCGCTATTATTACATTTTCCCAAAAGAGTCCGCCGTATTTTCTTTTGTTTAAAAGTTCTCCTTTCCATACTTTTCCCTCAAGTATAGTTTCCCACAATTCTTTATATACTTCCTTCGGTGTTTGCTCGGATTTGAAAATACTTGGATTTTTACCAATTAATTCCTCCTTCGTATAGCCGGTTATTTCACAGACCTTTGGGTTAACATATTCTATCTTCCCTTCAACATCGGTGATTATAACCATTTCCGGACTTTGTTCAACTCCCCTGGACAGTTGTAATACTTTTTTCTCGGATTCTTTTTTTTCCGTAATATCAATAATGGTTCCCTGTAAAACACTGCTGTCTATCATATGAACGTTTTCCGTAATCCATATTAAACTTCCGTCTTTTTTTCTTCCT
Source organism: uncultured Ignavibacteriaceae bacterium (assembly GCA_964486645.1). Lineage (GTDB taxonomy): Bacteria > Bacteroidota > Ignavibacteria > Ignavibacteriales > Ignavibacteriaceae. The sequence continues at coordinate 7,319 of CAZAOG010000077.1, read as the reverse complement.
GTGGATTCGTAATTTAACAATGAACCTTTTTCTTTTAACCTTTCAATGAAATAGTTTCTTTCTTTTTCGTTTAGGTGAAATTCTTTTGCGTTGGTCTTTAGTATCTCGTCTTTAGAGGAGTATCCGTACATTTTTACAAACGCAGCGTTGCAGTCCAAAATTCTACCTTCAACATTTGAACGGTAAACTCCGGCTAAGTTTTCCTCAAAAAGCACTTTGTAACGGTGTTCACTTTCCTTAAGTTTATTCTCGGTATTTATAATTTCGGTTATATCCCTTTCTATGGTAGAAGCATTTACAACATTTTCTTCCGGGTCCTTAATGGGAGAGACAGTAATGGATACGTCAATTATTCTTCCTTCTTTTGTACGTCGTTTGGAAATTAGATTATAAATCAGTTCATCATTTTTTATCTTTTTAAGTATATATTTATACTCCTCTTCATGTCCTTCAGGTAAAATAATTGCAATAGATTTGCCGATTACTTCTTTAGCGGAATAACCGTAAATTTTTTCGGCTCCTTTGTTCCAGCTTGTTATAATGCCGTCTAAATTTTTACTTATTATCGCGTCGTTTGAATATTCTACAATTGCAGCTAATTTTGAATTCGTCTCTTCGGCTTTTTTTAATTCTGTAATATCAATTATAGCGCCCTGTATTATTTTATCGGATAATAAACTAACGCTCATCAAAGTATTTATTAAAGTTCCGTCTTTCTTCCTGCCGACAGCTTCATAGTTTTCAAGTGAACCTTCTTTTTTTAATTTTTCTATGAATATCTTTCTTTCTATTTTAAACCGATACAAATCTTTTGTGTTTTTTTCCAGCAGCTCTTCTTTGGATTTGAAACCGAACATTTTTACAACGGCATTATTGCAGTCTAAAATCTTACCGTCTACGGTTGATATGTAAACCCCTGCCAGGTTATTTTCAAAAAGTGTTCTGTAGCGTTTTTCACTATTCTTTAAATCTTCCTGTGCTTCTATTTGTTCGGTTATATCGCTGTTGACCGAAAGCGTTACTTTTTCGTTTTGATAATCAACGGTTGTAATCATAACCTTGGCCCAATACTCGGAGCCATCGGCACGTTTCTTTTTTTCGATAAACGATATGGCCTGATCACCGCTTAAATCCGATTCCCTTTTATCTTTCAGATTAACTTTAATTTTCTCCGTACCGAAATCGGTTAAAATATTCATCCCTATTAATTGCTTTATACTATAACCGGTTTGTTTTGCGGCGGCAGGATTGGCAAAAAGAATCTCTCCGCAGTTTTTATCGCCGCACCTCGTTAAATAGACCGCATTGGGTAGTTCTTCAAGAAGAAGTTTAAATTTTGCTTCGCTTTTTTTCAGTTCCTCTTCGGTCTTTTTCCTTTCCGTTATATCGCTTGCCCTTGATACAAGCAGAAATCCTTTGTCGGTTTTTACAGTAGATATTTTTTGCTCTATAAAAATTTTTGTCCCGTCTGCTTTTATCAAAGGTTTTTCCATTGTTTCATTTAAATAGAAAGCTTTGCCGGTTTTAAGCAGATTGATTATATCTTTTTTAAGTTCTCTATATTTATATTGCACATGTAATTCGGGGGCATTCAGTTTATACAGAACGTCCCAAATATATTTACCCAAAACGTTTTTAGACGGGATGCCCGTCAGTTCTTCAAGCGCAGTATTCCATTCTATAAGTCTGCCGTCTTCATTTGTAATTGAAATACCGACCTGTGCATTTTCAACAACTCCTCTGTACCTGGCTTCGCTTATTTGTAATTCTTTTTCTATTTTTTTTCGTTCCGTGACGTCTCTGGCAACAGTGTGCATATAAGGCACACCGTTGATTATAACCCTTTTGTTGCTAAACTCCGTTTCTATTTTTTTTCCGTCTTTCCTTAATAATCTGGCTTCGGAAATGACGGATTTACCCCTTATTATCTCTTTAAAGAATTTCTTATATGCTTCAAGGTCTTCCTCTTCGTGCAAATCGGGTATCGACATTTTTAACAGCCGGCTCTTTGAATAACCCGTTAAAAGTTCAGCGGCTTGATTAACATCCACTATGCCGCCATTTTTATCCACGATAAATATTGCATCGCGGGAGCCTTCAAATATTTCCTTATTCCACTCTTCACTTTCTTTTAACTCTTTTTCCGCTTTTTTATTCTCGGTAATGTCTATTACTTGGACGATGGTATTTATTTGACCTTTGGAATTTTTAATTATCGAAGCAGAGATTTCAACGGTGCATTTTTGACCGTTTTTCCGTAATACGTTAAATTCATATCTCGAGGGTACCTTTTCTCCTTTTTGCCTGCGTTTGTATCTGTCAACCACAAAATCTTTACATGTTTTGTCCAAAAATTTTTCTACACGTTTGCCTATTATTTCTTTTTGAGAGTAGCCGAATATTTTGGTAAAGAAACTATTAGCGTAAATCAATCGGAATTTATCATCAATTATTGCAATTCCCGTGAGCGAATTTTCCACAATGGAGCGGTACTTTTCCTCACTTTTTTTCAATGAAACAATTGCACTTTTCAACTCCGTAATATCTCTTGAAATGCCTTTGAATCCGTTGAACTTACCTTTGTTATCAAATATCGGTTCGCCGTTTGTTTCTAAGGTTTTTATTTCTCCGTTCTTGTGAAGAAAATAATTCTCCACCATTCTAAAAGATTTATGAAGTTTTAAAATTTTATTAAATGATTTTTTATTTAGTTTTGCGTCATCATTTGTCATTAAGTCAACCGGGGTTTTGCCGATCACTTCTTTCGGTTTAATGCCCAGGATATCTTTTATTTTTGAATTGGAGTAAGTGAACCTGCCCTTTTTATCTATCGACCAAATCCAGTCGCTTGTCATCTCTACCAATTCGTAGTATAATCCGTCATTTTCGGCTTTGGTAATTTTTGAGTTTTTTGCGGAGGTTTTTTTTGTCTGATTTTTTTTAGGAAGATTTTTAAAATTACTTTTAGACTTTTGTTTTGTCTTTTCATCATCTTTCATATATGAACCCGAAATAATGTTGGAACAATAATTTCTTTTCTAAAGATATGATAAATAAACATATAAAAAACAGGAAAAGATAAATAGGATAGATTAAGAAAGAATTTAACACTATTTACCGTAATCCATTTTTAAGAATAAAAAAAAAGTGTCACGGAATAATCCGTGACACCCAATTAAAAGATTTACTTTTTATCTTCATCCTTTTCATCGTCAACTACTTCGTAAGAAGCGTCCTGAACTTCGTTATCATCTTTTTTATCTTTAGGTTCTTCGGCTGCACCGTTACCGCCCGGGGCTGCGCCCTGCGGTCCGCCGGCTCCGGGCTGACCTGCATTTGCTTGTGAATAAAGTTCCGAAGCCACGGTACTCCAAACCTTGTTCAAAGATTCGGTAGCGGATTTAATCTGATCGGTGTTATTGGAAGCAATCGCATCTTCCACTTTTTTAATCTCCGTTTCCAGCTTGGATTTATTTTCAGCCGACATTTTATCTTTCATTTCCTCCATTTGTTTTTTGGTCTGGAAAACAAGACTGTCTGCCTGATTTTTAACTTCGATAGCTTCTTTTTTCTTTTTATCTTCGGCAGCGTGTTCTTTGGCATCTCGTTTCATCTTTTCAATTTCTTCATCGGAAAGACCGCTTGAAGATGTGATTCTTATGCTCTGTTCTTTTCCGGTAGCTTTGTCTTTTGCCGAAACGTGAAGAATACCGTTTGCATCGATATCAAAAGTTACTTCAATCTGCGGAACTCCTCTCGGTGCCGGCGGAATGCCGTCCAAGTGAAATCTTCCCAGTGTTCTGTTATCGCCTGCCAAGGAACGTTCGCCCTGCAGTACGTTAATTTCCACGGAAGGCTGGTTATCGGCAGCCGTGGAAAATACTTCGCTTTTCTTTGTAGGGATTGTTGTGTTGGCATCGATAAGTTTTGTCATCACACCGCCCAACGTTTCAATACCGAGTGAAAGCGGGGTAACGTCAAGCAGCAGCACGTCTTTTACGTCGCCGGTTAAAACGCCGCCCTGAATTGCAGCACCTATTGCAACAACCTCATCAGGATTTACGCCTTTGTGAGGCTCCTTTCCGAAAAGATTTTTTACAAGTTCCTGCACCATCGGAATTCTTGTTGAACCGCCGACTAAAATAACTTCGTCAATTTCGGAAGAAGAAATGCCTGCGTCCTTCATCGCCGTTTCGCAAGGTACTTTTGTTCTTTGAACCAAATCGTCGATCAACTGCTCGAATTTTGCTCTTGAAAGATTTAAGTTCAAGTGTTTCGGTCCTTCCTGCGTAGCGGTAACAAAAGGCAAATTTATATCCGTTGTAGTTGAAGAAGATAATTCTATCTTTGCTTTTTCTGCAGCTTCTTTCAATCTCTGTAAAGCCATCGGATCGTTTCTCAAATCAATTCCGTCGGATTTTTTGAATTCGTCGGCTATCCAGTCAACAATTCTCTGATCGAAATCATCGCCGCCCAAGTGTCCGTCACCGTTGGTCGATTTAACTTCAAAAACACCGTCGCCCAATTGCAGAATAGATATATCGAACGTACCGCCGCCCAAATCGTAAACCGCAACGGTGTGATCGGAAGTTTTTTTATCCAAACCGTATGCAAGAGCCGCTGCCGTCGGTTCGTTAATGATTCTTTTTACGGTTAGTCCCGCAATTTCGCCGGCATCTTTCGTAGCTTGTCTCTGTGAGTCGTTAAAATACGCCGGTACCGTAATAACCGCTTCGGTTACTTCCTGACCCAAATATTCTTCGGCGGTTTTTTTCATTTTCTGTAAAGTCATCGCGCTTATTTCAGGCGGAGAGTACACTCTGTCGCTAACCTTAATTCTTGCAGTGTTGTTATCGCCGGTTACCACTTCATACGGTACTTTTGTCATTTCATCGGTGACTTCGTTTATAAATCTTCCCATAAATCTCTTTACCGAAAAAATTGTATTCTTCGGATTTGTAATTGCCTGTCTTTTGGCAGGCTGACCGACTAACCTTTCGCCGTTTTTTGCAAAAGCAACAACGGAAGGAGTTGTCCTTCCTCCTTCTGAGTTTGGTATAACAACCGGGTCGTTACCTTCCATTACGGCAACGCAAGAGTTGGTAGTTCCCAAATCAATTCCAATAATTTTTCCCATTCTTATTTTTCTCCTTAAATTTTATGAGCTGTTTCCGCTCGAGTTATTTATGTAAATTATTTTTTTTGGTTTATAATTTTCGTTACATTACTGTTTACAAAATCATATAATTGAAACATCCGTTAAGATAATTTCAATAAAAAGTATGCAATCTTTATATTATTTTGCTGAATAATTTCAAATTTGATGCCAACACGTTTTATATTGTTATCTTCTTATATTATAATAAATTAACAATATTCGGCTTGATTAAGAGGATTGTCAGTATTAACTTTAAGTGTGACGATATGACAGAGTGTTTAACGATAGTGTCAAATTTACTGCCACTATTACGATTATTGTAATTTTACTTAAAATTCGGACAAATGTTTAATTTTAATTTATTTGACATAAAATTAGAGACCGCAACCGTAGGCAGAAATTTTATTTATATCGATGAAATTGATTCGACGAACTCTTTTCTTTTAAATAAAAAAAATAATTTCAGGGTTGACGGCTCGGTAGTATTAGCCGAAAAACAAACCAAAGGAAGAGGGAGAAAAGGCAGGGTTTGGTACAGCGAAAAAGGATTAAATTTAAATTTTTCAATTCTAATTACCAACAAGTATTTTTTCGGTGAAAAGTTTAATCTGCTTAACCTTGCCGTAGTCTTGGCTGTTGCCAATTCAATAGAAAAAATGTGTTTTATTTCAACAAACGTAAAATGGCCGAATGATGTTTTGATAAAAGGCAAAAAAACAGCGGGAATTTTGTTGGAGGCTAATTCGCAGGGCAGTAAAATTGAAAAGCTGGTAATAGGAATCGGCGTGAACGTAAATCAAACATCTTTTGACGGAAAATTTAATTACCCTCCTACGTCAATAAAATTGGAAACGAAAGAAAATACGGAAAGAGAGAAACTTCTTGCCGAAATTCTTAATAATTTTGAAGAAAAATTATTGAGAATAATATCAAAACCCTCTTCTATTTTAGATGACTGGAGAAATAAATGCGACTCTATCGGAAAAAGAATTACAATAGTCCAAGATGAAAAAAAAATAACCGGTATTTTTGAAGATATCGACGAAAAAGGGTTTTTATTATTGCGGACAAAGGATAAAATAGAGAAGATTCATTTCGGAGACGTAGTAATAGGAAAAAAATGTTAGCGGCAATAGATATAGGAAATACCGCCGTTAAGTCGGCTGTTTTTAACGGAGATGAAATTCTGCATTTTAACAGATACGATAAATTGGATGAACTTTTCGGTTCATTGGAACAAAAAGATATACACGCCGCTGCATTTACCACCGTTGTGCCGTCAAAGACAAAACTTGTAAGGGAATTCTTTGAAAAAAGAATGAACATCAGCCCTTATCAAATAAAGAGCAACTCCCGCTTTAATCTGAAAATCAAATATAGCTCTGCGGAAACATTGGGCATTGACAGAATCTGCTCGGCAGAGGGAGCATTTTATCTGCATAAAAAAAATAAAATGCAGACGGAATTAAAAGAAGGTGCATTTCTCATTTCGGTTGACTGCGGTACGGCAACAACCGTAAACATAGTAATGTATCCGAACATTTTTATCGGCGGAATGATTGCACCCGGATTCGATACAATGCTTTATGGTCTGCACAATAACACCGCTCAACTGCCGATGATACAAAAAGACGAACTTAGCTGGGATATAGGCAGCGACACAAATTCTTCGATTGCAAGCGGTGTTGTAAACTCTGCCGTAGGACTCATTGAAAGGACGCACAAAATATTAATTGAAAATTACGATGCCGAATCTATTACAACATATCTTACAGGCGGCAATTCGGTATTATTATCCGACTTTTTAAGCGTCAATCATCAAATTGAAAAAGCATTGGTGCTGATCGGAGTTAAAGAAATATTAAAATTGAACGAACAATAAAAATACTTTATTGTCATATCCTCTAAAGAAGACCCCCGATTTATCAGGAAAGATATTTTTTCCGTTTCTTTAATCGGTTATAACGGTACGGCCGAACTCATCCTCTATTGAAAATTAATTTAAAGTTTAAGAGACAGCCTCATTTGAGGGGGTGAGTTTGAAAATCTTGCAGCGTCCGGGTCCATAGCTATTCTAAATTGTACGAAGGACACTTACAGAGAAGTGTTTCGCATTTCCGGAAATTGAAAAATCTACAACTGCGAACCTGTCCGTCGAAGT
>CAZAOG010000076.1:0-13629 GCA_964486645.1 uncultured Ignavibacteriaceae bacterium | reverse complement strand
AACCTGATTGTCCTTTGCAATTATTAAGGATGGGAAGATTAATACGGCATTAAATATCTTGACATTCAAACATCTTACCTTTAATTTTACACGCTTTAACTATATTTTACCTTATTAAATATTTTTAGTTTTTAATTGGCGTCAGAAAAACAAATACTTGAACAAATTAAACTGTCCGGTGACATTCCCGTGCATATTGCTATTATTATGGACGGTAACGGAAGGTGGGCAAAAAAACGCGGATTGCCCCGCGCCGCCGGTCATAAAAGAGGCGTGGATACGGTTAAAAATATTACTGAAAATTGTGCCGAGTTAGGTGTTAAATATCTTACCGTGTATACCTTTTCAACCGAGAATTGGAACAGACCGAAAGAAGAGGTATCTACATTAATGCGGCTGCTTCTTAATAGTCTAAAAGAAAAAGTAGCGGAATTAAATGAAAACAATATTCGCTTAACTACAATAGGCGATATTTCTTCGTTGCCCTATGCGGTTCAAAATGAATTGAAGGAAGCAATTGAAAAAACTAAAAACAACGATAAAATGACACTTAATCTTGCATTAAGTTACAGCGGACGTTGGGAACTAATGGAGGCCATAAAAAGTATAGGTAAGTTAGTTTTGCAAAATAAATTAAAGGTGGAAGATATAAATGAAGCATGTGTTAAAGAACATCTTACCACCAAAAATATTCCTGACCCTGATCTGTTAATAAGAACAAGCGGAGAATTTAGAGTTAGTAATTTTTTGCTCTGGCAAATAGCGTATACCGAATTTTACATTTCGGATGTGTTTTGGCCGGATTTTAATAAACAGCATCTATTGGAAGCCATTAAAAGTTATCAAAACAGAGAACGTAGATTTGGCAGAGTTAGTAATCAAATTAAAGTTAAAAAGAAGGTTAAAGGCTTTAATAATGCCCATATTAATACCTAATAAACAGTGTAAAATATTTATTCTATTTATTCTATTTTTATCTGTTATTCCCTCACTTGGGCAAACATCGAAAAACACTTATAAAATTTTAGGTATTTCCGTACAAGGCAATAAATCTGCAGATGCAGCCACTATTATTGCAAACAGCGGTATTAAAGAAGGCGATGAAATAGTAATACCCGGCGACAAAACAATGAATGCCATCCGCCAGCTATGGAGCCTTAATATTTTTTCCGATATAAAAATCATTATAGATAAACAAGTTGACAACGGTGTTTTTCTATTAATTAAAGTAAAAGAATACCCGAGAATTGAGAAAGTAATATTTACGGGTAATGATGAAATAGGTACCGATGATCTTGAAGAACTGAATAACTTTTTTAGGGGACAAATACTAAAACCTCAAGAGGTTGAAAGGTTAAGAGAAAAAATAATAAGACTTTACGCCGAAGAAGGTTATTTAAACGCCAAAGTTTTACCCCAAAATTATTTATACTTTACAGCCGATACCTCTCAAGACGGAATCATGGTTACCTGGCGTAACGAAAAAGATTTTTCCGACGAATACCATGACGAATATGAATTTGGCGACAACAAAACAGTCAACCATTTAATATCAAGAATAAAAAACAGGATACTTCTGCGCTTTTTAATAACCGAAAACGACCAAATTACAGTGCGCAATATTGTTTTTAAGGGTAACAAATCAATTGATTCCGATGACCTAAAAGGTGAAATGAGTGAAATAAGTGAAGCAAAATGGTGGAAATTTTGGAGCAGTTCTAAATACGACCCCAAAGGTTTGAAAAGTGATGAAAAAGACATTATTAAATATTATATGAGCAAAGGCTATAGAGATGCCGAAATTATTTCTGATTCCTTGATTTTTTCAAACGATAAAAAAGACGTTACTATTCTTATAAATGTTGATGAGGGTCCCCTCTATCATATCAGAAATATTACCTGGGAAGGGAACACCATATATAATGACGCCATACTTAATTCCAGGCTGGGATTTAAAAAAGGCGACGTTTATGATTATGAAAAATTAGAGAAAAATTTACGGGGAAACGAAACACAAACGGATATTTACGCACTTTACTTGGATAACGGTTATTTAACATTTAATCTGGAAAAAACAGAGAACAGAATTCCCGGTGATACCGTTGACGTTTCAATAAGAGTTCACGAAAAAAACAGATTTAAAATCGGCAAGGTAAGTATTGCCGGCAACACCAAAACTATGGACAATGTGATCAGAAGGGAACTGTTTACAATACCCGGTGATTATTTTAACAGAGCATTGTTGCTAAGAAGTGTCCAGCAGTTGGCCAACTTAAAATATTTTAACGTTGAAAAATTATACGGTCCGGAAGGTATATCCACGGGACTTGCAAATGACAGCACGGTTAATGTGGTTTTTAATGTACAGGAAAAATCCAGCGATTTCTTAAATGCTTCCATTGGTTATAGCGGTAGTTTCGGGTTAAGCGGCTCGGTCGGTTTTACCCTTACAAATTTTTCTCTTGCTCGTCCTTTTGCATTGGGCGGCGGACAAATACTTAGTTTTAATTGGCAGTTCGGTGTTGGCAGTCTTTACCGTACATTTACATTGGGCTTTACCGAACCGTGGCTGTTTAACAAACCAACACTTGTCGGTTTCCAAGTTTTTGATACAAGGCAGAGGTTTGTTTACGATTTGAGGCAGACCGGCGGCTCCATTACTTTTGGTAAAAGATTAAATTGGCCGGATGATTTTTTCAGATTCAGAGCGCTGTTTAAATATCAAAGGAATGACGTAATTTCCGGCGGGGGATTCTTTAAAGAAGGAAAAACTCAAGAATTTACAATCGGTACAACAATATCAAGAAAAAATGTAGATAACCCGATATTTCCTTCTTTGGGTTCTAATCTGGTTTTTAATGCACAAATCTCCGGCGGTCCTTTCCTGCCGGGCGGTGTTGATTATTTTAAAATTAATTTTAAAACCGAATGGTATAGAAGATTATTTAATTCAAACAGAGTTTCATTATATACTACTGCCGATTTAGGCTACTTAAAAGAAATTGAAGCCGGTACACCTATTCAACCTTTTGAATTCTTTTTTATGGGTGGTAACGGACTTATTATTGCTACAACTCCGTTAAGAGGATATGCCGACAGATCAATTGGTCCCAGAAACGCTTCCGGTAATGTAATCGGCGGAAGAGTAAAGACAAGGTATACTGCCGAACTTAGACTTGCCGTTGCCTTGGAACCGATTCCGTTTTATTTGCTTGCCTTTGTTGAAGCGGGTAATGTTTTCAAAAATATTGAAAACACCAATCCATTTGATTTGAGAAGATCTGCCGGAGTTGGCGCAAGATTGTTAATTAACCCTGTCGGTTTAATAGGTTTTGATGTAGGTTACGGTTTTGATAGACAAATTGTCGACGGACTTAATCCCAAATGGGTATTTCATTTCCAATTTGGTAAAGGATTTTAATTATTTATTTTAAACTTAAAAATAATAGGTGATAATAGTGAAAAAGAACTTAATTATAATAATTGTTTCCATGGTTTTATTCGGAACAATGAGCTTTGGTCAGGCAAAAATAGGTTATGTTGATTCTCAGCTTATTTTGCAGCAGCTGCCCGCGGCAATTAAAGCACAGGGAGACTTGGATGCACTTACAAACAAATGGAGTGCTTATATAGATAGCTTGACAAAAGAACTGCAGAAAGATTATGCGAACTATCAAAAAAATGCAAAAAAATATACCAAGGCTAAACTTGAAAGCGAACAGAAAAAATTAGTTAAAAAACAAAAAATGATTGATGATTTCAAAAAAGCTAAATTCGGACAGCCGAACGGTGAGATCTACAGAAAGAATGATGAAATTTTCGGACCCGTGAAAAAGCAAATTTACGATGCAATTAAAGCGGTAGCCAAAGCAGAAAAAATGCAGTTTATTTTTGATAAAGCCGGTGATGCGGTTATGCTATACGGCGACCCCAAATATGACGTAACTTATAAAGTACTGGATAAATTAAAAACCGGTAAATAAAAGTTAAACTATTTCTACGGCTTAGGTTCTTGTAATAATTAAATTGGTTTTATCCGATTTGTAAATTACAAGAGCCTTTTTTTTCCCTGTTTTGTACGAAAAGATACCCAAAATTATTATGAATTGGGATTTACAATGTCATAAATACGTTGTTGGATATTATTTTTCTTCAATTTTATTGTTTGTTTAGTATCATAATTGGTTTCTATTACAATTTCATAAATTTTCTTTATCTGTTCAATAGCTTTTTCTTTGTATAGAAGATAAGAAATAAAGGAGATACAAATATGTGATTCTATTCTTTTTTTAAGTCATTGCTGTCCAAAACAATTTAGAAATGCTCAAAAAGTTTTGAAAATCATCCATTATGTATAGATTTATACCACAATTTAAAATAATCACTCTTAGAAATTAAATTATAAAAAACAGCTCCGTTAGGCTTGCCTGCGGCAGGCAGGAGCGAAATAACGGTAAAAACTCAGTAAGAAATCAACACAGAAGCTCCATCGGAGCGATATTATGGAAAATAATGTCGCACCTGCGGGTGCTTCAGGTTTCTTCTTTGTATCATTACTTTACCATTATGTCGCTTCTATGAAGCTGTTCATTAATAAACCTTTACTTTCACAAATCATTTGTTTATCTCAACGTTTTGGACAGACGTGTCAATCACCAATGCTCAGGAGATTAAAAGGGGGCAAAAATAAGGTTTGGGCGGCTTTGTGTAAAATACAAGAAAGCATTGTAACTGATTTTTGCATTAAAATGAGAATAGTTAAACACAGAAGAAACGGAATGAAAATAAAACTAATAATCTTTTCTGTTTACTCTGCGGTTCCTCAGGGTACTCTGCGGTTAACACAATTAATTTAAAAAAGAAGAAACCTGTTCATACTTTGCAGGTATTATTAAAGATGAAACTTTTAATAATACTAAAGATTATTTAATAATATTTCCTCTTTATATATATCATAAAATCATTAAGTTTTTTTATCAAAGTTAGCTAAACTTAAAAAATTATTTTTGGTTCGGGTATTTTTTTGTAGAATATTAGAAAAGGTGTTGACTTTAAATTTTTTTTTGAGGAGTTTACGAAAGAATTTTTAATTAGGAAGGTAAAAAGGCGAATTTTTACAACTTTTCAGACAATTTCATTAAAATAAACACATAGCAAATTCCAAACAGGTTATTTGCCTTTGTTTTATTGTCTTTTGATAATAAAAATTGTTTATAAATTATCGCCTATTAACCCCTAACTATTTTCTTAATTTTTTTTAATAAAAAAAGAATAAAAAGTTTTTGTTTAATCTATTTGAGCAAAATAATTACCCACTTTTAATTGAATGTAATGTTAAAACTCCGATACATTCAATCAATAAAGTAACTAATTACTATAACATATCACTAATAATAGGAGAGATAATATGAAACGAAAGATTACCATCCTGTTTTTCTTACTCTTCTTGCCCACATTTGTTTTGGCAGGAACCGTAGGAAAAATTCAAGGTAAGGTTACAGATCTCCAAACAGGCGAACCATTGATTGGAGCCAACGTATTAGTCGTTGGAACATCTTTCGGTGCTGCTACAGACGTAAATGGTGTGTTTACGATAAACAACCTGGATCCAGGTGTTTATTCGTTAAAAGCATCTTACTTGGGTTACAAAACTGTAACAGTATCAAACGTTCGTGTTAATACAGATCTTACTGCGGAGGTTGATTTCAAACTACCTGCAGAGGGTATTTCGGTTGGAGAAGTTAATATTGTGGCAAAAAGACCTCTTATAAATAAGAGTAATACTAATGCTATTAGAACAACTTCAAGCGAAAACATTGAAGCCTTACCGGTTAGAGGTGTAACTACCATTATCGGTCTTACACCCGGTGTTGTACTTCAGAACAACACAGTTTACGTACGTGGTGGTCGTCAGGACGAAGTTGGTTATTTCTTAGAGGGAACTAACATTACCAACCCTGTCTTCGGCGGTCGTACGGTTACTTTAGTTCAGGATGCTATTGAGGAAATCTCAGTACAAGCTGGCGGATTTACAGCTGAATTTGGCGGAGCAAATGCAGGTATTATTCGTACACAGCTAAAATCAGGTACTCCTGACTTCAGAGCTACTCTTGAATATGTAACAGATAACCTGGCTTTCAGGAGCAAAGCTAACCGTTTTAACGGAGAAAAAACTTTCAATACTTATAGTTACGGTTACAATGAATTGATCGCTACTGTTAGCGGTCCTATAATTTCGAAGAAAGTTAAATTCTTCGGATTGTTTAACTATAATTATATGTTAGACTCAAACCCGAGACCTTTCCCGGGTATCAGTTTAGGTGTTATTACCGATCCTCTTTCATCAACACCTGAAACTAATTCAATTGATATGACCTATCCTGCCGGTCCTACTCTTAAAAAATCGAGAGAAGCTTACACCGGTACAGGTACTTTAACTTTCGATCTTAATCCTATAATTGTTAGATTAACCGGTACATGGACTAATCTCGAATCATTCGGCGGAAACTCGGGTCATATTTCAAGTATACTTGATATGAACAGAAGACCCATTACTCGCGGTGATAACGCTGCCTTCTCATTAAAATTAACTCATATTTTAAGCCCGACAACTTATTACGAAATAAGTGCCGGTTATTCATTGAATAAATCCAGAACTATGGACCCGTTATTGGGCGATAACTGGAGAGTATACGGCGATAGCGTTGCAAACGCAAATGTTGGCGCAGTATGGCAGAGAACTAATCGAGACCTCGAAATTGGTAGATTTGGACGTTACCAAAGACCTACACCCTATGATATTTTAGGTTTTAGATTTTCAGCGCCTAACGATATTATTTCGGGTTACGGAAAAAGCAAAAATGAAAATTTAACTTTTAACGCTTCGTTCTCAACCGAGCTAAACAAACAACATGCTATTAAAATCGGCGGTGAACTACAGTTATATACCATCCGTAGATATGGAGTAGCTGCAAGTACGGTTGCTGAAAGATTTAACACTAACAGCAAACTAAAACCATCAGAGAGAAAAACCGATGAAGAAATAATGATAGGTCTTGGAACCAACGCCTATGGTTATGATTTATTCGGTAATGAAATTGGCAGCGGCGGAATTTTAGGAGCTAAAAAACCTGTTATTGCCGGTGCTTATATTCAGGATAAAATTACATATAAAAACTTAATCGTAAATGTCGGTGTACGTTTTGACTATATTGACATTGATAACTTTGCTTTTACCGATCAATCCAGACCGGAACTTACAATTGATCAGAATAACGGTAAAGTTGACATTAATAACTTGGTTAAAACACCTACATTTAGTTCATTAAGCCCAAGATTAGGTTTCTCATTCCCGGTTACCGACAAAACGGTTTTCCACGCACAGTTCGGTAAATTTGTTCAGCAGACAAGATTGAGAGATGTATATCAAGGTTTATATGCTACATCTGCACAATTAAGAGGCGGTTTCTTTATCGGCGCTCCTGTTGGATTTAACGTAAGACCAACAAGAACTACCCAATACGAAATCGGTTTCACACAGCAATTATCTGACTTTGCTTCATTTGATATAACTGCATATTATAAAGATATTCAAGATCAGGTTGTATTCAAGTTACAGGAAACTGCTCCCGGTTCACCGTTTGGTGCTTATAATACACTTACAAACGGTGACTTTGCAACAACTAAAGGTATTGAATTATCATTTAATATGAGAAGAGTTGAAAGAATTCAGGTAAATGGTTCTGTATCTTTTCAAAATGCACAAGGAACCGGTTCTAACCCTAACTCGCATAATGGTATAGTAGGTGCACCTATTGACGGTACAACTATCTTTAATCCGTTATACGTATTCCCGTTAGACTTTAACAAGGCAATTACCGGTAACTTTAACCTTGATTATCGTTTCAGCAGTGACGAAGCTTCACCTATTCTTCGTTCATTAGGCTTATCGGCATTAATGACATTTGCAAGCGGTCACCCATATACATTGGGCCAAGGTAAAGGTAACAATGTAGGTAGCTTGGAAGGTGATCCAAGATTTAGATCACCTATCGAACCTTTAAATAATTCTACAACTCCTTGGACTTATCAATTAGATGTACGTTTGGACAAAACAGTATCATTGTTTGATAAACTAAAAGCAAATTTCTATATATTTGTAATTAACGTATTAGATACGCGTAATATTGAAAACGTCTTTTTAAGAACCGGTTCTGCATATGACGACGGTTACTTATCTGACCCAACATTAGGCGGCACATTACACCCAACTCAAAGACAAGACTATGAGAACATGTACAAAGCAATAAATCTTGATTATTATCAGGGATTCCAAAATGCAACTGGCAACCAGTTGTTTGGACCTCCTCGTCAAATTAGAGTTGGAGTTCGTTTAGAATACTAATTATGAAATTTGACATCTTATATAAAACGAATAGGAGTTTAAACAATATGATTTCAAAAAAATTAAAATATGTGCTTGTCTTTATGATTGGTGCGTTATTCCTCGTTCCTCAGCTTACGCAAGCCAAGGGCGATAAAAAGGATAACAGAACCCGTCTCCAAAAGACTACGGCACAAAGAGCAAATACCTTTCTTGATATAAATAATATATCAACTTGGTTTTATAACAACGGATGGTCCGATATTACCCCTAAGGGTAATAGTGGTCTCGTTTACCCGAAGGGTAGCGGTAAGACTGCTGTGTTTACAGCCGGACTTCTCTGGGGTGCTAAAGTTGCCGGCGACCCCGATCCAAGAGTCGGCGGAACAGCATACAGAACGGGACTTGTACCCGGTAACGTTGATGCCAACGGTAATCCTCCTGCTGACAACAGTATAGACAAATATCGTATCTATAGAGTCAGACCGGATGTTTATCCCGGCGGTCCTTCGGTTGACCTTAAAGCCGATGCACTCAACGAAGGTACAACCGAAGCAGCTTTAAGAACCGAATATGAATTAGATTGGACGGAATGGCCCGCAGATATGGGCGCACCTTATGTAGATAAAGACAACAGCGGTACTTATGATCCCAACGTTGATGTACCCGGTGTTGACGGTGCTGACCAAACAATTTGGTTTGTTGCTAACGATTTAGAATCACAGCAAACTATCTTCTTATACGGTGCAAACCCGTTAGGGCTTGAAGTATCCGCAACAATCTGGGCATATAACAGAGCAGGCGCTTTGGGAAATATGTATTTCAGAAAATACACTTTGAAAAATATAACTGACCGTAACGGAACAAACGTAACATTTGATAATATGTATGTTTCTATGTGGTCGGATATAGATCTTGGTGAAGCCGGTGATGACTTTATCGGCGTGGATACCGTGCTGTCATTACAGTATTCCTATAATGCAAATGCAGTTGACGCTGTTTATGATCCGTTACCTCCACCTGCAGTCGGCTTTGACTTTTTCCAAGGTCCTTTGGTTGACGGCGTTGCAGGACAAGATGTAAACAGAAACGGTGTTGATGATGCCGTTGATTTCGGTATCTTCAACGGACAAAAAGTTGGCCCCGGTAAAATCAATTTACCTATGACCGCAGCTTATTATTTTGCAAACGGCGATCCAACAATCGGTGACCCGCCGCAGGGAACAGTTGACGGTTCAAGACAATTTTATAACTTCTTCCAAGGAAGATTCGGTGTTTCCGGTGCAATCTTTACCGATTTAGCTACCGGTCAACCTACTACCTTTGCACTTAACGGCGATCCTCAAGCCGGTACAGGCTGGTTAGACGGTATTCAGTTGCCTGCCGGTGACAGACGTAACGGTAGTGCTTCCGGTCCGTTTACAATGAAACCCGGCGATGTTCAGGAAGTAGTTGTTGCTGAAATAGTCGGCGGTGCAATACCCGGAACCGACAGACTTTCGGCTATCGGTATTTTGAAGTTTTATGATCAGGCTGCTCAGCAGGCTTATGATAACTTCTTCGATTTACCTTCTGCACCTCCTGCTCCTAAAGTTAATGCAATTGCTCTCGACCAAAAAATTATTTTGGACTGGGGCTTTGATAACGGCGCAGTTGCAGCTACTGAAACAAATAATGCAAAAGGCTTTAAATTCCAGGGATATAACGTTTATCAATTACCATCGGCTTCGGCTCAGGTATCTTCTGCTAAGAGACTTGCCACTTTTGATAGAATTGACGGTGTAGGTAAAATTGAAGATAAATTCTTTGATTCAAATACCGGTGTTGTTGCTATTAAAGTTAAACAATTCGGTAATGACTTTGGTATTCAAAGAAGTTTTACTATTACACAAGACGCTATTAAAGGCGGAGTTCCGCTTGTAAACGGTATTAAATATTACTTTGCTGTAACCTCGTATAATTACAATCCTTCTCCTACAGCAGTACCAAATAACTTAGAAAATCCGATTGCAATAATTACCGTAATACCTCAATCATTAGATCCGGGTGTTACTCAGTCGGCAGATGTTTCTTTAACAGTAACAAAAGTTTCCGGATCAGGCGATGCAGCTCCTTTTGTAAAAGTAGTTGATCCTTCAAAGGTTACCGGTCATAAATATGCCTTCTTCTTTAAAGATCAGGATTATGTAAATGATGCAAACGGTAACTGGTCTAAAGCTACCACATCCACTAAGAGAAACGGCAACCCGTTAGATCCTAGTGATGTTTCTCCTTCTTCAATTACTATGTCGGCCGTATTCGGTGAAGTTGGTGGTACTTTAGAATTAAAAGCTACTTTGGATCTTGTATCTCCCGACTTTGACTTTGCAGACGGTGTCAAATTAGACTTCCCTGCAGGTGTTACAATTAATAGCGCCGAAGGATTTACCGCTGCAGTTAGAGGAGACTTTATACCCGGAAAAATTATCGGTCAATCGATATTCTGGGGCGACAGCAGTCGTTCAACTTTCGGTGGTTTCAGCGGCGGTGAAACATTAGTTATGAATGTTACAGGTACTTTACCGTTTGACGTAAATTGGACGGTATATGATGATGGTTACGGCGATCTATATGCCGGTACTACATTAGGTATAAAAGATGCCAGAGGTACCGTATCATTAACTACTGCTGCTTCCAAGAGAATCACACAGCATCAGTGGGGCTTAAAAGACGAAACAACAGGTTCTATAGTTCTTGATAACCAAACCGTGTACGGAGGAAAGGATTGGTACTTCGGTACGGGTCCTGGAGGATCAAGCGATCCGTTACTCGGCGGTAATTTGGGCGATAATTATACGGTTGAAGTTGACGGTTTGGCTGTTGGTATGAGTGACCTTACATTTAATGCACCTACTACTTTCTTAAGTGCAAAACAAACCGAACCTAAGGGCGCAACAAATCTAGTCCTATGGGGAGATGCTACATTGTTCGGTCTTCCGAATGGTCTTACTTTTTATTCCTCTGATTTCAGCGGAGTAAAACCGACAGACCTTATACAAGACCTTGAATTAAGATTCACAGGTGTTGCACCGGATAATGACAGCCCCGTAACTTCAGGCGGTCAAATGGCTGTAGCTTATAACAGATCAGGCTCATGGGTCGGAACTGTTAGGGCTCCTTTTGAATTATGGGAGCCGGAATCAAATCGTCAGATTAACTTCTTCTTCGTATCCCGTAACGCTGACGGCGCAGCTCCTTGGGGTAACGACGGTTCTCCTGTAACTCATTACAGAATGACGGGCCGTGATTACATTAACCCGAATATGTCTGATTACGATCCTAACGTAACGGATGCTACAGTTAGTAAAGCAAGTAATAACACAACCTGGGTTCTATTCTTCAAACAGTCCGGAGATTCTAAATGGAATACCGGTGATGTATACTACATTAAATATGCTAATAACATTGTTCCTACTGATCAAGCAAATGGTGATAAATATACATTCACTACAACAGCTAAAAAATTCAACAATGCTAAAGCAATTTCCGATGTAGAAAAAATAAATGTATTCCCGAATCCATATTATGCAGTGAATACAGAAGAATTAAACAAATATCAAAAATTTGTTACGTTCAATCACTTACCGGCTAATGCTACAATTAGAATCTTTAACCTTGCCGGTGTTATGGTAAGAACAATTAACAAAATTGGCGGTTCACAGTTCCAGAGATGGGATCTGCAAAACGAGAGCGGCTTACCTGTAGCAAGCGGTATTTATATTGCTTACATAGATATGCCTGATCTTGGAACGACCAAGATAATTAAATTAGCTGTCATTCAAGAACAACAAATTCTTGATAGATTTTAAAAATGAAGCTTAAAACTCAAGGAGTAAAAATGAAAAATATATTTAGATATTTAACTTTAGCTACTATCATTCTCTTTGGAGTTGGTAGTGTTTATGCTGGAGGAGGCAATCGTACCGGTACGGCTGGTGCATCCCAGTTGCTTGTGCCTGTCGGTCCTCGAGGTATAGCTATGGGAGAATCCAATGTTGCTTCAGCCACGGGTTTGGAAGCTTTGTTTTGGAACCCAGCTGGTGTTGCCATAATGGACAATTCCGCATCAGTCACTTTTTCACACCAAGATTACATTGCTGATATTGGTGTTGAATACGGTGCTGTTGCTGCAAACTTTGAAGGATTCGGAGTTCTCTCCTTTTCCATTAAATCACTCGGTATTGGTGATATACCTGTAACAACTACTACACATCCCGACGGTACAGGTCAAACTTTCTCACCCCGTGATTTGGTTGCAGGTATTACTTATGCAAAAAGATTAACCGATAAAATATCGGTTGGTGTTACTGCAAATTTAGTATCCGAAACTATTGACCAAGTTAGTGCAAGCGGTTTTGCATTTAATGTTGGTGTTGCTTATCAAGACTTAGCCGATATCAGCGGTTTAAGTTTTGGTGTAGTTATGAAAAACATCGGACCTCAGCAGACATTTGATGGTCCCGGATTGTTATTCAAAGCTACAATCGGCGACCAAAAACGTCCGCCTAACTTTACATCTATTAAATCAGCAGCTTTTGATCTGCCTGCATCATTTGAGCTTGGCTTAAGTTATGCTCCTCAGATTGATGAACAAAATTCATTGCTAATTACAAGTTTATTCCAGAACAACAACTTCTCGGAAGATACTTATAAATTTGGTTTTGAATACGGTTATGACAATACCCTTTTCATCAGAGGCGGTTATCAGTTGCAAGCTAAAGCTAGCGAAACTTTTATTTATGATTACTCAGCCGGTGTTGGTCTAAATTATGACCTTTCCGGTATTTCCGTTCAAGTTGATTATGCTTATAAGCATTCCGACTTCTTCGGCGGTAACCATATATTTGGTGTTAGCTTTGGATTCTAATTATTTATCCTGAGTTTTTAATTACTCAAGGTAATATTTAGATAGTAAATTAGCCGTACGGTTGAATAAACCGTACGGCTTTTTTTATTTAAATTATTTCCAAGCTTTAATATCTTTTTCGTTTAACGGCAAAATAAACTTTACTTACGGTTTTTTTTATAAAAAACATAGTTGTCATTTTTAACTATTATTACAATTATGCGGTTGAAAGAAGTTTTTAATTAAAATTCGAGGCACTAACCGATATCAGATGTACTCACTACTGTCCAAAACGTTGAAATAGAATTAGCGATTCGGGAGCAAAATAATTTAATTTCTTAAACCGTTGAAACGGTTAACG
>CAZAOG010000075.1:0-13645 GCA_964486645.1 uncultured Ignavibacteriaceae bacterium | reverse complement strand
TTATAATAATGAATCCCGCAAATTGTTTTTGAATCCATAATTTCACCGTTTGTTATTTTATCTTCAATTTCATCCAAAGAATACTCGAACGTTTCCATTCCGTATTCGCCTTCTTCCCGGTTGTGATTGCCCGGTGTTAAATTTTGAGCAAGATAAATATGCAGCACTTCGGTGCAAAATCCGGGAGTGGTGGCAATTGCGCCAAGTTTGCTAATGGACTTTGTGGTGTACCCGGTTTCTTCTGTCAACTCCCTTTCGGCACAATTCTGCGGGTCTTCATCTTTTTCGAGTTTGCCTGCGGGAAGCTCAAGCATAAATTTTTGAAAAGGATAACGGAATTGTTTTACCATAATTATTTTACCGTCTTCCTTAACCGGTACAATTACGGCACCTCCCGGATGGAGCGCGACTTCCCTTATCGCCTTGTTTCCGCTGTCGTATTCAATCTCGTCAACCTGAAGATCGAACACTCTGCCGCGGAATATTATCTCGCTTTTTTTTACTTTGAAGTTCATATTATTTTAATGATTTATGTTAAATAATTTTTTAAAATCTTCATCAAAATTAGCTGGTAAATCATTTTCATATTTCCAGTAATCTATAATTTGCTTAATCATTAATTTATCAATGAATTTATTTACCAACATTATTTTCATCAGTTCAAGAGTTTTCATTACTTTTACATCAAACTCTTTGCAAGTTGAAATCATATTTTGATCATCCGTAACTAAAGGTATTTTTAATTCTAGTGCTGTTGCTATGCAGTATATATCTTCTCTTGAGAGATTTAGTTCAGAATACTTTTGATAATCCCAAATAAAGTTAAAGTTCTTTTCTATTTCCTCTTTTTCAACTTTAGAGATGTTAAGTCTTTTTTTTCTATTATTAACATATTCATCTCTTTCAATCCAGCTAAACTTACTTTGTAATCTACTGCTTCTACCTAATTCTTTTTCTACTTCTTTATGGATATATAATGTGAATTTTTGTTCACCAAAAGATTGACCAAGTAAAGGATGTATTGATTGAGCTAAGCGGAGGTAAGAATTTGTATCAAGAAGAATCTTACTTTGTGCCATTTATAATATATTTATATATTTCTTTTGCATCAGTAATAGGTAGATTCATTACTGTTTTGATATATCCTTCAGTTAAGCCTTTAGCTAAATATAATTCTTCAAGTAACTTAAAGAATATAATTCCATATTTCTCTTCAACTGTTTTTATATAAGTTTCAATATCTGGTTTTTCTTTTTTAAAAAGGTGTTGACTCATTAATTTATAATTTTTAGTGAAACTAGTTGTTGCTTTGAAAATATGAGAATCAAGATTTATTTTTTGTAATTTTCCAAAATCTGCAAATTTATTAATTTCTTTATAAACAGTAATGGGAGAAATTATTAGTTTTTTAGAAATTTCCAGTATAGTATCAATCTTTTTATATATACTTCTTAATTTTAATATTTTAAAATAATTCTCTTCTGCTAATTTACTAGGAAAAAGAAAAGCTCCGGCAAAATTATCGGCAAAATCTTCAGCTTTTTCATCTTCTAAAGAAGGCGTTAATATATGTCCGAGTTCATGCGAAAGCCAAAATTTAAAATCAAATATTTTTGTATCTAAGTTTATAAATATCCAAGTAGTCTGGCTATCGGGTAAATAAATGTGTAAAGCATTTTCGTGTTGTCGTACAGTACCAAGTAGTTGAGGGATTAATATAGTGTTGAAAGAATTTAATATTGAGATTACCTCATCAAAAGTTATTCTGGCTTTGGTTATATTATTTTTTTCCCTTACAAGTTTAACAATTTTTTGGATATAGTTATAATCATCGACTGGTTGTTTTAACTCAGGAGGTTTTATCAACATTTCAGATGGTAGAAATTCAGTTAGTTCCCTAAGTGCAAATCCCATCTGTCTTGCCACCTGAAAATGTTTCACTTTTGTTTTCGCATTTCCAACTTTTCTAAAAGCAATTTTAGGTATTGGTAATTCTTTCTGTAACGTTATTTCATTAAATTTTAATTCAAGTATTTTACTCAACATTAATAATTTAGAAGGTTTGGGAAATGACTTATTCTTAAGCCATTGTGAAACCGCCTCTCTACTTACACCAAGTTCTTTACTTATTGAGGATTGATTATAACCGTATTGATGAAGTTTTTCTTTTATCAGGTTGGTATTTAATTCTTTTTGCATAATACAAACTTATATTTTCTATTTAATAGTGTCAAGTTATGTCAAGTTATAAATTTGTATAAAGAAAATATACCATTATGCATTACGTAACAAACTTTAATACTCTACGCCTTATAATCCTTATCATAATAAGGAATAAGTTCATTCCCTAAAAATTTAAGCACGGCTGTTATTACACCGAGATCATCAAGATAACCGACAAGAGGCGCAATATCGGGTATGGCGTCAATCGGCACGATAAAATAAACAAGTGCGCCTACCACTATCGATTTTCTGTGCCAGCTTACGTTCGGGTCGCGCATATAGTTTACAAGCGCCAGAATATCTTTAGCAAAAGATATTTTTTTACCCACTCTTTCAAGCTTTTCCCAAAGATTTTCGTCTATATACTTTTCCTTTTCTTCGGGAGTTTTTTCATCTATTTCAGCAACTTCAGCAGGTTTTTCAAAATCAAAATCAATGTCATCCGTTTCTTTCATTGTTAATCCTTTTTATATTTTTCAAACCAATCGAATATTGAATTCCACCACAATCTTGCGTTTTGAGGTTTTGTTACAAAATGATATTCGTCCGGAAAATAAATTAATTTACTCGGTACACCTAATCTCTGTAAGGAGGTAAATAATTGAAAAGCCTGTTCTTCGGAAACTCTGAAATCATTCGCACCTTGGAAAATAAGCATAGGGGTTTTCGCATTTTGTATGTAACGGTGCGGAGACCATTTTTCATACAGCGCTCTATTCTCCCATGGCGTACCGCCGAATTCCCACTCGGGGAACCACAGTTCTTCGGTAGTTCCCCACATACTTTCTGTGTTGAACACGCCGTCGTGGGAAACAAGGGCATTGAACCTGTCCGTATGTCCTTCTATCCAATTTATCATATAACCGCCGTATGAAGCACCGGCAGCAAAAGTGTTTTTCTTATCGATAAAATTAAAATTAGCCAAGGCATAGTCGTAGGCATTCATTAAATCCGTGTAAACTTTACCGCCCCAGTCACGTGATATTTCGTTTGTAAATTGCTGACCGTAACCAACGCTTCCTCTGGGATTGGGAGCAACAACCACATATCCTTTTGAGGCAAATAATTGTGTATTCCATCTGTAATGGAAATCATCGGTCCAGTGTCCCTGGGGTCCGCCGTGAATTAGAAATATCATCGGATATTTTTTTGATTTGTCGAAGAAAGGCGGTTTTACCAAGATAGACTGCACTTTTTTCCCTCCGGCACCTTTTGACCAAAAAGTTTCAATTGGGATCATTTCCAATTCCGAGAGTAACTTTCCGTTTAGATCAGTCAGCTGTTTAATATTGCCGCCGTCATTATTCATTGAAAATATTTCGTACGGCAGGTTTGAACGCTGCTGCTTAAAATAAATTGTCTTACCGTCGGGTGATAAAGCCAAACCACTGTTAACATGTTCTTTTAATATCATTTTAACTTTACCGGTTTCAATATTTATTTTATAAACCGAGTTATAAATTTCATTGGCTGAAGTAAAATAAATTGTTTTGGAGTCCGGCGACCAAATCATTTCTCCAATTGATCTATCGAATTCAGGCGTTAAATTTTTCAGCTTTCCTGTCTTTCTGTTGTAAAGGGTAAGTTCTTTTCTGTCCGCTTCAAAACCGGCGGTTCTCATAGAGGTAAAAGCTATGTAATTTCCGTCGGGTGAATAAACCGGCTGAGCATCCGCACCCGGGCTTTGTGATATTTTCGTCTCTTTTAAGCTTGTTAAGTTAATAGTATAAATTTCATTGTTCGTACTGTTCTGAACTCTCTCCTCGGAATTCATTGTAAAAGCAACCTCTTTGTCATCGGGTGAAAAATTATAATCGTTTCCGCTTCCCAAATCTAACGGAGGTATATCGTGATTTTTCAGGTAATTTAAATCCGTATACCTGCCTGTTTTTATGTCATAAATAAAAAGATGATCTCTCTTTTCACCCAGCCAGCGGTTCCAAGATTTGTACATTAAATGCGTAAGTATTTTGGCTTTTACTTTGCTTTCCTTTTGTTTTTTATCTCTCTGCTTTATCTGTTCCTGAGATTTGGAATTAGGGTAAACAGAAGAAACAAATAAAAGTTTACTGCCGTCGTGCGACCATTCAAAACCCGAAGCGCCCGAGTAAATATCCGTAATTTGTTTAGAGTTGTTTCCGTCCAAATCACTAACCCATATTTGTCCGCCTAATGAATATGCAATTAATTTTCCGTTGGGAGAGAATTTCGGATTCCCTTCATTTTTTTCGGAATTTTTGAAAGCACGAATATTTTTACCGTCGGAGTTAATTAAGTAAATATCGGTATTGCCTTTATTCTCCTCCATTTTGTAATTGGTAACGGTAAACGCTATGGTTTTGCCGTCGGGAGAAATATCCATACTTCCAATTCTCTGCATAGACCACATATCTTCAACCGTTAACGGTCTTTTGTTTTGTGCTAATACGGGGATAATTAAAAATAGAATTGCTATCAGTAATTTTTTCATTTCAACCTCTATATCTGTTCGATTTTTTATTTTAAAAAATAACGGAAGTTGCCGCTAAAGGCAATTTAATAAAATTCCCATTCCAAAATAAGATGCAATTTTCAGTACCTAAAATAAAAGAATCTAATTTTAAGTTGCTGCATCATACTACTTGTAAATTGAAAAGATGTTGACGGTAATTCATAACACATCTGAATTTTAAAAAATAAAAAAAAATGAGGTTGAAATGTTCCCTAATCTGAAAAGATTGAATTTAATAGTGCTGATTTTAACATTCGTTATTCCGGTGCTGAATGCACAGAACAATGAAAAATTAAAATTATCACTTAAAGATGCTCTTGACTTAGCGGGCAAAAAGAATTTTGAAATAAAGTTAGCCCAGGCTGAGGTGGATAAAATGAGTGCGGATAAAAATAAATCCTTAGCCGTGTTCCTGCCTCAAGTAACTTTATCGGAAACATTTATAAAAACGGACGATCCGTTAAACGTGTTTGCGTTCAAGTTAAAACAAAAAATTATTACACAGGCTGACTTTAATCCCTTTCTTTTGAATAATCCGAATAATACTTATAACTACAATACAAGAATAGAGGTAAAACAACCCCTAATTAATTTTGACGGATTTTTCGGAAGAGCAGCCGCAGCCGAAGGATTATCTGCAATGAAGTATAAAAAAACAAGAACGGAAAAATTCATCCGGTTTACGGTTAAAGCCGATTACTACTATTTGGAACTGCAGAATAAAACTTTGAAAGTAATTGAAAAAGACTTACAAACTGCGGAAGCCAACAGGAAAGTTATTAAAAATTATTTTAACGAAGGTTTAATAACCAAAGCCGATTATTTAATGCTTGATGTTTACGTTTCCAACGTAAAAAGTCAGCTGATAGAAGCTGAAAATAACGTTAAAAAAGCAAACGATAATTTAAGGTACATACTCGGCATAAAAGAAAACATGCAGATAGTTCCCTCCGATACTCTAACGCTTCCGAATGTTGATTTATTGGAGTATCAATCGAAATCAATTATTGAAAACAGGTCCGATATTCTTGCTTACAGTCACAGGGTTAATGCCTTAAATAAATTAAACAAGATGAATTGGATGAAATTGCTGCCGAGAGTAAATGCATTCGGAAGTTTTGAATACAACGACACCAAGTTTTTCGGCACCCAAGCAAACAATTGGATGGTAGGTGTAAATCTGCAGTGGAATATTTTTAACGGGTTCCAAAATATAGCTTCAATTCAAAAATCAAAAGCGGAATTAAGTTTAGCCGAAACCGAATATCAAAAAGCAAAGGCACAGGGTGTGAACGAAATAAACGCATCGCTAAGGGATATTGAAGCGGTTAAGGCAAAATTAAGTCTTGCAAAAGCATCCGTTACGCAATCGGAAGAAGCATTAAGAATTATAACCAACAGATACAATAAAGGTTTGGAAAAAACAATTGATTTAATTAACGCAGAAACATCGGCTTTGAATGCAAAACTTATGTATTGGAAGACTCTTTACTTTTATAACGTAACGGTCTTTAAAGCCGAATTGATGTTAGAAAAAAAATTAGTAACAAATTAAAAAATAGGTATGAAAATGAAGAAAAGAAGCAAATCAATAATTTTAGTTTTTTCATTATTACTCGCGGTTTTTTTAACTGCTTGCGGGAACGATGAAAAAGTAAATACAAACACACCGGTTAAAGTAAAAGTTGAAAAGATTGTTAAAGTAGAAGTTCCGTTTCAATACGAATATCCCGGAAACGTAGAGGGAGTAAGAAGAACAAAATTAAGTACAAAATTAATGGGTACGCTAATTTATTTTCCGTTTGAAGCGGGTACGAAAATTAAAAAAGGACAAATCTTGGCTAAGATTAAAAGTGCCGATTTAGAAGCAAAAAAAGGACAGGTAAATGCAAATATATTACAAGCTAAAGCGGCTTTTACCAACATGGAAATAAATTATAAGAGAATTAAAAGATTGTATGCTTTGGAAAGTGCTTCCAAAAAAGAACTCGAAGATACGGAACTGGCTTATAAGATGGCTAAGGAAAGATTAAAAGCAGCCGAAGAAATGAAAAAAGAAATAAGCGATGTTTTAAGCTATTCAATAATAAAGGCTCCTTTTAACGGTTACATAGTTAACAAATTTTTTGAACAGGGAGACATAACCGCTCCGGGTCGTCCTATAATGATTGTGGAAAGTTTTAACAAATTCAAAGTTAAAGCACAGGTACCGGCGGATGAAATAAATTTATTTTCAAAAGAAAGCAATGTTAAGGCTTATATCGATGCCGTTTCATCCGAACCTTTTATCGGTAAAGTACAAGAAATTAACCCGGGAGGAAATTCTTACAGCAAACAATTTGAAGTTCAAATTCTTTTGGACGGAACAGGTGTTGCCGATTCAAAAATTATGTCCGGAATGTATGCCAGAGTAGTTCTTGAAAATAAAACAAAACCCGTTATTGCAATAAATAAAAATTATCTGGTTAGAAGAGGACAGCTTGTAGGTGTTTATTCGGTATCGAATAGAAATGAAGCATTGTTAAGGTGGGTTAGACTTGGAAAGACAATAGGTAATAAAGTAGAAATATTATCGGGTCTTTCGGCAGGGGAAACAGTAATAACAGATAAAGATAAAATTAAAGATGGTCAAAAAATAGAGGTAATAAAATGAAATTAGGACTATCAGGAAATTTAGCAAAAGCATTTATTCAATCTAAACTGACTGCATTATTAATTATAGCAGTTATAGCGCTCGGTATCTTCAGCGTATATTTAACACCGAGTGAAGAAGAACCGCAGATAAACGTTCCGATGGCAGACATTTATGTTCAATACCCGGGAGCCGGTCCCAAAGAAGTTGAATCGCGGTTAGCGGAACCATTGGAAAAAATGATGACAAACATTACGGGCGTTGAAAATGTTTATTCAACCTCAATGCCGGGTGTGGTAATGTTAACGGTTCAATTTTATGTAAATGAAGATTTTGAAAGAAGTGTTGTAAAACTATACAACGAAATATTGAAAAATATGGATAAAATGCCGTCAGGTGTTTCAATGCCGCTTGTAAAAACAAGATCGATTGACGATGTGCCGATTCTATCCATGTCCCTTTGGAGTAAGGTTTACGATGATTATCAGCTAAGGAGAATAGGAACGGAATTATCGAAAGAAATAAATAAGGTTAAAAATGTTTCTGATGTAAAAGTAATCGGCGGGCGAAAAAGAAAGATGAACGTTATTCTGGATAAAGATAAAATGGCGGGATACCACGTTGATCCGTTAATTATAATGAGAGATATTCAAAGCACGAACAAACAATCTCTCTCGGGAAAATTTGATGAAAACGATAAGGAATTTATAGTTAAAACGGGCAACTTTTTTAAAAGTAAAGAAGACCTCGGCAACCTGATATTAGGGGTATACAACGGAAGTCCCGTTTACCTTAAAAACGTAGCCGAAATAACGGACGGACCGGAAGAACCGCAGAATTACACAAGCTACGGTTACGGTTTTGATGAAATACAAAAAGCCGGTTTAAAATACGGGGCGGAATTCCCTTCGGTTACAATATCTGTTTCTAAAATTAAAAATTCCGATGCTAAAATAATATCGAAAGAAGTTTTGACTAAAATTGAAAATATGAAAGGTAAGATAATTCCGAATGAAGTAAATATTACCGTTACAAGAAATTACGGAAAAACCGCATCGGAAAAAGTTAACGGATTATTGTTCCACTTATTAACCGCAGTACTTGCGGCATCAATAATTGTAGCTCTTTTCCTCGGTATACGCGGAGGCTTGGTGGTGCTTTCATCCGTACCCATCACGTTTGCATTAACATTGTTTGTATACTATATGCTGGGTTACACCTTAAACAGGATAACATTGTTCGCCCTTGTTTTTGTAACGGGTATTGTGGTGGATGATTCGATAATAATTGTTGAAAATATGCACCGCCACTTTAAAATGAAAAAACAAACCCGGTACCAGGCTGCATTGACGTCAATCGATGAGGTCGGAAATCCGACGATCCTTTCAACCTTTACCGTTATTGCGGCAATTCTGCCAATGGCTTTTGTTACGGGTTTAATGGGTCCTTATATGGCTCCCATGCCTATAGGTGCGTCGCTTTCAACTTTATTCTCACTTTTGGTGGCTTTAATTATTACGCCTTATATAGCATTTAAGTTTTTAAAAACGGAAGAAAATGAAACTAATTCGAAAAAGAAGACCGATTTGAAAGATACGTTTATCTATAAGATGTATGAAAAGACAATGGTACCTTTGCTTGAAAGTACAAAGAAAAGATGGAAATTTATTATCTCCGTGGTAGCTCTATTGTTTATTTCAGTTATGCTTATATACTTCAAATTTGTAACAGTAAAGATGCTTCCTTTTGATAATAAAAACGAAATACAGGTAATAATTGATATGCCGGAAGGAACAACTCTTGAAAGGACGGCACAGGTTACAAAAGAAATTGCCGGTTATTTAAGAACCGTTCCCGAAATAGTTGATTACCAGTCCTATGTGGGTACGTCTGCTCCGATAAACTTTAACGGTTTGGTGAGACACTATGATTTAAGAAGAGGTTCGAATGTAGCCGATATACAGGTTAACCTGCTGGATAAAGGAGAACGTTCCGAACAAAGTCATGATATAGCAAAAAAAATAAGACCGGGAATCCAGAAGATAGCCAAGCAATTTAACGCAAATGTTAAAATTGCCGAAGTTCCTCCGGGACCTCCGGTACTATCAACACTTGTGGCTGAAGTTTACGGACCGGATTATAAATCTCAGATAGAATATGCAAAAAAGCTCAAGAAAATATTTGAAAGCACCGAAAACGTAGTTGACGTTGACTGGTATGTTGATGACGATCAATCCGAATATAAATTTGAAATCGATAAACGAAAAGCCGCGCTGGCGGGAATTTCGCCTGAACAAATAGTCGGAGTTATGGGTTTGTCGCTTCACGGAAAAGATGTATCGTTAATGTACACGCCTGACGAAAACGATCCGCTTTTTATAAATGTAAGAATGAAAGAAAGTCAGCGTTCGAGCATTAATGATTTGAAAAGCATAAAAATTATGTCCAAAACCGGAAGTCTTGTCCCCGTTTCCGAATTGGTGCACGTGAAGAAAAACATAAAAAGTAAAAACATATTTAGAAAAAACCAGAGAAGGGTTGTTTATGTAACGGGTGACGTGGCGGGAAAACTTGAAAGCCCTATTTATTCAATTTTGGATATCGATAAAAAAATAAAAGAACTGAACATAAAAGAAGGTTTGAATGTTGAACCCTACTTTGCCGCTCAACCCGAAAATGAAGAGATGCTTTCCGTAAAATGGGGCGGCGAGTGGAAAATTACTTATGAAGTATTCAGAGATTTGGGAATAGCATTTGCGATTGCATTAATTGTTATTTACATGCTGATAATAGGATGGTTCCAATCCTTTAAAGTACCAATAATAATGATGATAGCAATTCCGCTCTCTCTAATAGGCGTAATCGGCGCACATTTATTATTCGGCGCATTCTTTACAGCAACTTCAATGATCGGCTCTATTGCTTTGGCAGGTATAATGGTTCGTAATTCAATACTTCTTATAGACTTTATTGAATTAAGACTTAAGGACGGAATACCGCTTAAACAAGCGGTAATAGAATCGGGCGCGGTTAGAACAACACCTATATTCTTAACTGCCGGTTCGGTAATAGTAGGCGCATTTATAATAATATTTGATCCGATATTCCAAGGACTTGCTTTGGCTCTAATAGGTGGTGCACTTGCATCAACAGCGCTGACTCTTGTAATGGTTCCGTTGGTTTATTTTATGGTTGAACACAAAAAAGTGAATATACAAGCATGAAACATCCCGGATCCCAAACAGACACAATAGGAAATCCGGCAGTTGCCGGATAAAAAACTTTCGAGGTTTTTCCATAGGCATTCCCTTTGGACAAAACCTCGAAGGTGTGAAATGATTTATGAAAAAACTTAAAGTATAAAAGGATGAAAAATTAAAAGTAAGTTTTTCAAAATAAAACAGAAGGTAAATAAAATGAAATTAGTTGTAATTATATGTGTAGAAGAGTTGTCGGATTTAGCAAGGGATTTACTAAAAAAAACTCAGGTACCGGCATTTAGTGAAACCGATATTAAAGGCACTCATCTAATCGAAGAAAACGCAAGCGATAATTGGTTTGCAGATAAACATGCTTTGGATAATTCGCGTTTGTTCTTTACCATTTGCAGCCAAGAAAAAGCCGAGCAGGTATTGAAAGCGGTTACCGAATGTAAAATACGCACTAAAAACGAACACGTACACGCTTTTCAATTAAACATAGAAAAACATATTTCGTAATGCACAATGGAAATTTTGTATAAATATTTAATCATTAACAATTAAAAAGGAAAAAGAAATGATACAATTATTAGTCAGAAGATTTGCAGGTATTTTTATTTTGGTCAGTCTTGCTTTAGGATACTTTGTAAGTCCGTATTGGTATTTATTTACCGTATTTGTCGGATTGAATCTTTTTCAATCGTCATTTACAAACTTTTGCCCACTTGAAAAAATATTAGAGAAAGTAGTAAAAGAATAGTAAGAAATATAAAAGTAAATGACTTTTACATGTTATAGTAACTGATTAACCGCAGAGGAAACAAAAAATACACGGAGAGCACAAAGTAAAAATGAATTTAATAATCTCCTCTTTTTACTTGGCGAATCCTTTGCGTTCTTTGCGGTTAAATTTTAAAAGAATAAATGCATGTTAATTATTAGCAAAAGTGTTGAGAAAAGATTTCTCCCTTTCGTCGAAATGACACCTGTGATAATTCTGCAACGGACCCTGACGGAACGAAGCCTTCTTTACTAATGGGAATTATATATCTATTTTAGCAAGCCCAAATAATTTTAATTTAATAGTAATAGATGGATACTAAAAGCACCAAATATTTACCCGGCGGTTTCGATCAATATATTCGGTTAAATAAAACCGTGGAGTTGAACAATAAAAAAATATTATTCATCGGTTCGGGATTGGAAAAGCTTCTGCTGAAAATAGATCTATCGTTGTTCCCTTCGGTTTATTATATAATAGAAGACCACGAATCTTTAATTATTACCCGCTATTTATTGTCGGATATAAAAGGAATTAATATTAGAATGATGGAATTTGACAACACGGATTTTCCCTCTGATGAATTTGATGTTGTTTATATCCAAGGCTCAATGGCTTCCGACAAAAAAAATAAAATTGTAAAAGAAGTTAAAAGGATATTAAAACCCGGTGGAATTTTCTGCGTTGGTGAATCGGTATTATTGGAAGAAAACGAACCCCAATTTATAAAAGATATTTACGAAAAATCGGATACTTCGCCGTTGTATGCAAAAGATTTTGCTGAATATTACAGAGCAAGAAAATTTGAAATTATAAAAGAGATCGATCTTTCATATTCTCTAAAAAAATATTACAAGAGCTGGAGCGACCTGTTAAAGGACAATATTAATATTCTCTCGGAAGAAGAGAAACAGCAGAACAAAAAAATTATAAAACGGATATCTCACGAATCGAATGCTTATAAAAAATTGGGGGGTTCAAAATATATGGGATTCAAAATGCTGATATTAAAAAAGGAAAACGATGAAAAAAGGTGATTTGATAGAACTGACAATCGAAGATTATGCTTTCGAAGGTAAAGGAATTGCAAGGGTTGAAAAAGAAGGTGCCGGTGAAAATCAATCAAAATACGTAATCTTTGTAACAGGAGCTTATCCCGGAGACAAAGTACAGGCAAGACTTCTGAAAGTAAAAAAATCTTTTGCAGAAGCGAAACGAATTGAAGTAATTGAAAAATCGGACTTGCGAACCGAAGCACGGTGTAATTTTTTCGGAAGCTGCGGCGGGTGCAAGCAGCAGGATTTGGAATACGAACATCAAATAAAATTCAAAAGTTTACAGGTCGAAAACGTGTTCAAAACAATCGGCGGTTTCACCGATTTAAATATTGAAGAATTAATCCCTTCCGAAAAAACATATTTCTACAGAAATAAAATGGAGTTCTCATTCAGTAATAAAAGATGGCTTACGTTGGAGGAGATCGGCTCGGATGAAATTATTGACAGAAACTTTGCGCTCGGTCTGCACATTCCAAGAATATTCGATAAAGTATTGGACATAAACGAATGCTTTCTTCAGTCGGAGGAAAGCAACAAAATACTGAATTTTACAAGAGACTTTTTCAAGTCGAGAGAAACAACAATTTATTCCACAAGAAATCACAAGGGATATTTAAGAAACCTTGTAATCCGGCAGTCTCAGCACTTTGACGAACTGATGGTGAACCTTGTAACATCAGAAGAAAACGATGAGTTGATGAATGAGTACTGTGAACAATTAATAAAAGAAGTCCCCAATGTTACAACATTTATAAATAATATAAATCTAAAAAAAGCCAATGTAGCAATCGGCGATTACGAGAAAGTATTTTTCGGTGACGGTTTTATAAATGATACAATCGGAGAATACAGTTTCAGAGTAAGTGCTAATTCCTTTTTTCAAACCAACACTCTGCAAGCAGAAAATCTTTACAACACGGCAATGGATTTTGCCGGCTTGAAAGGCGATGAAATTGTGTACGACCTTTATTCCGGCACCGGAACCATCTCTATTTTTGTTTCCGGTAAAGCAAAAGAAGTTTACGGATTTGAAAATGTGCGGTCGTCAATTGATGATGCCAATCGGAATGCGGAACTGAATAAAATTGACAACGTTCATTTTTACGAAGCTAATTTATACAAACCGATGCTGCCGATTGTGAAGGATAAAAAACTCCCCGAACCGGATGTTGTAATTGTTGATCCCCCGAGAAACGGGATGCACAAAAACACGATTGCGGATGTGTTGGCTTTAAGTCCGGATAAAATTGTTTACGTAAG
>CAZAOG010000074.1:0-13707 GCA_964486645.1 uncultured Ignavibacteriaceae bacterium | reverse complement strand
GATGAAGGAGACCATCTGCCGTTCGATACGGTGAAAGATTTTTCAATGAAATAAACAATGCCCGGCTAAAGTTACAGGCTTACGCAAAGCCGGCGCCGCCGAAACGGAGATACGTAAAAATATCAATACGGATAAAAAATAAAAAACAAGAGAGAAAGTCCGCTGAGTATCCACATACCTAATTTAATCTCTTTACTTTTTCCCGTAAATATTTTAACCAGTGCATATAAAACAAAACCTGCGGTCATTCCGATTCCCAAATTATAAGTGAAACTCATTAAAACAATAATTGTAAAAACCGGAAGTATTTCCGCGGTATCCTGAAAGTTCAATCTTTTTATCGGGGAGATCATCAACATACCCACAATTATTAACGACGGACCGTAAGCGAAAGCGGGTATAATGGAAATTAAAGGGGCAAAAAATAAAGCCGATAAAAACAGAAAAGCCGTTACTACGGCTGTAAAACCCGATTTCCCGCCTGCTTCAATTCCTGTGGCGGATTCAATAAAAGTACCCGTTGTGGTAGTACCCAATAAAGAACCGACTACGGTTGCAAGCGCATCGCAAAGCATAGGTTTTTCTATCTCCGGCAGATTGCCGTTTTCGTCCAATAAATTCGCTTTGAACGACAAGCCCAATAATGTTCCCATTGTGTCAACAAAGTCCATTACAAAAACGGTTAGAATAACCGCAAAAAATCCCCAACTGAGCGCACCGGAAATATCAAGTTCGAATAATGTGGGAGAAAGGTCGGGCGGAAGGCTCACCAATTGAGAAGGCAGCTTTGTAATACCGAAAATAATTGAGATTAAAGTTACGCTGAGTATGCCGATTAAAATTGAGCCGTTTACTTTTTTTATCATCAAAAATCCGATTAAAACAAATCCCAAAATTGAAAGTAAAATTTGAGGCTGATAAAAGTTGCCGACTTGAACGGGTGCTCCTTGAACGCCTAACGTAACAATACCGGATTCATTTAAACCGATAAAGGCAAGAAATAAACCGATTCCTACCGCAAAGCCTATTTTCAAACTTTCGGGTATTGAATTTGCGAGCCATCCCCTTATTTGAAATACCGTCAGCAGGGTAAATAAAATTCCGCCGATGAATATGGCACCGATTGCTGTCTGCCAACTGTAACCTAATACTTTTACGACGGTAAATGCAATAAACGCATTTTCGCCCATATAAGGTGCTATGGCAAAGGGTCTTTTTGCGTAAACGCCCATAGTCAACGTTCCGAAAAACGCGCTTAAAATTGTAGCGGTTACCGATGCCCCGAAAGGAATGCCTGCCGTTTCAAGAATTTTAGGGTTGACAATTATTATGTAACCCATCGTAAAAAACGTAGTAAAGCCGGCAATTATTTCCTGCTTGTAGGAGGTGTTTAATTCGTCAAAGTGAAAATATTTTTTTAACATTGGTTGAACCCCGATTGTTAATTAAAAAATTATTTCAATTCGGAATAATCTATTTTTTCCACATCTTCAAAAGTTATGGTGGTCAAATCTTCGTCGCTTAAGTCAACAAGTGTCAGTATTCTTTCTTCTTGATTGCTTATTGCTTTGTACAGTATGTTTCTAACCGTACGGGCATTACCGAAGTTCTTATCTCTTTCGTTATAGAGTTTTGTGAATGTATCCAAAAACAACTGCCACGCTCCTTCGTCCAATTGATAGCCGTTTTTGCTGCTTATTACCAAAGCAATCTCCAGCATCTGGCGCGGTGTGTAATCTTCGAATAAAAAATAATTTGTAAATCGGGATTGTAAACCGGGATTGGTATCTATAAATTCTTTCATTTCATTTGTGTAGCCGGCAACTATAACCACAAATTTTCCCTTGTAATCCTCCATCCTTTTAATCAAAGTATCTATTGCTTCCTGCCCGAAATCGTTGGCGCCTCTTACAAGCGAGTATGCTTCGTCAATAAATAAAGTTCCGCCCATGGCTTCTTTAATTACGGATTCTGTTTTCGCGGCAGTTTGTCCCACGTAACCTGCAACAAGTCCGGTTCTGTCCACTTCAATCAAATGTCCTTTTTCAAGTATTCCCATTTCTTTGTAAATCTTGCTTAAAAGGCGGGCAATTGTTGTTTTGCCCGTACCGGGATTTCCCATAAAAACGGAATGCAGATTTTTCGGAATTACATGAAGCCCCCTTTCTTTACGAAGCTTGGCTACTTTTAAACTGCTGACTAATTTCTCAACCGATTTTTTCACGTTCTCCAATCCCGTAAGTTCGGAAAGTTCGTTCAGATATTGATCGAGTAAATCTGCGTTTCCTTCGATTATTACTTTAGTTTTTTTATTTCTAACGGTTAAAATTTTATCAATATCTTCTTTTGTAATTATTTCTATTATTTCATCGTTCCTTTCTTCTGAAGGAATATCCGCAATTCTTAAAAGATGCGCTCTGAGTATTTCATCGCTTAAGTTTCTTACCAGCCTGGCGTTGCCGAAACTTTTGTCCCTTGTTCTGTATATTTCGTTGAAATATTTTTTCAGCGGTTCTTCTGCCGACTTGTCCAATTTATGTCCCTTAACCTCAACGTATTTCTTCATTATTTCCAGAAGCTGATCGGGCGGGAAGTCGTCAAAAACAAATTCTTTTGTAAATCGGGATTTTAATCCCGGATTGCTTTTTAGAAAACTTTTCATCTCTTCCGTGTAGCCGGCAACAATTACAATAAATTTGCCTTTGTCGTCCTCCATTCTTTTAAGAAGAGTATCAATAGCTTCCTGTCCGAAATCAGCACCGCCGTTGTCCGACTTAACCAAACTGTATGCTTCATCGATAAACAGCGTTCCGCCTATTGCCTTGTCTATCATTTCCTTTGTCTTTTGTGCGGTTTGACCAATATAACCGGCTACAATGCCCTGCCTGTCGGTCTCGACAAGATGCCCTTTAGGCAATATTCCCAGCGCGGAATATATTTCGCTGAAAATTCTTGCAACGGTAGTTTTGCCCGTACCGGGGCTTCCTAAAAACACAAAATGGGAGGAGAATTTGTCCAGTAAATTTTCTCCTCGTTCTGTGTAAAGCCTTGCTAATTTTACGAGTTCGTTTATTTCTCTTTTTACGGATTCAAGTCCGCAGAGGCTGTTTAACTTATCTAAAGATTTTTTAAGGTTCTCTTCGTCAATTCCGATGCTGACCAAACCTTTCACCTTTGTTTTCAATGCCGATTCGATATCTACCGAACAAATAGTCGACATAACTTCCTTGGTTCTGTTTTCATTAGAAATTGTTAAATATCTTTTGCTTAATTGAATTTTAGACTCATTAAATATCTGTCTTACCAAACGCGCGTTGCCGAAGGTTTCGTCACGATGTCTGTATAATCTGGTTAATTCTTTTTTGAGTAAGTTTTTTGCGTCATCTCTTATTTTGTAATCTTCTTTTGCCGCGATCAATTCAAAAATAGACAAAAGTTCATCCGGCGAGTAATCGTCAAAATGAAAAACGTGAGGGAAACGCGATTTAAGTCCGGGATTGGAGTTAATAAAAGACTGCATTTTATCGGGGTATCCGGCAGCAATTACTACGAATTCACCTTTTCTGTCCTCCATTCTTTTTAAAAGAATATCAATAGCTTCCTGCCCGAAGTCCTGCGGATTATCCGGTTTAATTAATGTATAGGCTTCATCAATAAATAATAAACCGCCGATTGCTTCGTTAATCACTTTTTCTGTCATTTGTGCGGTTGCGCCGATGTACTGTCCGACAATACTCGTTCGGTCTACTTCAATAACGTGACCGTTTTGCAGCAGACCCATTGCCTTGAATATTTTCCCCATCAGTCTTGCTATAGTGGTTTTGCCCGTTCCGGGATTACCGAGAAATATTGAATTTACGGAAATGTCTTCGTCTGTTTTCAGACCGGATTTTTCCCTGTCACGAATAAATTCGAGATAAGCGACAAAATCTTTCATTGATTGCTTAACGCTTTCCAAACCGACGTAATTATCCAAATCGGCAAGTAAATCTTTAAGCGATTCTGTTTTTACGGACTTTCTCTCAATGGTACTTACTTCTTCGGGAAGCTTTGTAACGTTCAAGTCTAATTTTTTTGAATCTTCTTCCTGATAACTTATTTCTTCAAAGTTGACGATATCCGAACTGCCGATTACAAACCATCTTGTGCAGACTTTTTGATTATCCAAATAAATGTCCACGCTACCTTGTCCGCTGCACCAAAATCCCGGAGTTTCCGTACCCCAGCTTTGTACGAATTCAACAATTTTCCAGTCTTTTTCCAGCGTTAGCAAAAATTGATGCGTGCCGACTTCAACGCCGTTCAGTTTCCAAACAGCCAAACCGTCGAGGTCAACTGTCTTGTTAGAAAAAAACGGATTTTCAAGTACCACTTCAACGCCTACGTATTTCGTCGTATCTTCGTTAAACTCAAGCAAATATGTGCGCTTATCCGTGCGTAAATTTTCAGTTAAATTATATGTTTTTGCGGAGATAATATTGTAGACCCTGTTGTCATTTTTTTCAAAATCAAATCTGTAGTTGTTTTCGGGTTTGATGACGGCGGTAGTCGTTTCAATTTGATTTTGAGGATATGCTTTTAAAATTCTTTGATAAATATTATCGAAATACTTATCGCCGCTTAAATTGTTTTTCAGCTCTTCGGCAATTGACCGGGCCTGTCTGAATTGAAACATACCGTAAAGAGATTCCAATTCCATAATGTATGCTTCGGTAAATTCTCCCTTTAGGGAAGGGGTATCCAGTATCTTTTTTGCACTCCAAAGCGAAAACCAATATTCTTTTTGTTTAAGAGCCAGCAGCCCTTCTTTTAAGTATGCTCTTTTTTTTGTGAATATTCCTTTAAGGAAACCTTCACCGTAACCGAGAGTTATTTGCAGCCATTTTTTAATTTGAAGTAATTGTTCGTCTTCTTTTTTATCGATTTTTATGGCTTTTTCAATTTCTTCCAATCCTTCAAAATATCTGCCCAATCCTGCAAGTGCTCTTGCTTTGTTTAAATGTGCCCAGGAAAGTAAATTCGGTTTTTTTGAAATAGCCCAATCAAGGTCAGCTATTGCGCCTTCGAATACGCTCATTCTCATCAGCAGGTACCCCCGGTATAGTCTGGGATTTACGTCTTCCCCTCCTAATTCCACCGAGTAGTTTGCCATTTCCAAAGATTCTACCGGCTCACCGTTTTCCAAATAAGCCCAGGCGAGACAGGAGGCAGCGTTAAAATCATCCGGATTTTCTTCGTGTACTTTTTTCGCCGATGTTAAAGCCATTCTGTATCTGCCTTGGCGCAGATGCTCGTAGGCTTCTTCTAAAATTGTGTTATAATCTTCAGAGATTGTGTCCATAAACAAAAAATGTTAATTCGTTATTTAAAAATTCTGTTTAAAATTCAAAGTGTTGTCATATTAGAAATTTTTAAGTATCTAACGGCTGAGATTTTTCAAATAAACCTGTCCGCCGACAGGCGGATTTAAAATGTCAACAATATATCCATTTAATTAAATATAATTTTTCGGAAAACTCTTTTAAATTGCCGTTAAAAAAATAAATATAATAGTAAATATACGTTAAATAAAGAAAGTAATTATTTATCTTTCAATTTAAAATTAATAAATCTATGAATCGGATGTTTAAATAATAAAATAATGAAAAATTTTAACGAGCATATCGGACTGTTTACCGACCACTACGAATTTACGATGGCGCAGGGATATTACCTTGACGGAAGGGCGGAAGTACAAGCCTGTTTCGATTATTTCTTCCGTAAAAACCCTTTTAATTCCGGTTATGTGATTTTTGCAGGTTTACAAGATTTTTTGGAAATGCTCGATAATTTTAAGTTTAATGCCGATTCGATATCCCATTTGAAAAGAGTAGGATTTGACCACGATTTTCTGGATTATTTGAAAGATTTCAAATTCAGCGGCACTATTTACGCTCCGGAAGAAGGCGAGGTAATTTTCAGCAATGAGCCGGTTTTACGCGTAGAAGGAAGCATTATAGAAACTCAACTTATCGAAAGCATGCTTCTTAACATGATAAATTTTCAATCGTTGATTGCAACAAAAGCCGCACGCATTCGTTATTCTGCGGGAGACAGGCTGGTAATGGAATTCGGACTGAGAAGAGCGCAGGGTCTTTCTGCAATCCACGCAAGCCGTGCCGCTATAATCGGCGGACTTGACAGCACTTCCAACGTGTACAGTGCTTTCAGATATGATCTTTTATCGTCGGGTACATTGGCACACTCGTGGATACAGAGTTACGGCGACGAACTGACGGCGTTCAGAAAGTACGCCGCTGCATTCCCTAAAAATTGCGTTTTGTTAGTCGATACATACAACACGTTAAAAAGCGGTCTGCCCAACGCGGTAAAAGTAGCAAAAGAAATGGAAGAAAGGGGAGAAAAGCTTAAAGCAATTCGATTAGACAGCGGTGATTTGGCTTATTTAAGTAAAGAGGCAAGAAGAATCCTGAACGAAGCTAATTTAAGATATGTTAGAATTGTAGCGTCCAATCAGCTTAACGAACATCTGATTAAAAGCTTGATAGACCAGGGAGCGCCCATAGACGCATTCGGTGTCGGTACAAGTTTAATTACGGGACACAGCGATTCGGCGCTTGACGGCGTTTATAAACTCGGTGTTATCGACGGTAATCCGACTCTAAAAGTATCTGAAAATATAGAAAAAATTACATTGCCCGGGAAGAAAAAAATATATAGGTTTTACAACGGCAACGATAAATTTTATGCCGACGGAATTGTTTTGGAAGAAGAAGATGATATCGACATCATCTGTCATCCTATTGATTTGCACAGGTGTGTTTCCGTTAGCGGATTTAAAAAAGAAGAGTTGCTGCACGCAGTTGTTAAAAACGGCGAAAATTTGAAGAAGAAAGAAAGCGTATATGAAATAAGCCAGTATGTTAAACAAAGATTGGAATTGCTGCCCGAAGAACATAAAAGGTTTGATAATCCTCACATTTACAAGGTGGGAATTAGCAAAAAATTACTTAATTTGCGAAACGAATTAATTAATGATTTTAAGAAATAAAAAATGTTAATAAGATGAACAGAGCATTGTTAATTGTAGACGTACAGAATGATTTTTGTCCCGGAGGTGCTTTACCTGCTCCTCAGGGCGATAAGGTGGTTCCCGTTATAAATAAAATAATGAAGAATTTTTCTATTATAATTGCTTCGCGTGATTGGCATCCTAAAGTAACGGTACATTTTAATAAATGGCCGGAACATTGTGTGCAGAATACGAAAGGTGCCGACTTTCCGGAAGAATTGGACAAAGACAAATTTGATGAAATATTTGCAAAAGGTACGAGAAATATCGACGACGGATATTCCGCATTTGAAGCTACAAATATAGATTTAGTTGAATATCTGAAAAGTAAAAACGTGGATGAACTTTTTGTCGCAGGACTTACCGCTGAATATTGTGTTATGTCAACGGTTTTTGATTCTATTAAAAACGGATTTAAAACCTACGTTATAAAAGACGCGGTGGAAGGTATAAGACAAAACGAAGGCGACTTTGAAGATGCCTTTGAAGAAATGGAAAAAGCAGGTGCAACAATACTAACGAGCGAAGACCTGAAACCTACCGGCGGAATTACGGAAGGTATAAGTCTTAACTGAGTAAGTTTGTATTTTATTTTGTTGAACCGAAATTATTAAATCACTTTACACAGAATATTATCCTTCTACTTACGGAAATTGACACAACCTTCCCGCCTTGGCTCGACCAAGTCGGGGCAAGAGGGTGAAAAGCAAAGCCGCTTTACGTTCAAATAGATAATTGGGAATAATTGAAATGAAAAAAAATAATTTTTCATATTTTATTTTAATTCTATTTATTTCGTCATTTCTTTTTCAATGTTCAAATCCTGTTTCTGCTCCGCCGGATATACCTATGGAAACATTGTTGTCTGCACCGGATACATTGAATATCGAAAATCAAAAGTTGATATTATCAACTTATATGTGGAGAGATTTTCAACCGATTAGTCCCCCAAACGGGAAACCATTAATTGCTTTGGTTTACATTGAAACAGTTGATAGTTCCGTTATATCTTCATCAATTATTGCAAATGCTGTTTACATTGTATATAACAATCAAGTATGGAAATCTTTTTTTACCGATGGAAATTTATCACCATCTGAATTAAAATCATATAGAATTGCAAAAATTGTGCGTGAAGGTCCAAAGTGGGGGCCTAATGTATATGTTGATGTTATCGTAAGGATTATGTCAGAGAATAAATTTCTATTGCTAAGAGCAAGTGACCAATATATTGGAAGAACCGATTAGTAACTTCATAAAAAAATTTTAACAAAAAAATCAGCCGGATACCCCTGCACAGACAAGCAAGCTGCAAAATCGCCGGGGGTTTTGTACAAATTTTCGGTTTTACGTTTTTCATTTAACATTGTATTTTTAATTTATTTAGTTAATTAAATATTTTATTAACTTTTAATGCCGTATCTTAAGTTGTATCGCCGCTCAATAAGGCAAGTTATTTACAGCACCGTTATACAAAAACCGGCGGTTATATTATGAAAGATGAAAAAGAAATAATAGAAATTATCAATAGACAGCACATCTTCTTTAATTCTTCGGTTACGCATAAATATGATTTCAGGATCAATCAATTACTAAAACTTAAAGAGGGAATTAAAAAGTTTGAGAGTAAATTTAGCGCCGCTCTTAAAGATGATTTAGGGAAATCCGGATTTGAATCGTATGCTACTGAAACCGGATTCGTCTTATATGATTTGACCAACACAATAAAACATTTAAAAAAATGGATTAAACCAAAAAAGATAAAAACCCCGTTGCTTGCCCAACCTGCGGCAAGCCGAATACTATTTACACCTCTCGGCGTAAATTTGATTATCTCCCCGTTCAATTACCCAATCGGACTGACCTTTGCCCCGTTAGTAGCTGCCATTGCGGCGGGGAATACCGCTGTAATTAAAACTTCCGAATTAACTCCTGCCTGCAGTTTGGAAATTCAAAAACTTATCGACGAAATATTTGATCCCGAATACGTTGCATATATTCCGGGCAAAGTACGGGAGACCGAATTATTATTGAAGCAAAAATTTGATCATATTTTCTTTACCGGAAGTCCGAGAGTAGGCTCAATAGTTATGGAAGCCGCAGCCAAACACTTAACTCCCGTAACATTGGAATTAGGAGGTAAGAGTCCTTGTATCGTTCATTCCGATGCTAACCTGCACATTGCCGTTAACCGCATAGTTTACGGCAAATTTTTGAACGCAGGTCAAACATGCGTCGCTCCCGACTACGTGATGGTTCATCAAAGTGTAATGGATGAATTTCTTGTGAAGATAAAGCAGCGTATAATTGATATATACGGCGAAGATGCTTCGTTATCCCCTGATTTCGGGCGGATAGTAAACGAACGGCATCATAGTAGAATTGTAAATCTAATTGACCAAGATAAAGTTATAGTCGGAGGTCAGTTCAACAAGGCGGACAGATATATTGCTCCGACGGTTATGAAAAATGTTACATTGAATGATAAAATTATGGCTGAAGAAATATTCGGACCTGTTCTGCCGGTGCTGGAATATA
Source organism: uncultured Ignavibacteriaceae bacterium (assembly GCA_964486645.1). Lineage (GTDB taxonomy): Bacteria > Bacteroidota > Ignavibacteria > Ignavibacteriales > Ignavibacteriaceae. The sequence continues at coordinate 4,097 of CAZAOG010000074.1, read as the reverse complement.
ATAATTTTAACGAAATATTCGATACTGTATCTAAGCTTCCTCAATATCCTCTTGCCTGCTATATTTTCAGTGAAAGTAAAACCGTACAAAATAAATTGATTTCGGGTATTCAGTTTGGCGGCGGGTGTGTTAATCACTGCTTGCAGCATTTGGTAAATCCCAATCTGCCGTTTGGAGGTGTAGGGGAAAGCGGAACCGGAAGCTATCATGGATTTTACGGCTTTGAGCGTTTCTCACATAAGAAAAGCATTTTAAAAGCAGCTTCTTGGTTCGACTTATCACTTATCTATCCTCCTTATAAAAAGAAAATTAAAACTATTCGTAGGATAATGAAATGATAGTACGTAGTATGAATGAGCATAAATTTTACATAAGTAAAATATCTAAACAAAGGCGGATAAGCTCACCTGTGCTGAAACTCTGCCTCCGGTAGATAAATTGGTTGAGTATAACGGATGAAATGCCGAGCCGTCAGTCAGCGAAAAAAAATGATAAATATTGAAGGAGAATTACATGTTTGATTTTATAATGTCCGAAGAACAGAAAAAACTGCGGGATGAAGTTAGAGACTTTACCAACTGGGTTCCCAAAGAAATGATTTTGGATATGGATGCCGAAAAAATCCAATTTCCGCACGAGTACCTTAAAGAAGCAGGGAAAAGAAATCTGCTGGGGATTAGAATTCCCAAAGAATACGGTGGCAGGGGACTAACCTGGGTGGATAACACAATTGTTGCCGAAGAAATCGGAGTTGCAAGCTATTCCCTTGCTTGCCTTTGGGGAGTAGGCGCCGATTTGGTTTGCGATGCAATAGTTAAATTCGGCTCGGAGGAACTGAAACAGAAAATTGTGGTTCCTTTGTTAAAAGGCGAAGTTTATGCCGCCGAAGGCTTAACCGAACCAAGGGGAGGTTCCGATTTTTTCGGTGCAACTACTCGTGCAGTTAAAAAGGGAGATGAATGGGTGATAAACGGACAGAAACGATTTATCGTCGGTGCCGAAGGAGCGGACTGGTTTTTAATCTACGCCGTTACCGATCCGGACGCCGCGCCTCATAAACGTTTATCCGCGTTTATGGTTCCCAAAAATTCCAAAGGATTGGAAACTAAATATTTATACGGACTTATGGGAGTCCGCGGAGGAGGTGCCGGACGCCTGCTGCTGAAAGATGTGAAGGTTCCGGAACGTTTTGTCCTCAACGGCATCAACGGTGGTTTCGATGTTTTCCAGCATATGATGATTCCCGAACGTTTGGGAACTTCGGCTATGACTATAGGAGCAGTCAGACCGGCTCTTGAAATAGCAACACGCTATACTTCCCGGCGTAAGGCATTCGGACAGCCTATTCAAAATTTTCAGGCTGTTGGTTTTAATGTTGCCGATTGTATTACTTTGCTCGATACTGCTCGATCACTTGTTTACAGCACCTGCCTTGCAATTGATTCGGGCAAAACCGATCCGGGACGCATCAGACGAATGGTATCGCAATCGAAAAAAGTTACAAGCGAAGCAGCCTGGGAGATAGTTAACAAAAGTATGCAGGTTGTTGGCGGAATAGGATATACCAATATTTACCCCCTTGAACGAATACTTCGCGATATTAGACTCTCAATGATTTGGGTAGGTACTAATGAAATTATGCAGCTTATAATTCAAACCGAATGGTACAAGGAATTTCATAAAATATACGCAAAGGAAAATGTCCGCGACGTTGAAAAAGATTCTCCCAACTCGCATCAGGAAGAAGAAAAAGTTTACGAATAGTAATTGGGATGCGGAAACTATCCTTCAACTTTACGGACGGCAAGATAAGTTAATGGTGTTCCGACTTACTTACGAATCTCGAAATCCGCCTCTGCGCCCGCCGCCGCCGCCTTTGGAAAATCGATCTTTTCGCGGTCTGGCTTCGTTCACAACCATTGACCGTCCTTCTAAGTCGCTGTCATTTAGTTCCTGAATCGCTTTTTTTCCGTCTGCATTAGAAGGCATAGTTATAAATCCAAATCCTCGGAGTTCTTCCGTAAATTGATCTTTAATTAATTTTACTTCTGCAACGTCTCCGTATGTTTCAAAAAGTTTACGGACCGTATCTTCGTTAGTCGTTCTTGGAAGATTTCCAACATAAATATTCAATTTAAACTCCTTTGATTAGAATTGTACCGATAGTAGATATTGTAATTAACTTATTTATTTGAAATATACTATATATTTAATGTTAATACAATAAAATTAATTAAAACGTACAAATTTTAGGTCTCCAATTTCCAATATGATTTATTTATCTTAACTCCGGCTACAGCATCTGTGCAATTTAATTTTTTTCCGATACACTCAATTTATTTTTGCACCGAACCCGGCCGTTGATAAATAAAAAATAACTATACTTTATAGTAAATACTTGCCTAAATTACTTAGATAATTTTTTTTTAAATAAATAAGGACAAAATGATAACGTTTGAAGAAGCAGGGATTGAGAAGAATATACTAAAAGCTATATATGAATTGGGTTTCAAAACACCAATGCCTGTACAAGAAAAAGTAATTCCTCACCTTTTAAGTAATGAATCCAGAGACCTAATAGGACTGGCACAAACCGGCACAGGTAAAACTGCGGCATTCGGGCTGCCGTTAATTCAGAATACCAATACATCGAAGAAAAAAACACAGTACTTGATACTTGCCCCAACACGAGAGCTTTGTATTCAAATTGCCGAAGATTTAAGAAGTTATGCAAAATACGTTGAAGATATTAAAATAGTTGCCGTCTTCGGCGGAACAAGTATAGAAAGACAGATAGTTCTGCTGAAAAAAGGCGCACATATCATTTCCGCAACTCCGGGCAGATTGATTGATTTAATCAAAAGGAAAAAAATTGATATTTCAAAAATAAAAACTATTGTCCTCGATGAAGCCGATGAGATGCTGAACATGGGCTTCAGACAAGATATCGAAGCCATTTTAAAAGAAACCCCGGCTGATAAGAACACATTACTTTTTTCTGCTACTATGCTGAAGGAAATTAGAAAAATTGCAAATAAGTTTATGAAAAAACCTCTTGAAATTACTATCGGCAAACAAAATGTGGGTGCTGAAAATGTAGAACATGTATGCTACATGGTTCACGCAAGGGAAAGGTATCTCGCGTTAAAAAGGGTAGTGGATTATCACCCGAATATTTATGGAATTGTTTTTTGCCGTACAAGACGGGAAACCCAGGAAGTAGCTGAAAAACTTTTAAAAGACGGGTACAATGCCGATGCACTTCACGGAGATCTTTCGCAGGCGCAGCGCGATGCGGTTATGAAAAAATTCCGTTTAAAACATATAAAGCTTTTAGTCGCAACGGATGTAGCGGCACGCGGATTGGATGTTGATGAGCTGACGCATATTATAAATTACAATCTTCCCGATGAAACGGAAATATATACACACCGCAGCGGCAGAACGGGACGCGCAGGCAGAACCGGGACTTCCGTGGTTATTGCAAACTTAAAAGAAAAACATAAGCTTAAACTTATTGAGAAACAGATAGACAAGCAGTTTGAATATTTATCGGTTCCTTTGGGAAAAGATATTTGCGAAAAACAGCTTTTTCATCTTATCGATAAAATGGAAAAAGTAGCTGTAAACGATACGCAGATTGATTCATTCTTACCGGAGATTTATAAAAAACTTGAATGGCTTGACCGCGAAGAACTGATAAAAAAATTCGTGTCGGTGGAGTTTAACAGATTTCTCGATTATTATAAAAATTCAAAAGATTTGTCCAAACCGAAAGATTCAAAAAGTTCCGGAGATTTTAAAACACCGCTTGCAGGATATGCACGTCTATTTATTAACCTTGGAAAAACCGACAATCTTGAACCCGCAGATTTAATAGGGTTGATAAACGATGTTACAGGCGTGCGGGATATAAAAATCGGCGAGATTGAAATATTAAAGAACTTCTCTTTCTTTGAAATTGACGAGAAATTTGTAGGGACTTTACTTAAATCATTTAAAGATAAAGAATACAAAAAAAGAAAAATTGTTCTTGAAATTGCATCGAAAAAAGGATCTGAAAATAAGCGAAAAGACAGTAAACAATTTGGTAGAAA
>CAZAOG010000073.1:0-13909 GCA_964486645.1 uncultured Ignavibacteriaceae bacterium | reverse complement strand
ATATGCTGGACTTAAAATTTATAAGAGAAAATCCCGAACTTGTTAAAACGGGAATAAAAAACAAAAACGAGAACGATAGAGTGGATGAACTTTTGGAGTTGGATAAAAAAAGAAGAAGTCTCATTACACAAACAGAAGAACTTAAAGCAAAGAAGAATTCCGTATCTCAAGAAATCGGTAAATTAAAGAAAGAAGGCAGGGACGCATCTTCAATAATAGCAGAGATGAAAATAATTTCCGATAGAACAAAAGAGATTGATTCCGAACTTCATCAAGTTGAAGAAAAAGTAAACGACATACTTTATTACATTCCCAATCTTCCGCATGAATCGGTACCCGTTGGCTTATCCCCGGAAGATAACAAAGAAATTAGAAGATGGCTTCCCGAAGGATTTAACTTTGAAAAAAACGACGAAGAGATTCTTGACCACGTTGAACTCGGTAAGAAATTAAATATTTTGGACTTTGAAAGAAGCGCAAAACTTTCAGGCTCCGGATTTCCTCTTTACGTAGGCAAAGGTGCAACGCTGGAAAGAGCGTTAATTAATTTTATGCTCGACACCCACATTAAAGATCACGGTTACGAAGAAATTTTTCCTCCGTTTTTGGTTAACCGTGCTTCGCTTATCGGAACAGGACAAATACCCAAACTGGAAGAAGATATGTATCACATTGAAAAAGATGGTTTATATCCTATCCCAACCGCCGAAGTACCCATTACAAATATGTACCGCGGCGAAATACTGGATGAAGAAAAACTCCCTATAAACTACGTTGGTTTCTCCTCTTGTTTCAGAAGAGAAGCGGGATCGTACGGGAAAGAATCAAAAGGATTTTTACGCGTCCATCAATTTAATAAAGTTGAAATGGTCAAGTTTGTTAAACCCGAAAATTCCTTTGATGAACTCGAAAATATTGTAACCGATGCCGAAGATATATTAAAAGCTCTTCAAATTCCTTATAGAATACTTTTGCTCTGCAGCGGCGATCTAAGCTTTGCCGCGGCTAAATGCTACGATATTGAAACCTGGTCCCCGGCAGAAGATAAATGGTTGGAAGCTTCTTCCTGCAGTAACTTTGGGGATTTCCAAGGCAGAAGAGCAAATATACGTTTCAGAAATAAAGAGACAAAAAAATTAAATTTTGTGCATACGCTTAACGGTTCGGGACTTGCAACAAGCAGACTTATGGTTTCTTTACTTGAAAACTATCAAACACCCGAAGGAAAAGTAATAGTACCAAAAGTGCTTCAAAAATACACCGGCTTCGAAATAATCGATTAGCCCTAACAGCCTAAAAATTTTACTTTTTACTTTCTTTTTTGAGGAAGTATAATTTATATGAAAAATTTATATACACTAAAAAAATATTTCGTTCGTTATAAAAAGAAATTATTTTGGGGAATTCTTTTTATAATTATTTCAAACATAGCTACCGTTTACGTCCCGCTATTTATAAAAGATGCCATAAACGGGCTGCAGAACGAAATAACAACCGGAAAACTGTTAAACTACGGACTGCTTATTATCGGAGCTTCCGCTCTTGCGGGATTATTCAGATTTCTGATTAGGGAAACGATTATTGTAGTTTCAAGGGAAATTGAATTTGATTTAAGGCGGGACTTCTGGAAACACATTCAAAAACTTCCGCTCCGTTATTTTCAAAATAATTCAACCGGCAATGTAATGGCTCATGCCACAAACGATATAAACTCCGTTAGAATGTTTTTGGGTCCGGCAGTTATGTACTCCCTGGATACTTCAGTCAGACTGGTAATTGTAATAGGAATAATGCTTTCTTTGAACGTTTCGTTAACCCTGTACTCACTTCTGCCCTTGCCTTTGCTTTCATACATTGTTTATAAGGTAAGCAAGATAATCCATTTCAAGTTTACAAAAATACAGGAAAAGTTTTCTGAACTGACTACAAAAGCACAGGAAAATTTTTCGGGAATCAGAGTAATAAAATCATACGTTAGAGAAGAAAACGAGATAAAAAGATTCAATGAGATAAGTAAAGATTACCTGAAGAAAAATATGAATCTTGTTAAAACACAGGCGTTATTCCAGCCGCTTTTATTTTTAATTACGGGTTTATCTATAATTATCGTCATTTGGCTCGGCGGAATAAAAGTAATTGATAACCATTTGAACCTCGGAGAACTTACCGCTTTTATAGTTTATCTGGGGATGTTAATTTGGCCTATGATAGCTTTCGGCTGGGTGATAAATATTATTCAGCAAGGTGAAGCAAGTATGAAAAGGTTGAATAAGATTTACGCCGAACCCTTTGAAATTACGGATTCCGACACAACGGATTATTCAATTACAAATTTAGATGGTGATATTAAATTTGAAAATGTTTCTTTCCGATACGGAAATCATTTGCCTAAAATATTAGATGGAATAAATCTTACAATTCCTCAGGGTTCAACATTGGCAATAATGGGATATACGGGAAGCGGTAAAACGTCACTCGTAAATTTAATTCTCCGATTGTATGATTGCACGGAAGGTGAAATAAAAATCGGACAAAAAAACTTAAAACAAATCCCGCTTCAAATTTTAAGGAGTAATATCGGACTCGTACAGCAGGAAGCATTCCTTTTCTCCGATACGATTAAAAATAATCTTGCTTACGGATTGGACAAATACGACGAAGACAAAATAATTAATGCGGCTAAAATTGCTCATTTTGATGAAGAAGTAAAATCGTTCCCCAAAGGTTATGAAACAATTATGGGTGAAAGAGGAATAACTCTTTCGGGCGGACAAAAACAGAGAGCCAGTTTGGCAAGAGCTTTGGTAACGGACCCGCAAATTTTAATTTTAGATGATTCGTTTTCTGCCGTCGATACCAACACCGAAGAGGAAATACTAAAGAATTTAAATGAATGTCCCTATAAACGAACAACAATAATTATCAGTCATAGAATTTCGACTGTTAAAAATGCGGATAAAATAATCGTTTTGGATAATGCTAAAATTGTTGAGGAAGGTACTCACGAGCAGTTGATTGCGGCAGGCGGGATTTATGCTGACTTACACTACAAACAATTGCTCGAAAAAGAATTGGAAGAAATTTAATGAACTTTTTATTTGCAAATGGCTAACGAATACCAAAAAGACGAAGATATATTGGGTAAAGCATATGACTCAAAGTTGATGTTACGACTTTTGAGCTATGTAAAGCCTTACAGAAAACATATAATTATTGCAATAATTATAAATATAATAGTTGCTGCTCTTGGACCGATTCGTCCTATTCTTACTAAAATTGCCATAGACAAATACATTGCAAATTCTGATTATCATGGGTTGTTGATAATAGGTCTTCTTTTACTGGCTACCTTATTGCTGCAGGCTGTTATTCAGTATTTCCTTACTTATTTTATGCAGTATTTGGGACAAAAAATTATTTACGATTTGCGTTCGCAGCTTTATGCCCATACCCAGAAACTTGCACTCAAATTTTTTGATAAAACCCCGATAGGCAGAATTGTTACAAGAGTTACTAACGATATAGAATCTCTTAACGCTCTTTTTTCATCGGGTATTGTTATGGTGTTTAGTGATATTTTTATTATTATCTGGATTTTGGGGTTTATGTTTTTTCTTGACGTAAAACTTTCATTGGTTACTTTATCGGTTTTACCTTTTCTTATTTACGGCACGTTTTTATTCCGAAGAAAAGTAAGAGAAAGCTACAGGGATGTACGGCTTCATCTGGCAAGATTAAATTCATACATGCAGGAACACATTACCGGCATGAACGTTGTACAGATTTACAACAAAGAAAAATCCGAGTTGAAGAATTTTTCCTCTATTAATAGCGATTATAAAAAGGCAAATATTAAATCGATATTATATTACGCGGTATTTTTCCCTTCGGTTGAATTGATAAGTTCCGTGGCAATCGGACTTATTATCTGGTACGGAGGCGGAAACGTTGTCGGTTCAACTTTAACTATCGGAGTTCTTTTCGCATTTATTCAGTACACGGAAATGTTCTTCAGACCCATAAGGGACTTATCGGAAAAATACAATGTGCTGCAAACCGCTATGGCTTCATCGGAAAGAATATTCAAACTTTTAGACAATAAAACATTCGTTAACAATCCCGATAAATATCAAGAACTAAAATCCATAAAAGGTGAAATAACGTTTAAGGACGTTTATTTTGAATATAAAAAAGATGAACCCGTTTTAAAGAATATCAATTTTAAAATTAATCCGGGAGAAACGGTTGCAATTGTAGGCGCAACCGGCGCCGGCAAAACAAGTATTATAAATGTTCTTACCAGATTTTACGATATAAAGTCCGGTTCAATCTTGGTTGATGGAATCGATATAAGAAAGCTTAATAAAAGAGAATTACGAAATCATATTTCAATTGTTTTACAGGATGTTTTTCTTTTTTCGGGTACGATCCGTTCCAATATAAGTATGGATAATTCCGAGATAACGGACGAACAAGTTAAAAAAGCGGCAGCGCTTGTAGGTGCCGACAAATTTATAGAAGCACTGCCGAATAAATACGATGAAATGGTTATGGAACGAGGAGCAACGCTTAGTGTAGGCCAAAAACAATTAATTTCTTTTGCCAGAGCTTTGGCTTATAACCCTCAAATACTTATTTTAGATGAGGCGACTTCCAGCGTTGATACGGAAACGGAAGCTTTGATACAAAAAGCAATTAAAAGCCTGCTTGTCGGCAGAACCGCAATTGTTATTGCGCACAGATTATCGACTATACAGAACGCCGATAAAATATTGGTAATGCATAAAGGAGAAATAAGAGAAACCGGAAATCATCAGGAACTCTTAACTAAAAAGGGAATTTATTACAAACTTTATCAATTGCAATACAAAGATCAGGAAATTACAAAATCAGCATAAAAAATGAGGGAATAAAGTGATGGAACAGCATAAATTTATGACATTAGGCCGTCATATTATCGAAGGGGAGAAAATGCATCCTGAAGCCACAGGGGAACTATCTCATCTTTTACGAGACCTTTCTTTAGCAGCAAAAGTTATTTCACTCGAAGTAAATAAAGCCGGATTGGTAGATATACTCGGGTTTACCGGCGACAATAACATACACGGCGAGCAGGTAAAAAAACTTGATATGTTTGCTCATGATATGATGATAAGAGCGATGGACCACGGCGGACATCTTTGCGTAATGGCTTCCGAAGAAGAAGCCGAAATAATTCACATACCGGATGAACATAAAATCGGTAAATATGTTCTGCTGTTCGACCCGCTTGACGGTTCTTCGAATATTGACGCAAACGTAAGTATCGGGACCATATTTTCAATTTATAAAAGAATCTCACCGGGAAATGCCCCGGGTACTTTGCAAGATTGTTTGCAGCAAGGGATTAAACAGGTCGCCGCCGGCTATATAGTTTACGGTTCGAGTACAATCCTTGTTTACACAGCAGGACACGGTGTTTTCGCATTTACACTCGATCCATCATTCGGTGAATTCTTACTTTCGCACGAAAATATACAAATTCCTAAAAAAGCAAAAATATACAGTATTAACGAAGGCAACTATTTATACTGGCACAAAGGACTGAAAAATTATATAAAATATCTTCAGCAAGAAGATAAGGAAACCGAAAGACCTTATTCTTCAAGATACATCGGCTCAATGGTTGCCGACATCCACCGTAATCTTCTCTACGGAGGAATATTTATGTATCCGGCTGATTCCAGACACCCGAACGGTAAATTAAGATTGATGTATGAATGCAATCCAATGGCATTTTTAATAGAAAGTGCCGGCGGAAGGGCTACCGACGGAAAACAAAGAATTTTGGAAATTACTCCGGAAAAACTTCACCAGCGAGTTCCTATTTTTGCCGGAAGCGAAGAAGATGTGAAAATGGTAGAAAAATTTATGGCGGAAGCCGAAGTTGAAAATACCGTATCTTCAAGGAAATAAAATAAAGATAAATGAGTTTACCCTTCTTTTTTTACCGTAGAAACTTTTTCGTTTATTTTGGAAACCAATTCTTGTTCCGAAATTCCTTCGATTTGAATTTTAGTTGTTTTAAGCAAAATTTCGGGTGAGTCGCCTTCTCCGTTAACATATTTATAAAGACAAAAAGCAAGTCTGTTTCTGTCGTTGGGAACGGGAATATTTTCTTTAAATTCGTTAACTATTGCGTAAACTTGTTTTTCTATGGATAAATCTGTTCGTGTATCAGTCATAAATATTCTCAATAATTTTTATTTTAAAATTAAACCAGAAAAATGTTAACTGCAATTAATAATGGAAGTAAAACAAGGTTTTATTTAAATTTAATTTTCTTATAAATTTATTATGGTATAAAATTCTTGAATCTAAAGAATGTAAAAAAATTGCTTATTATCAGACTCAGTTCTTTGGGTGACATTTTACTTACTACGCCTCTAATACGTTCAATCAAGAAGCAATATCCACAAATATCAATCGACTTTATTTTAAAAGAACAGTATCGCGATATTCTTAAGCATAATAAATTTATTACAAATATGTTATTATATGAAAAAGATGAAGATAAATTAAGCTCTAATAATTACAATTTAATAATTGACCTCCAAAACAATTTTAGATCGAGAAAAATCACAAGATCATTAAAAAGTACTGCAATTAAATTTAACAAACACAATTTTGAAAAATTCTTACTTGTGCATTTTAAAATAAACAGACTTCGTTCATTGCCTCAAATTCCCGTTCGATATTCAAATACTATTTCTAACTTTAATTTGGATGACGGCGGGCTGGATTTATTTCTGCCCGAAAATATTAATTCCAATTTAATCGATACCAAAAAATATATAGGTATGGCGCCGGGCAGTAAACATTTTACTAAAATGTGGCCGATTGATTATTACGTTCAATTAGGCGAAGAGTTGAAACACAACGGATATGATATTGTCTTATTCGGCGGAAAAGACGACGAACAAATCTGTAAGCAAATAAAAGATGCTCTGCCTTTTGCCGTAAATCTCTGCAACGATAACGATCTTATTCAAACGGTAACTAACATGAAGAGGTGCTTGGCAGTAGTTTGTAATGATTCGGGTTTAATGCATGCTGCTTGCGCTGTAAAAGTACCCGTGCTTACATTTTTCGGCTCAACTGTTCAAGAATTCGGTTTCGGTCCGTACAAAAACAATAATTTAATATTAGAGAACAATTCATTAACTTGCAGACCTTGTTCTCATATTGGTAGAAACAGCTGCCCGAAAAAACATTTTAGGTGCATGAAAGATTTATCACCTCAAACGGCATTTAATAACCTAAAAAAATTATTGAACGATTAATGAAAAACATTTGGAAATTTACTTATAATATTCTCTTTGTCCCTTTACTGTATATTTTAACAAAATTAAGCAGCTTATTTAACTCAAAAATCAGACGGGGATTAAAAGGAAGAAAACGATTATTCGAAGACTTGATAATAAATGCCGCTTCGCTCGATAAAACCAAACCGATTATTTGGTTTCATTCTTCGTCTTTGGGTGAATTCGAACAAGCTAAGCCGATTATAAAAGAATTAAAAAAAACACGCGATTTTAATGTACTTGTTACATTTTTTTCCCCTTCGGGCTATGAAAACTCTTTAAGGTATCCTTATGCCGATTTGGTCTCTTACATTCCGCTGGATTCAAAATCCAATGCAGATAGATTTATTCAAATTGTAAAACCCGATTTGGTTGTTTTAATGAGATACGATGTTTGGCCAAATCACATTTGGGCAATACAGGAAGCGGGTATTCCCTCTTTTCTTATTGATGCAACTATGAAAAAAAATTCCGCCAGAAGTTTCCCGATATTAAAAAATTTCCATAAATACCTTTTCAACGATTTATCTAAAATCTTAACTGTTTCTAAAGCCGATGCCGAACGATTTAAAAGTTTTGTTAAAGATACAAGCAAAATAAAAGTAGTGGGTGATACAAGATTTGACCGTGTTTACGAAAAAAGTATTACTTCGAAAGAAAGAAATCTTATCGATGATAACTTCTTCAAAGATAAAACCGTTTTTGTTGCAGGCAGTACTTGGGAAGAAGACCAGGAAATTATTATTCCGGTTTTTAAAAAACTCTGCAAGTACAACAATAATCTAATTTTAATTATTGCCCCTCACGAACCTTCCATCTTAAACTTGGATAAAATTGAACACGACTTTGCAAATGACCTGGCAACAATAAGATTTTCATATTTAAATAATTACAACGGAGAGAATGTAATTATTGTTGATTCGATCGGAATACTTTTGGCACTTTATACTTACGCAGATTTTGCCTACGTGGGCGGAAGTTTCAAACAAAGCATACATAATGTTCTTGAAGCGGCTGTTTACGGAATCCCCGTTGTCTTTGGTCCAAAGATCGAGAATTCGCAGGAAGCACAAAAATTAGCTGAAATCGGAGGAGGAATTGTTATAAGAAATAAACAAAACGCATACAGAACGATCAGCAACTTAATCTCTAACAAAAAGGATAGAGAAAAAAGAGGAAAAATCAGTTACGATTATGTACAGCAAAATCTCGGTGCTTCCAAACTTATTTTAGATGAGATAAATAGTATTATATGATTTGGTGTAAATATTCCGTCCGTCATATTGTCTTATAAATCAAAGTTAAAGTATTAACACAATTTATTTTACAAACTCTTAAAATAAATTACGGTTGAAGTCCGTTAACGTCCACTATGTTTTTATTTAATAAGTGGTGTTTTTATAAGTCCCGCCAATGACTGCTTTTCCTTGCTGTCATAATTATCCAAACCGAAGTTTATTTTACTGTAATCATCTTTTAATCTAAAGCTGCCGAATATCCTGTCCCAGATAGTTAGAAAACTCGAGTAATTGGAATCGGTTTCTATTTTAATTCTCGAATGATGTACTTTATGCATATTCGGTGATACGATAACCGCGCGAATCAATTTATCAACTTTATCCGGCAGTCGAATGTTGGAGTGATGAAAAATTGTGGACATTAAAAGAGTAGTATCGTAAAAAATTAAAACCCAAATAGGTATACCGACCAAAAAAATTACCGCCAACCGCAGAGTAGAAGAAATGATTATTTCCCCAAAATGAAATCTTACGGATGTAGTTGCATCCATATTGGGGTCGCTGTGATGCATTTTATGAAACCGCCAAAGAAATGAAATTTTGTGATTAATTCTGTGCCAGATGTAGTTCCACAAATCCATAATAAAAAAAGCGATAACGGAATATTGAATTTCATTTAAATTCAACAGGTGGACTAAACCGAAATTATTTTCTTCCGTATAATCGGCTGCAATTAGTGTAACTCCCGAAAACAGAAGTCCGATTATTATAGCGTTAATTACCGCGATAACAATATTTTTAATGCCGTGCGATATTCTTTCTTTCGGTCGTTTAAAAAAAGGTGCAAAAGATTCCCAAATCAGAAAAAAGGAAATAAGAAAAATTGCTATGAAGGGCTGCCACTTTTCAATTTGAAGATAAAACATGGAGGTATGTTATTTCACACCGTCTCTTAAAAATTTCGGTTCTTCCAATGTTAAAGTTAGTGAAATTCTGTGTGTATCCGGCAGACGTTCGGTTTCGGATTCACTAAATCTTGCAAAAGAATAATCGATGGAAAGTTTCGGCAGTTTTATTCCGGCACCGATTGTAAATTGTTTTATGTCGTTATAGCCTGCTCTTACGGCAAAAACATTTTTATAGTTGTATTCAAACCCTTCCAGCAGGTCGGCACTGACGGGACCCAAATTAAAATTTGAAGCAAAGTTTCTGCCTTCGAACCTTATGGCAATATCCAAAACCGGTGTAAGTGTTCCGCCGAATAACTTGAACCTGTAGCCGGCGCCGACTTTTACCGTAGGCGAGATCAATTCGTTTCTGCCCGTACTCCAAGCTACAAGGGTAGTTGTTACATCCTGGATATTTGCACCGAGAAATATGTTTTCCGAAGGCGAGTATTGAGCGCCGATATCAAATCCGATCCCCGTTGCGCTGAATTCAGCCAGAGATCTTCTAATTATTTTTACGCTTGCCCCGTAAGAAAAGTTAGCCGAATGTCTTTTGGCAAAAGACAAATAAACGGCCCAATCCTGGTCACTGAATTCCGAAATTCTGCTGTAATCAAGTCTGTCCTGAGTGATATCCAAAATGCCGTCACCGTTTGCGTCTATCAGCGCGTTTCTTGTATCCGGAATTCCGTCAACACCCAGTCTCATAATACTTAACCCGAAAGTCATATCTTTACCGTAAGGGATGGCAACAGCGGCATAATCGTAATTTACCAGGTTGCCGAAACGCTCGTCGTGCATAATGGAAATTTGCGGATAGTTTAAATGTATAAGTCCGGCCGGATTGTAATAGCCTGCCGTTACATCGTTTGCAAGCGCAGTAAAAGCTCCGCCCATACCCAAAGCTCTTCCGCCCACACCGATTGCAAGAAATTCACCTGCAAATTTACCAATGGTTGTTTGAGCATTTGTGGAGAAGGGGAGGATAAAAACGGCTGTAAATATTAGTAAGTATTTTTTAAGCATTAATTAAAATCCGATAGAATAAAGCTAATTTAATCAAAAACAATAGGAAAAGATTGACAATTTGTTACATAATGTCAAGGTTATAAACGGGATAGAAATAATTATTTACGCGGGGGTCAACATTTCAAAAAAAAACCATTTGTAAACATTAAAAACGGTGAATTGGTTCGGTGTATTTTGCAGCTTAAATTGCTGCCGCAACCCGTCTGAAGTGATATCCGTAAACTGCCATGGTAATTGCAAGCGGAACTTTATGAGGGTGTTTAAAAAGACTGTACAATAATATTTTCCAATAATATAATCTCTGTTTATCAAAAATTCCTAAAAGCCAGAGTGATTTTATAAAAGCTTTTATTTCCCTGAAAGATAGTTTGTTTGAATTCCACTCGGGAAGTTCATAGAAATGCAGAAGTTTCTTTATCCGATAATAATAAGTTTTTGGAGAATAGATCGTTCTGATAATATTGCTGTAACCCGCCATCAAATCAGCATAATTCATTTTAGGAATAAAATTGATGGATCCGTCCATATTATTCCCAGTAAAGTTATTGAGCAGACGGTTTTCTCCGTTTAAGCGTTTAAATAATTTTGTTCCAACGGGTGCGTTAAGCAAACCTACCATAGCGGTTACAATCCCGCTTTTTTGTATAAAATTAATTTGCTCTTCAAATATGCGGGAGTTGTCGTTGTCAAATCCCACAATAAATCCGCCCGATACAATAAAGCCTTTCTTCTGTAATTTATTAATCGAGGTTAACAAATCCCTTCTTTGATTTACGGCTTTACCGCATTCCTCAAGACTATTATTGTTAGGCGTTTCTATGCCGACAAATATACTGTAGAATCCTGCATCAATCATCATATTCATAAGTTCTTCATCATCGGAAAGATTGATTGAAGCTTCCGTAATAAAGCGGAACGGATAACCTTTTTGCTTGGACCATTCTATTAACGCCGGCAGAGTTTCGTTTTTAAGCAATCTTTTGTTCCCGATAAAATTATCATCCACAATTGAAACCGGTTCTCTCCAGCCAAGTTCATACAATCTGTTCAGTTCCGTAATAAACTGTTTTACCGATTTGGGTCTCGGTTTTCTTCCGTTAAGCATAGTAATACTGCAAAACTCACAATTGTAAGGGCAGCCCCTCGAGTATTGTACGCTCATAGAGGCATACTGCTTCATTTCAAGCAATTCCCACATCGGTACGGGAGATTTTGTTATATCCGGAAATTTATCCGTAGAATAAACCGGTTTTGGATTTCCGTTTTTCAAATCTTCTAAAAAAGGCTGAAGTGTAATTTCCGCTTCATTTAAAACGAAATGATCGACACCTAAAAAATCCTGATGCTGTGTGGTTGCCAGGGGTCCGCCTGCTACAACTTTAACTCCGAGCGTGTTGCATTTTCTTATAACTTTTTTAAAAGAATTTATTTGAATATTCATACCGCTTAAAAAAACATAATCCGCCCAAAGTATATCTTTATCTTCCAATGCGGATACGTTCAGGTCAATCAGTTTCTTTTCCCATTCTTCGGGAAGCATTGCAGCAACGGTTATCAAACCAAGCGGCGGTTCGGCGGCTTTTTTGGAAATAAATTTTAAGGCGTCTTTAAAACTCCAGAAAGTTAACGGCGTTTCCGGATAGATAAAAAGAATTTTCACTGTTCTCACCTAAAAGTTGTTAGTTTACACTTATGCATTATGCTGATTTTTTGCAATAAGTTTTGTAAAAGATATGTAAAAGTTTTTTTTATTCGATTTGAACTTCTTATATGTTTAAATGATATTTGCAATGATTATATTTTATTTAGGTTTGATCTTCCTTAATATTAAAGAGATTTAACTGTGAAAAAGAAACAATCGTTTTTTTATAACATACTTATTTTTGTTTTGGCACAAATTGCTTGGATTTCGCTGCTGGGATTATGGATATACTGGTATGTTTACAATAACATAGTGTTCGAAAAAGTCGGTAACCAGGTTTCTCCGCAGATTTCTTACGACATTACAAACGTTGTTCCGTTTGTAGTCGGGTTGGTTCTATTAATAGGAATATCGTTCACAACTGCATTGATATTCAGGCATTTAAATGTTCAGCTTAGGTTAAATAAACTGTATGATAACTTTATAGGCAATGTAACTCACGAATTAAAATCACCCCTTTCATCCATACAACTTTACCTTGAAACAATGAACTCAAGAAATGTGCCGCCCGAAAAGCAAAAAGAATTTATTGCTCTGATGATAAAGGATTCAAACCGGTTACAAAAACTTATCAATTCAATTCTCGAAATCTCCGCGCTAGAACAGAAGAAATTAACGCACAAGTACAAGGTTTACAAAGCCGAACCTCTTGTAAGACAATTATTGAGCGAGTCTGTAGAACAGTTCAGACTGCACGAAACAACTTTAACGGTAAGCGGAACCGCACAATGTGAAATTGTTGTTGACAGAGATGCATTGAAAATAGTTTTTGATAATCTTGTTGATAATGCGATAAAATATTCTACCGATCCGCCGCGGATACACGTAAGATTAACTGAAGAAGCCAACAAATTTTTAATTGAATTTTCCGATAGAGGTATCGGCGTTCCGATTAACGAACAAAAAAAGATATTCAATAAATTTCACAGGATTTATAATAAAAACGTACCAACGGTTAAAGGAACAGGCTTAGGGCTTTATTGGGTAAAAGAGATTATTAATAACCATGGCGGTAAAATTTCAATTTTCAGCGAGGGTAAAAATAAAGGCACTACATTTAACATAGAGTTTTCAATCTATAAAACATCTAAAAAGAGATTTATTAATAAACTGCTTAAAATAGCTGCAAGAAATAAAGAACGGATTTTGATCGATGGATGACAAGTCATTTATAAATAAAAGAATATTATTGGTTGAGGACGAAGAATCTCTTGCGGTAGGTTTGAAATATAATCTTGAAGAAGAGGGTTATACTGTTGACAGAGCGAAAGACGGCAGAGAAGCATTAAAACAATTTAAGTTAAAAAAATTTGATCTTATAATTCTTGATATAATGATTCCTTATATAAACGGTTTTGAAGTTGCCGAAGAAGTTCGGCAGACAGACCCGCAAATACCGATTCTTATTTTAACAGCCAGATCCGCTGCGGGGGACAAAATTAAAGGATTGGAATCCGGCGCCGATGATTATCTTGCCAAACCATTTCACCTTACGGAGCTTTTGCTGCGGGTAAAAGGTATGCTCAAACGTAAAGCCTGGTACCAAAAAGTATCTTCCGAACAGCCGGTATATAAGTTCGGCGACAATGAGATTAACTTTGAAAACTTTAATTGTAAATGCGGTAATAAAGAATTCACCCTAACGGCTCA
>CAZAOG010000072.1:0-13948 GCA_964486645.1 uncultured Ignavibacteriaceae bacterium | reverse complement strand
AACAAGGAGACGAGTCAGCGACTCGTCTCTACAACCATTAAGCCAAATTCTCTTGGTTCAATAATCGGTCAAATTAAATCAATAACAACAAAACGCATAAGAGCATTCGGACAACTTAATTTCGCATGGCAACCCCGATTTTATGATCACATTATTAGAAACGAAAAAGATTTATTCCGTATTAGAAAATACATTGAATCAAACCCGCTTAAATGGGAAACGGAGAAGTATTATATTAATACTTAATAAAAAATATCTACGAGGCTGTCTCAAAATTACGGAAAAACCGTTTGACCAAGTCATTCCTTCGGAAAAAACGGTTAAAATAAATTTCGTTTTTTGTTAAAAATCTCACGATTCAACCTGCCGGCAGGATCGCGGGTTAACTCAAAATCACCTTTTTGAGACAACCTTTACGGCGACAAAAGATTATGAATAAATTAAAATTATCCGAAATATTTATTTATCCCGTTAAATCAATGGGTGGGGTTTCAATTAAAACATCTTTGATTACCGACCGTGGTCTGCAATACGACAGAAGATGGCTGATTGTTGATGAAAACAATGTCTTTATTACACAAAGAACATTGCCTGAAATGTCGTTGTTGTCAACCTCGATTAAAAAAGGTTTAATTCAAATAAAACATAAAACAAAAAATTTTGGGCAAATAACTTTTCCAACAGAAATAAACGAAGGAGAATCACTAAAAGTTCGAATATGGAAAGACACGTGTGCGGCAATACATTATAATGCCGACTCGGATAATTGGCTAAGCGATATTTTAAAAATAAAATGCAGACTCGTTTATATGCCCGATACTACCAAAAGAACCGTTGATAAATCTTTTGCTTTTAATAATGAATTGGTAAGTTTTGCAGACGGTTTTCCTTTTTTGATTATTGGACAGTCATCCCTTAATGATCTGAACCGAAAATTAAAAACACCCGTTCCTATTAATAGGTTTCGTCCAAATTTTGTTTTTTCCGGCGGTGTACCTTTTGAAGAAGATAATTTGAAAAAAATAAAAATCGGGGATGTAATGTTTTCGGTTGTAAAACCATGTGCAAGGTGTGTTATTACAACCACTGATCAAGATACATCCGTAAGAAACAAGGAACCTCTTTTAACTTTAAATGGTTACAGAAGAGTAAATAACAAAGTTCTTTTCGGACAAAATTTAATTCATCATAATCTCGGTTTGATATCGGTCGGTGATGAAATAATTATATCGGAAAGAAAATAGAAATACACTAACAATCTAAAAACTACTATGAAATTAATTAAAAAATTTACCCCCTTTCTTTTCTTACTTCTCTTATTATCATTTACAATAAATGCCCAAACCGTAAAATTAAAATTTATAGAAACAACAGATATACACGGAAGCATTTTTCCTTATGATTTTAAAAACGATAAAAAGGCAGCAACTTCGCTTTCTCAGATTTATACTTACGTAAAGCAGGAAAGATCAAAAAAAGATCAGTTTGTAATATTGTTGGACGACGGTGATATCTTACAGGGGCAGCCTGCCGTTTATTATTACAATTTTGAAAATACAAACGTAAAACATCTTGTTTCCCGTGTAATGAATTATATGGAATATGATGCGGGAACGGTCGGTAATCACGATATTGAACCCGGGCATAAAGTATACGATAAAATAAAAAATGAATTTAATTTTCCCTGGCTTGCAGCTAACGCGGTAAACATAAAAACCGGCAAACCGTATTTTCCTCCTTATGCAATAATTAACAAAGGAGGAGTTAAAATAGCCGTTTTGGGTTTAATAACGCCGGGCATTCCTATGTGGCTGCCCAAAAACATCTGGAGCAACATAGATTTTACAGACATGATCAAGACGGCAAAAAAGTGGGTTAAGATTATTAAAGAAAAAGAAAAGCCCGATGTTTTAATTGGAATCTATCATTCCGGGGTGGATTACACATACGGAAATCAAAACGCCGACACACCGAGAAATGAAAATGCTTCGGAGCTTGTTGCCAAACAAGTTCCCGGATTTGATGTTGTTTTTGTGGGTCACGACCACCACGGGTGGAATTACACCGTAAAAAACAATTTTGGAAAAGATGTTCTAATCCTCGGTGGTATAAATGCGGCACGTACGGCGGCAGTTGCAAACATCTCTGTTTCGGTTAAAGATAAAAGCATAAAGACAATCACCGGTGAGATAATAGATGTAAAAAACTTTAACCCCGATGAAGACTTTTTAAAACGTTTTGAAAAAGACTTTATGGAAATAAAAAAATATACCTCTAAAGAAATCGGAACATTTACAAAAACAATAACGACAAAAGATTCTTTCTTCGGAGATTCTCCTTTTGTAGATCTGGTTCAATCCTTACAGTTAAATTTGACGGGCGCCGACATCTCTTTTGCTTCCCCGTTATCGTTTAACGCAGAAATTAAAAAAGGACCTGTTTATGTAAGAGATATGTTCAATTTATACAAATACGAAAATTTGCTCTACACAATAAAAATGACCGGGAAAGAAATAAAAAATTATTTGGAATACTCGTACGGTAAATGGCTTAATCAAATGAAAAACGAGAACGATCATTTGCTTAATTTCCGTTTGGACAGCGAGGGAAAGGTGGTTTATTCAAACAACCACCCGCAGTTAAATAACAGTTACTATAACTTTTCTTC
Organism: uncultured Ignavibacteriaceae bacterium; assembly: GCA_964486645.1. Taxonomy (GTDB): domain Bacteria; phylum Bacteroidota; class Ignavibacteria; order Ignavibacteriales; family Ignavibacteriaceae. The sequence continues at coordinate 11,280 of CAZAOG010000072.1, read as the reverse complement.
CGCCGCCGGTATTATTTACAACGTAGATGTTAGAAAACCAGTTGGGGAAAGAATTACAATAAAATCATTATCGGACGGAACGCCTTTTAATTTTAATAAAGAATACCGGGTTGCCGTTAATTCATATAGGGGAAACGGCGGCGGCGGTCATTTGGTTTTTGGCGCCGGCATTCCAAAAAAAGAATTGAGCGGCAGGCTCATCGCTTCAACGGAAAAAGACTTGCGTTTTTATTTGTTGAAATGGATTGAAAAGAAAAAAATTATTTCGCCTGAAAAAACAGGAAATTGGAAAATAATTCCTGAAAATTGGGTAAAAAAAGGAAAAACTAAAGATTATCAATTATTGTTTGGAAAATAATTCCTTAAATTTACAATAAGAAAAAATTATTTTTAGGTGAAAACAAAATATGAACACAACTCTCAGCACTTACTTTTTTAACGAGGCTAACAGATACATTCCCGGTGGTGTGAACTCTCCCGTTAGAGCGTTCAAATCGGTAGCGGGTAATCCGTTATTTATTGAAAGAGGAAACGGCTCGAAAATTTATGATGTGGACAAAAACGAATATATAGATTACATAGGCAGTTGGGGTCCTCATTTGTTCGGACATAATCCGCAATTTATTAAGGAAGCACTTTTTGAGGCTGTTGACAACGGTGTTAGTTTCGGTGCGCCTACGGAAATTGAAGTGAAAATGGCAAAACTTATAATAGAAATGGTGCCTTCGATAGATATGGTTAGAATGGTAAACAGCGGAACCGAAGCAACAATGAGCGCCATTAGAGTAGCCAGAGGTTTTACAAAAAAAGATAAGATAATAAAGTTTGAAGGCTGTTATCACGGACACGCAGACTATTTTTTAATAAAAGCCGGTTCCGGTGCTTTAACCCTGGGTGTTCCTACAAGTCCCGGTGTTACCAAGAACATAGCCAAAGATACTCTTATTGCGGAATACAACAACATAAATTCCGTTAAAAATTTGATATTAAAAAATAAAAATCAAATTGCGGCAATCATTATTGAGCCTATTGCAGGTAATATGGGGGTTGTTCCTGCCGAGAAGTCTTTTCTTAAAGGTTTAAGAACTCTTTGTAACGAAAACAATATCGTTTTAATTTTTGACGAGGTAATGAGCGGTTTTAGAGTTGCTGCCGGCGGAGCTCAACAGCTTTTTGGTATAAAACCGGATATGACAACGTTTGGAAAAATAATCGGAGGCGGTTTACCCGTAGGTGCGTTCGGCGGAAAAAAAGAAATAATGGAGATGATAGCGCCAAGCGGTCCGGTTTACCAGGCGGGTACTTTAAGCGGAAACCCGCTGGCAATGTCTGCCGGTTTTGCCGCTTTGAATTACATAAAAAACAATCCCGATATATATAATTCGTTAGAGGGAATTTCATCTTATTTGGCAAACGGATTTAAAAGTAATTTAAAAAAGATAAAGAAATCTTTTGCCTTTAATAGAATCGGATCTATGATGTGCATGTTTTTTACCGAAGAAAAAGTAACAAACTTTAAGACAGCGGTAAAGTCGGATACGCTTGTTTACGGGAGATATTTTCACGAGATGTTAAATCAAGGTATCTATTTTGCGCCTTCACAATTTGAAGCAATTTTTATTTCCGCAGCACACACAAAAGAAGATCTTGATAAAACCATAGAAGCGCAGGACAAAGCTTTATCGGCAATATATAAATAATTAAGTCCGCCTAAACCAACTCTTCTCCGTTGAAGTGATTGTCTTCTTCCTCTCTTATAACTTTTGCTATATCGGCAATAGAATCACCATCGTTTAGTCTGATAACCCTTACTCCCTGAGTATTTCTTCCCATTACACGGATGTTTTTTATCCCCTGTTTAATTACCATTCCTTGTGAAGTAATAATAACCAATTCGTCACCGTCCACAACTTCCATCATAGAGATTAATTTACCGACCTTCTCGCTTGTTTTAACCGTGATAACTCCCTTTCCGCCTCTGTGTGTGGTTCTGTAATCGTTTATGTCGGATCTTTTACCGTATCCTTTTTCGGTAACCACCAATATGGTTGCCTGTCGTTTCATTACAACCAATCCGACAACAATATCGTCTTTGTCAAGCCTGACTCCTCTAACGCCGGTAGCCGTTCTTCCCATCTGTCTGACATCTTTTTCGTTAAACCTAATTGCAAAACCGTTTCTTGTTCCCAAAACTATATCGTTGTTTCCGTCGGTTAATTGAACCGAGATCAGTTTATCTCCTTTAACAATGTTAATGGCATTTATTCCTCCTTTTCTAACGTTACCGTATGCGGAAAGTACCGTTTTCTTAATTGTTCCTTTTAATGTTGCCATTATAATATTTTGGTCGTCCGAAAATTCTTTAACCGAAACAAACGCTGTTATATTTTCTTCTTTGTCCTTTTGAATCAGATTTTGAATTGATCTGCCGCGAGCTGTTCTTCCTGCTTCGGGGATTTCAAAAACTTTTAACCAATAGCATTTACCTTTATCTGTAAAGATTAATATATAGTGGTGTGTTGAAGCGACAAACATGTGTTCAATAAAATCTTCGTTTTTTGTTCCGGCGCCGGTTACGCCTTTGCCGCCGCGACCCTGTTTCCTATAACCGCTTACCGGAAATCTTTTTATAAATCCGCTGTGAGATATGGTTACCACCACATCTTCTTCGGCGATCATGTCTTCCAAAGAAAACTCTTCATAGTTTTTTACAATTTCCGTCCTTCGTTCGTCGCCGTATTTTTCTCTTATTTCTTTTAGTTCATCCGTTATAATTAAATATCTTCTCTCTTCGTTTGAGAGAATTCCTTTTAATCTTTCGATTAATTGAATCACTTCTTTATATTCCGTTTCGATTTTTGTTCTTTCAAGTCCCGTTAACCTTTGAAGCCTCATCTCTAAAATTGCTTTTGCCTGAACTTCGCTTAACTTGAATTTATTCATCAGGTTGTTTTTAGCCGTTTCGGTATCTTTGGATTTTTTGATTGTGGCAATAACTTCGTCAATATTATCAAGCGCAATAATGTAGCCTTCCAAAATGTGTGCTCTTTTTTCAGCCGAATCCAACTCGTATTTGGTTCTTCTAATTAGCACTTCCATTCTATGATTAATAAAATGGTACATCATTTCTTTCAGTGTTAAAGTCTGTGGTCTTCCTTTGACAAGAGCCAGCATAATTACGCCGAATGTGTTCTGCATTTGAGTGTGTTTGAACAATTGATTTAAAACAACATGGGGTTGTGCATCTCTTTTTAACTCAATAACAATTCTCATTCCGTCCCGGTCCGATTCATCTCTGAGGTTGGATATCTCCGATAGTTTTCCGGCTCTGACAAGAATGGCTATTTTTTCAATTAAATTGGATTTGTTAACCTGATAAGGAAGCTCGGTAACAATAATATTTTCTCTGCCGTTTTTTAGGGTTTCAATATTTGCTTTTGCACGGATTTTTAAAATTCCCCTGCCTGTTGTGTAAGCAGATTTTACTCCGTCATATCCATAAATTATTCCGCCGGTAGGAAAATCGGGGGCGGTAACATACTTCATTAATTGTTCCGATGTTATGTCGGGATTTTTTATCAGCTCAATTAATCCGTTTATCACTTCGGTTAAATTATGCGGCGGAATGTTTGTTGCCATTCCAACTGCAATACCGCTTGATCCGTTTACCAACAGGTTTGGAATATACGCAGGAAGAACCGTTGGTTCCTGAAGTGAGTCGTCAAAGTTTGGTATAAAATCAACCGTGTTTTTATCCAAATCTTTTAACATCTCGCCGGCTATGTTTGCCATACGTGCTTCGGTATAACGCATTGCCGCGGGGGAGTCTCCGTCTACCGAACCAAAGTTGCCCTGCCCTTCCACAAGCGGGTAGCGAAGAGAAAATTCCTGCACCATTCTTACCATTGAATCATAAACCGCAGTATCTCCGTGCGGATGGTATTTACCAAGGACCTCACCGACAATTCTTGCCGACTTTTTATATGCTTTGTTGTGTGTTAGTCCAAGTTCTTTCATTCCGAAAAGAACCCTTCTGTGAACAGGTTTTAGTCCGTCTCTTACGTCCGGCAAAGCTCTTGATACAATTACGGACATTGAATAATCGATATAAGAAGATTTCATTTCGTCTTCTAATGAAACGGGTATTATTTTTTCAAAAATTGTAGCCATATTTTTCTGTGTTTAAAGTTTAAGTGTTTTTATATATCTAAATTTCTTACGTATTTAGCGTTTTTTTCAATAAATTCTCTTCGCGGTTCTACCGCATCACCCATTAGGGTTTCAAATATTTTGTCCGCAGATGCGGCGCTTTCTAAATTAACTTGAAGAACGGTTCGTGTTTCGGGATTCATGGTGGTTTCCCAAAGCTGCAGCGGGTTCATTTCACCAAGTCCTTTGTATCTTGATATTGTTACTCCTTTGTTTTTGGTTTCCGTTTCTTCATTCAACTCTAACTCTTCTTCTGTGTTTTTTCCGTTAACCTTCAGTCTTTTTAAAATTTCATCTCTCTCTTTATCATCAAAGGCATATTGTTCTTGTTTGCCTTTTTTAATTTTGTAAAGAGGCGGTTGTGCTATGTAGATTTTACCCGAAGATATAAGTTCTTTCATGTGTCTGTAGAAAAAGGTTAAAAGCAAAGTCCTTATATGGCTGCCGTCTACATCGGCATCGGTCATTAAAATAATTTTTCCGTATCTTGCTTTTGTTTCGTCAAAATCAGCGCCAAATCCCGCACCTACTGCGGAAATAATCGCTTTTATTTCGTTGTTTTCCAATATCTTGTTCAGCTTTGCTTTTTCTACATTTAGTATTTTACCTTTCAAAGGGAGTATTGCCTGAAATCTTCTGTCTCTTCCTTGTTTTGCCGAACCGCCTGCAGAGTCACCTTCGACAATGTAAATTTCGCAGTGCTCCGGGTCTGTTATAGAGCAGTCAGCAAGTTTTCCGGGGAGATTCATATTATCCAATGCGTTTTTTCTTCTGGCAAGCTCACGGGCTTTTCTGGCGGCATTTCTCGCTTCCGCAGCCCTCATACATTTTTCAATTATTTTTTTCCCTACGGACGGGTTTTCTTCCAAGTATTCGGATAGTTTTTCGCCCACCAGGGTTTCAACCACCGATTTTGTTTCGCTGTTTCCAAGCTTGGTTTTTGTTTGACCTTCAAATTGAGGCTCCGGAACTTTAACGGAAATAATAGCCGTTAAACCTTCTCTAAAATCATCACCGGTTAGTGTTATTTTACCTTCTTTTATTAATCCGTTTTTATACGCGTAGTTGTTTAGGGTTCTTGTTAACGCCGTTTTAAATCCAACCAAGTGCGTTCCGCCTTCGTGAGTGTTGATATTGTTCACATAAGAAAAAATATTCTCCGAATATACGTCCGTATATTGAAACGATATTTCAACGGGCGTATTTTCCTTTTCGCCTTCTATGTAAACAGGTTTATGTAAAGGTGTTCTTGTGTTGTTTATATATTTTACAAACTCAATTATACCGCCTTTAAAATGAAAGGTCTCTTCCTCTCCGCCGTTTCTGGTATCGACAATTTTAATTGTAATGTTCTTGTTCAAATACGCAAGTTCTCTCATTCTTGCTGTAATTGTATCAAACTTAAATTGTGTCACGTTAAATATTTCGCTGTCAGGTAAAAAAGTTATTTTAGTTCCCGTGTCGTTTTTTCTTACTTTTTCAATTTCTTTTACTTTGTATAACGGAACTCCTTTTTTATATTCCTGAATGTATTTTTTTCCGTCTCTTTTTATTTCAACTTTTAACCAGCTTGAAAGTGCGTTTACCACCGAGACGCCAACGCCGTGAAGTCCGCCGGAAACTTTATATGAATTTTTATCAAACTTTCCGCCGGCATGAAGCACCGTCATAACCACCTCTAAAGCCGAACGATTTTCTTCGGGGTGAAGATCAACAGGTATTCCTCTGCCGTTGTCTTCTATTGTTACGCTTTCGTCTTTGTTTATGGTTATTGATATTTTGTCAGCATATCCAACCAAGGCTTCGTCTATGCTGTTATCTACAACTTCATTTATTAAGTGATGAAAGCCTCGTGCGCTAACATCTCCGATATACATCGCAGGTCTTTTTCTTACAGCCTCAAGGCCTTTTAGAACGTTTATGTTTTCAGCGTTATAGTTGTTTTTATTGTTATTTTGTTTCGCCATTGTTTGTCCGCTATACCTTCTTTATTTATTTACGATAAAAATTTTAACCATTTTATTATTTCGGTTTTAAAGTGGTTGTTAATTTTTTCAATTATTTCTTTTTCTTTAAATTTTAATTCGTTTCTCCAAACAGGGTTTTCAATTTTTAAAAAAAGTCTTTTTTTTTCTACCTTTACAGCAACAACCATCTTTTCAAATTCCGGGAAAATTTTATTAAAGTCCGCAACAACACTTGATGCATTAACAATATTCCTTAACCTCTTAAATTGAGGTTCTTGTTCAAAAACTTCTTTTAAGCTTTTAAAATTATCAGGCATAAGCTACCGTACCTTCATTTACTTTTATTATTTTATCTTCTTTGCTTATATCAAGAAAGGAAAAATCAGCGAGGTCCGTAACTGTAATAAACGCCTGACCCACACTTCTTAAATAGTTGCTTATTTTTTGTGCTCTTTTCGAATCGAGCTTGCCGAAGACATCATCGAGCAAAAACATCGGGGTTTTTCCCGTTAGTTTTTTTAAGTAGAAAAACTCCGCAAATCTTAATGCAATTTGAAAGGTTTTGTGTTGTCCTTGTGATCCGTATTTTTTCAAATCAACGTTGTCAATCCGAAAAATAAAATCATCCCTGTGGGGGCCCACAAGATTAGCACATCTTCCAAGTTCTTCTTCTCTTTTGTTTTTTAAAAGAGCCATGAATCTTTCTTCTACGTTTAAGTTGTTGTCGTTATTGGTTTCCAAAAAGGAATATATAATGTCGGGTTTTTCTTTTGTCCCCATTATTTCGGTATACGATTCATGAATATAGACATTAAAATCTTCTATAAACTCCTGTCTTTTTTTTATTAGATAATTTCCGCTTTGAATAAGTTTTTCACTCCATGCGTCAAATTCTTCGAAAAGTTGTTTTGATTTGTTTTCTTTAAGTAAAAACAACAGGGAAGACCTTTGTTTTAACGTCCTCTTATAATCAAGAAGATTTTTAAGATATGTTTCACTTGCCTGTGAAAGGATAGAGTCTATAAACTTTCTTCTGTCCCCGGGATAACCTTTTGTAATTGCCAGGTCTTCCGGCGTTAAGGTAACTATTGGAAATCTTCCGATTATATCCAAAGATCGTGTTATTTTTTTTCCGTCTCTTAAGTAAGCTTTTTTGTTGTCCATCAATGAATAAAAAACCCTAATTTTGCTTTCCGTAAATTCTCTGATAACTCCTTCTACCTCAAAACTTTCTTTTCCGAATAAAACCGATTCACTGTCTATTCTTGTATTAAAATTTTTGTTTGTGCATAAATAATAAATTGCTTCCAAGATTGTTGTTTTGCCCGCACCATTAGCTCCAACTATAAAATTTAATTTATCAGAAAAAATTAGGTTAGATTCTTTATGTTTTCTAAAGTTTTTTAATTGAATAGATAATAAATTCATCCTAGCCATTTAAGCGCACAGGCATAAGCAAAAGCATCAGCTCCTCATCCTCTTTTTGGTTGACCGGTTCAATTATACATGCTTTTGTCGGTGAATGAAGTTTAAAAACAATTTCATTATCACTTAAATGGGTAAGTATATCTTGAACGTAGGATGTGTTAAAGCCTATGTCCATTGGCTCTCCGCTATACTGACAGTTTATTTTTTCTTTTGCGCTCGAACCGCTGTCTATATCTTCTGCTGCTACCTCTAAACTGTTTTCATTAATTGAAAACTTAACTTGTTTTGTGTTTGTTGAGGAAAACAAACTCATTCTTCTTATCGTGGAAAGAATTTCGTTTTTGTTTATCCTTAACTCGTTTTCGTTTTCAAGAGGAATAACGCTGTTGTATGCGGGATATTTTTCCGCAATAACTCTTGAAATAAAATCAACATCACCAAGAGAGAAAGAAACGTTTGTTTTGCTAAATGTTATTTTAATATCTTTTTCTGTTAAAAGTTTAGACAAAACATTAATTGCTCTTTCCGGAATTATATACTGCTCTTCGCCGGTTTTATCTATATTTTTATTAGTATACTTAACCAATCTATGGCCGTCCGTGGCAACAAAGTTTACTCCTTCGTTTGTAAATTCCAAAAGTGTTCCTGTCATTGCCGGACGCATATCTTCTTTGCTCATAGCAAAAGATGTTAGGTCAATTGCTTTTTTTAATTTTTTCCCGTTAATCACCAATTCGTTTTCCGATTCTACTTCAGGAACGGACGGAAACTCTTCGGGAGAAGAATAACCAAGCGTATATGTTCCGTTGTCCGTTGTTATTTTTAATTTTGAGTTTGATTCGGTTTCGAATTTAATTTGTGTTTCGCTTAGCGTTCTAACAACATCGTATAAAAGGTGTGCGGGAACAACTATTTTAATGTTTTCTTGTGTTGTTACCTGCATGGAGGAGCGTAATGAAATTTCCAAATCGGTTGAATAAACCGTTAATTTTCCTTCGTGTATTTCGAATAAAAAGTTTTCTAAAATTGCCATTGGGGTTCTTGTAGGAACGGCAGGTATTACCTTTGATAAGAGTTTTTCCAACTCTTTACTATTTAAATTAAATTCCATTAATAATGCTCCTTTTAAACATTTAAATCTACTAAAAAATCACTTTAATCTCAATTAAAGATTAATAAAAATGTTTGCTTTTTTGTTGGTTTTTGAGTCTTTTTAAGCTTTTTTTATGGGCTTGTTGGATTGCTTTGATCATCGCTTGATGATAATGTCGCACTAAGAGTAAAAACACCTTTTAACAACGTGCTTGTATAAATTACAAGAATTTTTGTTCCTGCTTTTATAGTGACCGTGCCGCTAACGTCTCCAAATGTTGTTGAGCTTGTTGCACCTGCAGGAATTGTAAATGTTGTAGCATAATTATATGTGCCTTTCGGTATCTCTTTAATGTCTACCCTTTGACCTGTTGCAACTTTTATATCCTGACCTCTAAAATTTACTATTAAATCAGTTGATGATAAATTATTAAATGACATTCTGTTGTCAACAGTTGTTTTACAACCATTGGCGGACAACAATATCAACGAAATTAAAAATAGAAAGGTAAATGTTTTTTTCATTAATCTTTATTAAAATGAAAAGTTTATTGTATATCAACTAACTAAAAAATATAAATAAAATCAACAACTTTATTTTTATTAACACACATTATTAAATTAATAGTATTGTTTAAAATAACTTAATAATTATTATAAAGATGTTAATTTGTTAATAACTTGATAACATTATGTTTTTCCTTTGTTTACAAAAACAAATCATGTTGATGGAAAGTTCTTCGTTTTAAGTTAAATAAAAAACTCTCTTTTTCTTTTTTTTGTTAACCAAAAAGAAACAGATAGTTAACTAGTTATCAACACGATTAATTACTATCTAAATCGATTTTTTCTTTAATTTTATTAACAAGCTCTTTTATCGAGTTATCTTTTTTTATGTTTTTTTCAACGGACATGCAAGCATGAATAACAGTTGAGTGATCTCTTCCACCAAAATGAAGCCCGATTGTTTTTAAAGAGGATCTTGTTAGCTCTTTTGAAAGATACATGGCAATTTGTCTCGCAAAAACGACCTCTTTCTTTCTTGTTTTATCCCTTATTTTATCCTCTCCCACATCCAAATAATTGCACACGGAAGAAGTTATACTTTCTATGGAAACGTTAACCTGTTTGCACGTAGCAATTTCTTTAACCGTAGACTTTACCAAATCAAAATCTATTTTTCTTGAACTTAAGGAAGCGTTTGCTAAAAGTTTTATAAGACATCCTTCCAACTCGCGAATATTTGAAAAAATATGCGAAGCGATATATTCGAATATCTCCGTCGGCAACAACAAACCAAAATCATCTGCCTTTCTTTTTAAAATAGCTATTCTGGTTTCAAAATCAGGCGGCTGTATATCTGCGGAAAGCCCCCACTGAAAGCGCGAAATCAATCTTTCATCCATTCCCTTTAGGTCTTTAGGGGGTTTGTCGCTTGTTAAAATAATTTGTTTGCCGGACTGGTGCAGAGTATTGAAAATATGGAAAAAGAGATCCTGTGTTTTTTCTTTACCTATTAAAAATTGAATATCGTCTAAAATTAATACGTCCATATTTCTGTAAAAATTGGAAAACTCATTAACTTTATTTGACTGTATTGCCTCGACAAATTCAATAGTAAAAATATCAGATGATAAATAAATAGCTTTTTTGTTCGGAAAGACTTCAAGAATTTTGTTTCCTATTGCCTGAACAAGATGAGTTTTCCCCAAACCGACTCCTCCGTAAATAAACAAAGGGTTAAAAGAAGTTCCCCCGGGATTATCGGAGATAGCTCCGGCAGCTGCACGTGCAAGTTGATTGCCTTCTCCTTTAATAAAATTATCGAACGTATATCGCGGATTTATAAAAGTTTCAAATTCCGGCTTTTTAATCTCTTCTTTTTTTTCTGTCTTTTTTACAGGCGGCACATTAACCGGTTCTATCTGGTCATCGGGTTCTTCTGCAATAACGTAGGCAAGATTGGCGTCGGGTCCCATAACCGAGGTGATGGTAGAATGAATTAACGAATTATAATGCTCGTCTATCCATTCCCAGAAAAACTGACTTGGCAGCAAAATCTTTAATGTTGAGTTGTTTACGTTAAGGGGTTTTATGGGTAAAAACCAGGTGTTATAAGTCATTTGGGAAACATGTTTTTTAATATTTAAAAGACACTCCCTCCAAATAATGTCTGAGCTAAGGGCAATTTTATTAGAGATTTGGGTTTCGGGCATTAAAATTATCCACAATTAAAAAAATAATAAATATTTAACTATTAAATAAAAATCAAAGAAAACGAGAAACAGCAAAAGCCATTTGCACAAGTTATTAACATCAACAAAACAAACATAAGTGGTTTTTTTATATACAGTTAGGTTTGTTTTTATAAAATCATTCAACATATAAAAATTATTTGGGAAGAAAAACCCCAAATAAATAAATGTGAAACATTTTCACAAAAAAAAGTTATCAACATGATATCAACCAAAACCAATGTGCTGTTACACAAAAAGAAATATAAATAAATAGTTTTACATTACAAATTAATTATCAAAAAAAATTCGAATATCTTTTAGAAAATAAGCATGTATTCCACAAAGTT
>CAZAOG010000071.1:4157-13974 GCA_964486645.1 uncultured Ignavibacteriaceae bacterium | reverse complement strand
TTCCGATTTGAAAAATTATTTTATTTATATTTAACAATTATGTTTCCCAAAAAAATATACGATTTTATGTTTGCCGCACTCCAAGAGGCCGAGCAGGCTTTTAACGAAGAAGAAGTGCCGGTCGGTGCGGTTGTTACTTATAAAGATAAAATCATCGGCAAGGGACACAACCTGATAGAAAGATTAAACGACCCCACGGCTCACGCCGAAATGATAGCCATTACTTCCGCTGCAAATCACCTTAGCAATTGGCGGTTAAGCGAATGCGATATTTACGTTACCCTTGAGCCCTGCATAATGTGCACGGGCGCAATTTTGTCTTCGAGAGTAGAAAACCTGTATTTTTCAACTTTCGATCCCAAATTCGGTGCTTGCGGTTCTGTTTACAATTTAGTGGAAGAAAAAAAATACAACCACTCTTTAAATGTTTATTCCGGTATTTATGAATTTGAAAGCAAACATTTATTGGAAAAATTTTTTCAAAAAATAAGAAATAATTAAACATAATTTATTTAATTTAGTCTGTTTAATTTTAAATTTTAAAATAAGGGACATTATGAGGATCCTGATATTCGGTTCGCCCGGCGTCGGAAAAGGCACCCAAGCGAAAATATTATCTTCCAAGTTGAACATTCCTCACATTTCAACAGGGGATATTTTAAGACAAGCGGTAAAAGACAAAACAGAATTGGGTATGAAAGCGCAGGCAAAAATGAATGCAGGCGAATTGGTACCGGATGAAGTAATGATGGGAATTATAAAAGACACTCTCTCCGGCGATAGATGCAGGAACGGTTTCATACTTGACGGTTTTCCGAGAACCACTGTTCAAGCCGAAGAATTGGACAAGCTGATAGAAGAACTGTCTTTGGATAATGTTGTGGTTGTTGCAATAACTGCGCCTGAAGAAGAATTAATTAGAAGGCTTACACACAGGCTCGCGTGCAGAGAATGTAAAAACACATTTTCTAAAGACGATTTAGAGGACATTAAGGTTTGTCCTTGCTGCGGTGCCGAAAACAGCTTATATCAGCGCAAAGACGATACCGTAGAAGTGATTAAAAACAGGATAATTATTTTTAATAAAGATACCAAGCCTGTTCTGGATTATTACAAGGACAAAAGAGAGGTGATTTTTATTGACGGTAATGATTCGGTTGAAAACGTTAACGAAAAGATATTATCAAAACTAAAAATATATTCTTTAAATAATAATTAAACCTTAGATTCGGCTGCCATTCCGTTTTCTAATCTTATTATTTTGGCATCTGTTTTTTTTACCAATTCATAATCGTGGGTGGTAATTAATACGGATGTTCCCCTGTTGTTTATTTTTTGTATCAGTTCAAGTATTTCTTCGGATGTTTCGGGGTCCAAATTACCTGTCGGTTCATCCGCCAAGATTAAAATAGGTTCTTTTACCATTGCTCTTGCTATTGCCACTCTTTGCTGTTCGCCGCCCGAAAGTTCGTTGGGCATGCTGTATCTTCTGTGAGATAAACCCACGTCCGTAAGTACATTGTTTATTTTTTGTTTTATAGTTTTTTTAGGCGTGCCTATAGCTTCCAAAATAAAAGCAAGGTTGTCATAAATATTTCTGTCGTAAAGAAGCCTGAAATCCTGGAATACAATTCCGAGTTTTTTTCTAAGTTCCGGGAGCATTCTTGGTTTGATTGTAGCAGAACTGAAATTCTCAATATCAACCGAACCCGAATCGGGTAATATATTCATATATACCATTTGCATAAGCGTTGATTTGCCTGCACCGCTTTTCCCGATTACAAATATAAATTCGCCTTGGTTAAGGTGAAAAGTTAAATCCTTAAAAATTAATTGTTCGGTATATCCGTATTGAACGTGATTAAACGAGAGCATTATTTTTTTCCGTTTCTTTTTTTACTATAAACTGCACCCTGTTTGAATTTTCATCCGCATCGAAAAATGTAAAAGCATTAAAACATTCAACAACATACAAATTATTTTTTTGAAGCAACTTAAAATAGTCAAAAAATGGATATATCTTTTGCTTGTGAATTTCTCTATAAATCTTTTTGTCTTTTAAATGAATCTCAAATTCGTTTTTATGAATTCTTTTCTTCTCATCAAAGGATGTTTTGTGTTTGTATTTAATACCTTTGAATCTGCCTTCTCTGACAGGATGTTTAATGTGAATTCTGCTGTTGTTAATCAAACTTGCGTCAAAAGTAAAAATTCCATTATCGGAAAGCAAATGAAAAATATTAGAAAACAAATTGCTTAATTCTTTTTTCTTAGTCAGGTAATTTATACTGTCAAAACAGCTGTAAATTAAATCGAATGATGTTTTAAAAGGCAGGCTCGTCATATTGCAGCAAACTCGCTTTATTGACGGGTCTTTGCACGAAGCCAGCATTTGAAAAGACAAATCGGTTGGAATGATCTTTTTATAATACTTCTTTAAATGATGAGCCAACAAGCAGTTACCGGCACCTAATTCCAAAATATTTGCTCTTTTGCCAATATACTTGTTTGTTAAGCCATAAATGTAATCTGCCCAAAAATCATATCTTACTCCGTTCATAATGTGAGGATAGATAGCAGAAACTATTTCATAATTTTTCTTTATTTGAGGCATAGATTATTTTCGATTTTCAGAAATTATTTCAGCAAAATAGAATGCTTCAAGTATGCTCGATTCATCGGCAACAAATTTTCCTGCAATATCAAACGCCACTCCGTGATCGGGTGAAGTGCGGACAATGGGAAGTCCGGCGGTAAAATTAACTCCCTTGCCTGAGTTTAACATTTTAAAAGGAATTAAAACTTGGTCGTGATACATACCCAAAATCATATCATAATATTTGTATTTATGTTTTGAAAAAAAAGCATCGGGTGAAAAAGGTCCGTATAAAAATCTTTTATACCCGCTTGCATTTACTGCGGGAATAATAATTTCCTCCTCCTCATTACCTATCACGCCTTCTTCGCCGGCGTGAGGGTTTAATCCCAATACCGCTATTTTGGGTTCGGAAATTAAAAAATCATTTTGGAGCGAACCAATTATTATTTCGAATGAGGATAAAAGTTTTTGACGAGTAATTTCTTTTACGATATTTTTAACCGGAGTATGGATTGTTACCAAGGCGGATTTCATTTTTTTTGACAAAAATAGCATTGAAAAATTTTTTGTATCGCTCCATTCGGCAAGCATTTCGGTATGACCCGGGAAATTGATTCCCGCCAAGGACAGCGCTTTTTTTGAAATTGGTGCAGTGATCATCGCTTCGGCTTTCTTTTCCTTTAATAAATCAAAAGCAGTCTTGATGGCATTAAAAGCAGTCCTCCCCGCTTCAGGTGCCGCTTTTCCAATTTCAATATTGGTATCCGGAATTTTTAAAATCGTTATTCTGTTATTGTTGTTTTCGGGTAGACTTTTTACAACTTTATAAGGGAAAGCAAGTTTGATGTTTTTAATGTTGGAGTTAAAAACATTTTCCGGGGTGATAAATATGAAATTATGCTCGGTAGAATTGTATAACTTATTAAAAGATTTTATTACAATTTCCGGACCGATACCGTTAACGTCGCCGCATGTAAAAATAAAATTACCCATCAACCCGTAACGAGTGAAAAATCCCCGATTCCGTACTTATCGACAAAAACAAATTCTTTGTTCACTTTTTTATAAATCCAAATTTCAGTTACTTGTCCGTATGTGTTGGAAGTTCTTTTTATCTCGTTCGGCTTACCGTATTTGATGTAAATTTTACCCCTGTCGGTGTTAGCCCCGTTTTTTCTTGAAATAGGCGAAAAATTCTGCATTGAATAATCTATCCTATCGTAATATTCTTTCATAATAGGATTAAAAGCCGTTTCGGGTGTCGGATCATATTTTTTCCAGTATTTCTGCAGAATTTTAGAATACCGAAATGACTCCTTATCAAGCATATCATCAATTACTGAATCTTTTTCTATATATTTCAGATTTTTTATGGCAAGTTCAGGGTTCCTAAGTGAAAACGGTTTATCGAACCAAGTTACACGTTTTTTATAGGTAAACGAATCTTTGAAATCGGATGTTTTTGAAATTACTATTTTAAAAGGTCCTTCGTGCAATTTACTTTCAGTGTTAGCTAAAATAAAAAATTTATAATTTTTATCTGAATCACCTTTAACAAGTAAAATTTTATCTTCGCTGTATTTAAAATCAAGATTTCCGTAAAACGAATCGTTTATGGATGTACTGATTATCGTTTTCCCGTCTTTCATTATTTTTACAAATAATTCATCAGTTTCCGGGTCTTTAACGGGGAGCAACAATTCATATTTATCTTCACTAAAGGGAAAATTTCCTCCGAAATTTGCCAGTTGATATGCCTCACTTCCGTTGTAATCCATAGTTTGTTTGCTAACTACAATCGGAGTTAAGAATACTTTTCCAATTTTTGTATTGTTTAGAACGAACCGTTTGCCTTTAAATTCTCTGTGCGAATAAACATCCGAAAACATTGGCTGGATTTTTTTTATCTTTTTTGAAAATAAGATCGGAATTATTCCATCGACAAATATAGAATTAGATTTTGTCCCTTTGTAAGTTTCAGCTTCAACGGATTTTTCATCAAATTCTCTTTGAATAATGTTATCTAAATTATCAAATATTTCTACTGCAACCCTGAATTTTGCTTTGTAAATATTTTCTGTCTTTTCAAACAACAACCTATTCACCGGTATTTTATACATAAAAAACGCTTTACCGGAATCTTGATTTCCTACGTAAAATTCCGAGTAAAAAATTCTATTAAATAAAAAGGGGGGGCTTTTTTTAACAGAAGGATTATTTCTGTTGAACTGTGAAAAGATTATTGAAGAAAAAACTATGACTAAAATTGAAATTTTTTTCATTTATCATTTACAAATTATTAGAATGAAAATAGTATGTTCTTAAGTTATTAAGTAACGATAGGTAATATAAGAAAATCATAATTTAACATGAACTGCATAAATCGGTATCCAATTAAAATTTTCTGTTTTAACTGTTCATATTAAGCAGAAATTCTTTATTATTTTTTGTACCCCGCATCTTATCCAATAAAAAGTCCATAGCTTCAACCGGACTGAGTTCACTCAATATTTTACGCAGTATCCAAATTTTCTGTAAGTCGTCCTCTTTCATCAACAGTTCTTCTCTTCTGGTTCCTGAGCGGTTAACATCAATTGCCGGGAAAATTCTTCGGTCACTCAAATCTCTGTTGAGAACCAATTCCATATTACCGGTTCCTTTGAACTCCTCAAAAATAACATCGTCCATTCTGCTGCCCGTATCAATCAATGCAGTGGCAATAATTGTTAAACTGCCGCCGTCTTCAATATTTCTTGCAGCTCCAAAAAATCTTTTTGGCTTATGCAGTGCATTAGAGTCGACACCGCCGGAAAGAATTCTACCGCTATGCGGAACTACAATGTTGTGAGCTCTGGCCAATCGTGTAATACTATCCAGAAGAATTACAACATCTTCCCCCGCTTCAACAAGTCTTTTTGCTTTTTCAATAACCATATCCGCAACTTGAACGTGCCTTTCGGCAGGTTCGTCAAAAGTGGAACTAATAACTTCTCCTTTAACCAACCTTCCCATATCCGTAACTTCTTCAGGGCGTTCATCAATTAAGAGAATTAATAATTTAACATCGGGATTATTTCTTGTAATAGAATTAGCAATTTTTTGAAGTAGTACCGTTTTTCCGCTTTTTGGCGGCGAAACGATCAGCCCTCTCTGTCCTTTTCCGATTGGAGAAAGAAGGTCCATTATTCTCATCGAATATTCACCGGGAGCGGATTCAAGAATAAGCCTTTTGGTCGGATAAACAGGTAATAAATTGTCAAACAGGGTTCTGCCTCTTATACCTTCGGGAGCAACTCCGTTTACGGCTTCAACCCTAAGCAATGCAAAAAATCTTTCGCCGTCTTTCGGTGGACGAACTTGTCCGCTAACAAAATCACCTGTTCTTAAACTGAATTTTTTTATCTGAGAGGGAGAAACATAAATATCATCCGGTGACGGCAAATAATTGTAATCAGCAGATCTTAAAAAGCCGTATCCATCGGGCAAGACTTCTAAAACACCTTTTGAAAAAGTCATCCCGTTTTTAGATGTCTGAGCTTCCAATATTCTGAAAATCAAGTCCTGCTTTCGAAGGTCTGCGTATTCAGAAATTTTCAGTTCTTTTGCAATTTCGTTTAATTCAACAATTTTTTTAGATTTGAGTTCTGAGATATCCATGAGTCTTTCTCTTCCTTAATAATTTATAATTGATATTTTTTAATAATTAGATTCTTAACTACAATATTTTTGATTTTATACGGATTAGTTTTTTCGCAGATTAGATGTCTTTTCTTATTTTTTTGTACTAATATTTTCTAATAACGATAGGATTTTGTGGACTATTCGAAAATTACGTTTTCCAAAATAGAATGTCAAGTTAATTCCTTAATAAATCCGATTTCACTTCACCCAGTAAATACATACTTCCAATAACAACAAGACAATTATGTTTATCTCCGTTTTTTATCTTGTTAATCAAGTCCTTGCTATCGCTTATTATATTAATTTTAAAAGTAAGTGCTTCGCACACTTTTTCCATTTCTTCCATTGTAGCGGCTCTTTCATAGTGTATTTTAGTCAAATAGATATCATCAAATTCCTGCCTTAAATCTCTAAGCATTATTTTATACGCTTTATCGTTCAGTGCACTGAAGAGCAGATATTTTTTTTTATAGTTTTTTGAGTGTTTGCAAAATTCGGATAAAAATTTTTTCACACCGTCAGGATTGTGAGCGGAATCGAAAATTATATCGGGTTTCTTGTTGAAAAATTCGTATCTGCCTTCCAACGAAGTATTTTTTATCACGTTCTTTAATCCCGAAACGAAGGCATCTTTGTTAAACTTTTTTTCAATCAGCATCACTGTTAATACTGCTATGGCGGCATTCAATTTTTGATAGTTACCGTATAACGTGAGCTCGCTTATTTTGATCTCGTTCCCGTTGTACGCAACAATTATATCATCCTCATCAAAACGGATAAAATTTTTAATTTCAAAAAGTCGTTTTTCTAACCGGGAACATTTTTTTCTTATTACCGCCGCGGCTTCTTCGGGCAGTTGTCCGGTTACCACTTTACTTTTCTTTTTAATTATGCCTGCTTTTTCTTCAGCTATTTTTGAAAGTGTATCGCCTAAGATTTTTGTATGTTCCAAACTTATGGAAGTAATTACCGAGCAAAGAGGAGTTAAAACATTGGTGGCATCAAGCCTGCCTCCCAACCCGGTTTCGATTACCGCGAAGTCAGCGTCTTTATCGGAAAAATAGCAGAAAGCCATCCCGGTAGCAGCTTCAAAAAAAGTAATTTTATTTTTTAATATGTAATCGAAATAATTTGATAGAAAGCGAGCGATATATTCGTCTTCGATTTCATCATTATTAATTTTTATTCTCTCGTTAAACCTTACAAAATGAGGTGATGAATATAAGCCGACTTTATAGTTATGCTCCTGCAGAATACTGGAAATGAACGAAGCGGTACTTCCCTTTCCGTTTGACCCGGCAATATGTATCGCCTTTAATTTTAATTGAGGATTACCGAGATGCTCTAAAAATTTTTGTATGTTTTCTAATCCTAACTTTACGCCAAAATTATGGAGAGAAAATAATTTTTCTAACGAAGTTTGATAATCCATTTTAATCTAATTGATATGAGCCGGTAATGGAAGAAATTTTATCGATTTTATTTTCTTTGCAGAAATCGGTTAATCCGTTCAATACTTTTTCGGATGCGGTCGGGTCAATAAAGTTTATTGTTCCCAATTGAATGGCGGAAGCGCCTGCAATCATAAATTCCACGGCATCCTGCCAATTCATAATCCCTCCAATACCAATGATCGGTATGTCCACCTTTCCGTGAATTTCCAATACTTTTGCAAGTGCTATCGGTTTTATAGCCGGGCCCGATAAACCGCCTGTTATGTTTTTCAGTCTCGGTTTTCTTGTTTTTATATTAAATGCAGTTCCGACTAAAGTATTGATCGCCGAAACGGCATCGGCACCTTCTTTTTTTGCTGCATCTGCAAATTCCGAAATATAAGCTACGTTGGGAGATAATTTTATAATGATCGGTTTATCCGTTGCGGCTCTTACTTTTGACGTTACTTTTCCCAACATTTTTAAATTGTTGCCGAATTGTAGTCCGCCTTCTTTAACATTCGGACAGGAAACATTAATCTCAAAGGCGTGAATACCTTCTTCGTTATTAAGCATACTAACACATTCAACATATTCATCAATTGTTGATGCGGCAATATTGCAGATAATAGGAGCATCGTGTTTTTTTAAGAAGGGGATTTTTTCCGTAATAAACTTTTCAATACCTACATTTGCCAATCCAATGGCATTCAGCATACCTGCCGGTGTCTCCAAAATTCTTTGAGGTTTATTCCCTTTCCTCGGCTTTAAACTGATTGATTTGGTTACGATGGCACCGATTTTTTTCAAATCGATAAATTCAGATATTTCGTTACCGTATCCTACCGTGCCGGACGCAAGCATAACGGGATTTCTTAAAGTTAAGTTTCCGATTTTTACAGTTAGGTCTACTTTCCTCATAAAATAACTTCCTTTGAATTAAAAACCGGTCCGTCTTTGCACACAAGTAAATATTTGTCTTTTTCAAAAGCGGATTCGATAGGACAGCCCTGGCAAATTCCGAAGCCGCAGGCCATCGCACATTCGGTGGATATTTCGCATTCTATATTTTTTTGTTCGGCTAAAATTTTAAGGGACTTCAACATCGGTGTCGGTCCGCATGCAAATATTTTTGATCTTACGCCGTCCTGTTTATCTAAATTTTCTTTTAAAAGTTCGACGACATTTCCCCTAAAGCCCAATGATCCGTCCTCTGTTGCAATTGAAATGTTTTTAAGCCCGTAAGTAATTACATCGTGTTTGGTTCTTCCGCCGATAAATGATACTATTTCCTTTTTATCTTTTATTTTCCGTGTTAAAAACGGAAACGGTGCAGCGCCTAAGCCGCCGCCGACAATTATAGCCCTGTCGTAGTCACCTTCCCAAGTAAATCCATTTCCAAGGGGACCTATTATGTCTATAAATTCACCGGCTTTTTTAAGCGAAAGCATTCTTGTCCCGGTTCCCATTGTGTTAAACATAATAAAGAATGAGTCGCCTTCTACGTCGCAAACGCTAAAAGGTCTTCTTAATAAGGGTACAGCCAATTCGCTTATTCTTATATTCAAAAATTCACCGGGATTTATTTTGCTTGCAATATCCGGTGATTTTATTTTAAACAAATGAATGTCGTATTCTAATTCTATAATCTCGTCTATTTCATTTTCAGATATATTCAAATTTTACCTTTTGAATTAAAAAATTTATTGTGATTTGTGTTTAAAGTAGTCGAACAAATATAAATAAGTTATCTGCATATACAGGCTTTGGCGTTTCAAAAATTAAAAGTTTTTAATTAAATATAACAATAATATTGTTATTATTTCAGGTAACCTTCCTGGGTTTGCCGGCACAAACATAACCTTTAAGGTTGCTTTTTGAAAGTCCGAAAGTTACGCACGCACAGGACCAATCAACTCCGAATGTTTTGCTTTTAGGCAAGTTGATTGTTTCTAACCGAAGTAATTCTATATTACGGAAACCTCAAGGTTTGTTCTTTGTGAATTCAAAGCAAGGTAAGATTCCCGATATCTCACGCTACAAAAACGAAATACCAAAAAATTAAGGAAGTCTTGTTGTCAAAGAAATGTGTATTTACAGATAT
>CAZAOG010000071.1:0-4057 GCA_964486645.1 uncultured Ignavibacteriaceae bacterium | reverse complement strand
CGAATCCCTCGGAGTTAATACAATTTTTCAGAATTCTCTTATTAATAATTATGATTTTTCAACTTAGATTGTTGTTTTCTATTTCAGTAATTTTATTGAGTCTTCTTTGATGTCTTCCTCCTCCAAAATTAGTTTGAAGCCAAGTTTCAAGGATTGACTTTATAGACTCATCTCCCAGTGTTTTCGCTCCGATAACAAGAACATTTGCATTATTATGCTCTCTTGCGCTTCTTGCCGAAAACTCGTTGTAACAAGTTGCGGCTCTAATTCCTTTTAATTTATTTGCGGTTATTGCCGAAGGAATACCGGTTGCGTCAACAATAATCCCGAATTTAACTTCATTTTCTTTAACTTTTCTTGCTACTGCAAAAGCAAAATCCGGATAATCGCAGGATTTTTCGTCGTAAGTTCCAACATCAATAATTTCATATCCTTTATCGGAAAGTATTTTTGAAAGAAGATTTTTTACTTTAAAGCCGGTATGGTCGCTCCCAATGGCAATTCTTCTTACCGTTTGAGATTTCTCAATTTCATTTACCGTTAAGTTTATATTTTCAGCGGAACTTTTTTTTACGGTTGCAATGCCCAAAGCTTTTATCTTATCCCGGGCAAGTGCGGTAACAATATCATCCTCTCCGACGGGCAATACATTGCCGCCTGATTTGGCAAATTTTATTACATCAAGTTCGGTTATTAATTTTTTCATATCAAACTATTATAAAGCAATCAAAAAATAAGATATTTTTTTGTCATAAAAAATCGTTCAGTTTATTAACTTTTAAGTGTTCCACAATTTTTTTAACATCCTGGCTTCTGTCTCTTCTGCAAATAAGTAAAGAATCTTTTGTATTTATTACTATTAAATTATCAACACCAATTAGCGCGGTAAATTTATCAGGTGAATAAATGTATGAGTCCATTGTCATATCCGTATAAGCTTTACCGTTTACTGCATTACCGTGTTCATCTTTGGCGGACAGTTGATAAACTTCTTCCCAACTTCCAACATCGCTCCAAGTAAATTTTCCTTTAGTTAAAAAAACTTTCTTCGATTTTTCCATTATTCCGTAATCGATAGAAATGCTTCTCAACTTCCGGTAAATATTTTCCAGTAATTCATCAAAATTATCCGATGAGAAACTTTTTTTCAGTTTCTCTAATCCCTCGCTAAGCTCGGGCAAATATTCTCTTATTTCATTTAAAATAGAATCAATTCTCCAAATAAACATTCCGCTGTTCCAAAAGAAATCACCGCTTTCTAAAAATCTTACAGCCGTAGCATAATTAGGCTTTTCTGCAAAAGTATAAACATTATAAATGCCTTCTTCAACTTCACGCTCGTCAATTTGGATGTAACCGTAACCGGTTTCCGGTCTGGTGGGTTGAACTCCTATTGTTACCAATCCCTTGGATTTATATGCGAATTCAGAAGCTCTTTTAAGTGTGTTATGAAACTCTTCTTTCTCTTTTATAATGTGATCGGCGGGCAGGACCAAGGTTACGGCTTCAGGATCAAATTGTTCGATGAAAATCGATGCAAGTCCTATACAGGCCGCGGTATTCTTTCCGAAAGGTTCTATTAAAATATTTTTTTCGGGAATATTCTTCAGCTGCTTAACAATTTCATCCCTCTGAATTTTATTAGTGATTACAAAAATGTTTTCGCTTTCTATTAATCCTTCCAACCGTTCAACGGTGTTCTGGATCATTGTTTTGCTGTTAAATATTTTCAACAGTTGTTTTGGCGTTTTTTCTTTGCTTCTTGGCCAGAATCTTGTGCCGATACCTCCCGCCATTATAAGGGCATATAATTTCATAATACTTTTATCCTTAATAAATTGCTTTTCATCATAAAAATTTAATTTAGTTTAATAGAATTTTTTGAATAACCCTCTTTTGTTATCGGTATCTTTCATTCATCCGAGCAATTATTCAATCATACAACATATATTATTTTAGGTTATATCTTGCCGTAAATACAAGTTTTAGTTTGTTTTATACTTAGCCTGCAATTTTAATTGATTTAATCTGCCTGCCAAAAGATTCGGCTCTGTTCAAATAATTGGTGATGTCCACATCTTTATTTTTAACTACCGCTACTATTACAATTAGACAGGCTCTCATAGATTCAATAATTTCTTTAGTAGGTGTTAACTCATTGGCTCTGATAAGCAGCAAGGCTTTTGCAACAATATTATGCATATTGGATATTATTTCAAATCCTCTGTCCTCGGCTAATCTTCCGTTGCTTTCGAGTATCTCGCAATATTTTATTAATTCTTCGGAATCAGGGCTGGTTACCAACAATTCCTTCAGCAATTCATCTACGTTTTTAACGGGTTGTAAAATTGCTTCCTCAAAATTTTGAAACAATATTCCCGTTTCTATCGGTTCATCTTCCATTATTATTTTTTCTTTCAGAATATCGGTTTCCGATTTTCCAACATTTATTTCCTCTGCCGGTACGCTGCCGAATTTATTATTGATATTGTTATTTACGTTATTATTGTATCCGTTTTCCCTAATTTTATTTATAGCTTCTCTAAATTTATTCGGATTAACCGAATCTAACAATCTGCTTAAATCGCTTATTAAATACCGGCTGTGTTCTTTAAATTTATCCGAAATTTTAAGCAGGTCGATTGTATTTTGTGATAAGTATCTGTGAATTTCGTCTAATCTTATCGCTAATGTAGAAAGTTCGGTAGAAGTCTTCATCAATTTTATTTCTTTCTCCAAATCTTCCGCATTGGATATTACTTCGCGCAGAAGTCCGACAACTTCAATTTTTTGTGTATCCAATCTCAAATTATTTGAAGCCGCCGCTATACTTTGAATAATATATTGTTTTGCAAAATCCATTTATCGTTTATAAATCCTCGGAATTCTACTGCTTATGCCGCAAGTTATTTCATACGGAATAGTTTTTATAATTTTGCACCATTCCCAAATACTAATATAATTATTTTTATCTTTACCAAACATAACAACTTTATCGCCGACTTTTATATTATCTCTTTTTATATTAACCATTAATCGATCCATAGCAATAGTACCGATTTGGCTGTATCTTTTTCCCTTAATTAATATTTCAATTTTATTAGAAAGTCCTCTGTTAACCCCGTCAGCATAACCAACCGGAACGGAAGCAATCCTTGTCCTATGCTCGGCTTTAAATTTTCTTCCGTAACTAACCGTATCCCCTTTTTCAATTTCTTTAACCGAAGTTATGCAAGAATGCAGACTCATCACAGGTTTTAATTTTACCGACTCGGATGTTTCCGTTGACGGATAATAACCGTAAAGGGCAATCCCGGGACGCACCATTTCAAAATAAGATTCGGGAATGTCCAATATTGCAGCGCTGTTTGCGGCATGTGCCAATCCGTATTTTATTTTTTTCGAATCTAAATTTGTTAAAATTTCTTTAAATCTTTCAATTTGCAGATAAGTGAATTTTTTATTTTTTTCATCCGCCGAAGCAAAATGAGTGTAAATGCCGTCAATAACGAATATGTTTTTTTTGTATATAAGTTCGGTAAATTTTAATGCATCTTTTGTGCTGATTCCAAGTCTGTTCATACCTGTATCGATTTTAATATGAACCTTAACTTTCGGCTTTTTTTTATGTTCTTTTATATACCTGTTATAACCGCGCTCCAGAATTTTTAAATGTTCCGAATTAAAAACCGTGGCGATAAGATCATATTTAAATAAAAGCTCAACCTGTTCTTCTACAAAAGGTTCGAAAACTAAAATAGGTTGTGTTATTTCGGCTTTCCTTAGCTGCATACCTTCATTCGGATATGTTACGGCAAAATAATCGGGTTTTGCTTTTGGAAGGGAGATTAAAAAAGTTGCACATTCTACCATACCGTGTCCGTATGCCTCAGCCTTAACAACCGCCATTATTTTGGTATTGTTAATTTTCTTTCTGATGTTTAGAAAATTATATTTCAAATTTGATAGATTTATTACTGCGTAAGAAGGATGCATTAGTTTTATTTTTTATTGTTCTTAAAATATAATTTTAAAAGAATAGAGAATCAATTTTATG
>CAZAOG010000070.1:0-14019 GCA_964486645.1 uncultured Ignavibacteriaceae bacterium | reverse complement strand
CAAGACTTGCAAGCGGAGTATATCTCTACAGAATAATTGCCGGTGATTTTGTACAAACAAAAAAAATGATATTATTAAAATAATCAGAATATGAAAAGACGACCCGTTGGGTTGTCTCTTTTTTATGGAACAATATTTTTTATGTACAGTTAACATTATTAAACACAAAACTATAAAAATGAAATTATTACTTGTCATATTACTTTTATCATCGTCGTTTATCTTTTCTCAAGAGGTTAAGGGCAATAAGAAATTGGAGTTAGATAATTCTCCTGCTTCATCTGCGGGACTTATTGAACGAGCATATGCAAGAAAAGAAATTGATTTGAACAAAAGGGTTTTGTATTTGGCTTATTATTTATACGACAATTCTAAATTGCCCGATAAATATAAAAGCAACGAAACGGAAAAGTGCGGAACTTGGATTGCTTCAATTATATTTAATAATTTTCCTAAATTAAATGAAGTTACTAAAAAAACGGTGTCTGCTTTGAGATATCCGCCTCATTAGTTCCAATTGGGTTCCCGGTAACAAGCCTTTCAAACTATATTTTCTGTCTTGAAACATCCTTAACGTTTTGTACAGAGACGTGCTTTAACTGTCTTTATTATCGTGCAAGGATGATATAAACGTAATAATTCCTTCTCTGCTTATAATTCCCGTAACTTCTCCTTCATCAAAAACAGGAAGTTGATTAACTCCGTCTTCGTCCATTTCTTTTAGTACCTCTGTTAGCGGAGTATTGATCTCCGTTTTTTTAATTTTGGAAAACGGGATCATCAAGTCGACTACCTTGGTATTTTCCCATTTGCTTTTTGGTACGTCTTTAAATACGTGAATTGTCAATAAACCATTTAGTTCACCTTGTTCTCTTACAATAAAGAATCTTCTTGCGCGGCTTAGTATTTCATCGTGTGCTAACTCTTGTAAAGTCATATCATCGGGTACTATACCGTAAGATTTTGTCATTGCTTCGTCGACTGTGTGACCTTCAAGCAGTTTAGGAATTCTTTGAGACAGAACTTGAGAAATTGCTGCAGATTCTAAAAACCAACCGATAAATGCCGTCCATATTCCGTTACCTATATCACCCGCCATTATTTGAATAAAACCTATAACAATAAAAGTAAAACCGAAAAACCTGCCTACTTTTGCGGCAATGTTGGTAGATTTTTGCAAATCTTTTGTAAAATACCAGATAATAGACCTTAACACTCTTCCGCCGTCTAAAGGAAAACCCGGTACAAGATTGAATATTGCAAGTATAAAATTAATTAGCGCTAAATATTTGGATAAAGCGCTGATAATGGGAATATTTGAAAAAACAACCGAAATGAATTGAAAAATTAATGCAAGTAAAAAACTTGTAACGGGTCCTGCTATTGCAATCCAAAATTCTTCAATAGGCTTTTTTGCTTCTCGTGTAATTTCAGCAATACCGCCGAATATAAACAAAGTAATACTGCGCACTTTTATTTTGTAATGTATTGCTACAATCGAATGCCCTAATTCGTGAATAAGAATACTAATAAAGAACAATACGGAAGTTACACCGCTGACAATCCAGTACTCCAATACGCTCCAATTTTTATATTCATGGGGAAAGTAACTTACTGCCAAAGCCCAAGTGACTATAAAAAAAATTAAAAACCAGGTATGATCTAATGCAACGGGAATACCTAATATTTTGCCTAATATTATTTTATTCCTTTTCATTTAATACAAACCGTTATTTCCTATTTTTTAGAACGCGGATTTATTAAAAGTCTAATTTTTTTTATAAAAGAAGTTTTGGAAATTATTCTTTTAATTTCCGTAATCATTTCTTCGGTAGCGATTTCTCCTTTTTTTATAATATCTTTCGCAGAATTGAAATCGACCCAAGTAAGATTTTTAACTTGCGGACGGATAATTAAATCCGCTTCTTTTAACCTTTCAATTGATAAGTGGAAAGATGTTATATCTTCAGTTCTATATAGAATTTCAAAAATATTTTTAGGGGTTTCGGCACTTTTAAGTTTTCGTGTTACGTCTACCGCCAACGCTATATCCGCTCCAATTTCTTTAACTTTACTTACCGGCACGCTTTCCGAAGCACTTCCGTCAACAAGTAAATAGTTATCTATTTTAACCGGCGGAAAAATACCGGGGATTGCAGAACTGGCTCGTAGGACGTCGCGCAGACTTCCCTTTGTAAAGTTAATTTCCTCTCCCGAAATTAAGTCCGTAGTAATGGCGGAAAAATTTATTTTTAAATTTTCAATTTTAACGTCGGGAATGATACCGAAAAGCTTATTGGTAAAATCTTCGTCAAAATATGAAGTCCTTTCCAAAGATTTTATTGCAATAAGTCTGGCTTCTATATAGTCAAAGAATTTTTCAAAATAATTCTTATCCGGTTTAACATCACCGTTGTTAAAAGTGTTTAAATTAAGTTTTTCAAATTCAGGATTATTAATGGCTTTTAAGATAAAATCTTCCACTTGTTCGGCATTTCCGAAATAAGCATAGAGGCCACCCACTATAGCGCCTATGCTGCAGCCTGTTATGGAATTTATTTTAATATTTTGTGCGTCAAGAACTTTCAGAACACCTATGTGTGCCAAACCTCTTGCGCCGCCGCCACCCAAAGCCAATCCTAATGCGGACATCATTACACCTAAAATTTGTTAAATATTATTTCATCAAAAAAACAGAAAAGCCGTGCTTATAATACTAATAAAAAATAAGTGCGGAAAACTTGGGAATGATATCCTTTTTAATAACAGCTCTGTCAATTATTAAAGAATAAATTATTTCCATAATTATCTAAAAGATTTATAACCACCGAGCACACCATTTTTTGAAAGAACTATCTGCCAAAGTTGATTTTTGTTTCTCGCTCTGAAAGAACCTGCGCTTGACAGCAAAAAATACTTCCACATTCTGTAAAATCTTTCGCTATAGTTTGATTTTATTTCATCCCAGCTTTTGTTAAAATTTTCGTACCAAGCCAATAAAGTTTTGTCGTAATCCGCGCAGAAGTTATGCCAGTCTTCCATTACAAAAATACCTTCAATTGACTTGGCAATTTGTGCGATTGAAGGCAGCATACTATTCGGGAAAATATATTTCTCGGTCCACGGATCGGTTGTTTTAACTGAAATAATATCTCCGATTGTGTGCAATAAAAACAAACCGTCGTCATTTAAACATTTATGTGCGGTTTCCATATAAGTTCTGTAATTTTTATAGCCCACGTGTTCAATCATTCCTACGGAGACAATTCTGTCAAATTTTTCGGTTACGGACCTGTAATCTTGCAGACGAAATTCTACAGGAAGCCCTTTACACAACTCTTTGCCCAATTTAACTTGTTCTTTTGAAACCGTAATTCCCACAACTTCAACTCCGTATTTTTCGGCTGCATATTTACCGAAAGCACCCCAGCCGCATCCTATATCGAGCACCTTCATGCCCGATTCCAATTGAAGTTTTTTGCATATTAGCTCCAGCTTATTTTCCTGAGCTTCGTCCAGTGATTTTGCATCCTTCCAATAAGCACAGCTGTAATTCATTCGTTTGTCAAGCATTTTTTGAAAAAGATCATTACCAATATCATAATGCTTTTCGCCTATAATGTATGCTCTGCTTTTGGATTGCCTGTTAAATATTATACCCAAGGCAAGGGGAATTACGAGGGATAATTTTTTTTTAACTTTTTGGTCCAGTTTTTCTCTTAGTATTCTATAAATTAATTGGTCGATACTTTCACAATCCCACCAGCCGTCCATATATGATTCACCCATTCCGAGTTCTACTTCGGTTAAAACCCGCTTGTAAAATTTTTCATTATGAACATGAATATCCCAAGGATTATTTCCGTTAATTTTAACCCCTACAAGGTCTAACATTTTTTCTATTGTGGATTTATACTTAATCAATTTAATTTTCCTCCTCAGTTCAAGTTTATTTTATCTTCTTGAGTATTCTCTTTTTCCTTTTTCGGCACCGTTCTCAAGAAGTCTCCGTATTCCATACATTCTTCCATTCTGCAGGACCAAACCAATTTATCCTTTCCGTTTTTGTCTTTCCAAACAGTAATATCCGGACATCCGTCGCACATATTCTGTTCTCCGTTTTCAAGGAAATCAACGGGTTGGATCATCATGACAGATTGAATGTAAGCTTTTTTGAAAACCCTAAGCGGGTTGACTGCAATATATTTCAAGTAATTTTTAAATGATTTTCTAACGCTTTTGTTAATTGCCCAAAGCAATGACATAGTTGAACGTCCGAGTCTTGTGGTTTTGGGCGAAGCATACGATAAATACCGGTCGTTTTTGTAATGATAGGTAGTCATTACCATTTCAATAAATTTAGCGTCGAGATAACCGAAAATTTTATCTTTTGTTCCTATCCTTTCTGTTAAAAGCCACTTGGCTTGGTCTGCACTTTTTGTTCCGTTTAGATATGCAGCGGGACTAAATTCGGGGAATTTTTTTCTGATTTCCGCTACAACATCCGGGGACATCATATCCGTTACCTGTTCTTCATCGGAATGATACATAATTTCATCCCACTGAATTTTTTCCGAACCGGCGTAAAAATCATAAGGCAGGGAAGGTGTGATATATCTGAAAAGTATAAACACCATTGTGTTTACAATATCAATATTTTTATGCGCCCAGTCTACAAGTTCGGGAACGTAATGAAGTGTATCTGCGTAAACAGTGGAATTAAAGGAACAAGATAGGTTGCCTTCTGCGGCAAGCATTTCTGCAAACTTCAGCCTTAATTCGTTTAATTCAAGTTCGTTTTTACCTTCCCATTCAGGTCCTCTGCCTCTGCCCTGTTTGCTGTCAACGTGAAATGTAAATCCGAACACCCCTGCTTTTTTTAGTTCGTGCAGCAGCTCTTTTGTAAGAGCGATGCCGTTGGAATTGATAATCGGTTTTAATCCGCGCGATTTTATTTCTGCCACTAATTCAATTATGTTTGGATAAAGAAGAGGTTCTCCTCCTGCTATGGAAATGCAATCCGATTTTCTCAACGATTGAAAAACATCCAACTCGTGTTTTACTTCCTCTAAAGACTTATGAGAATTTTTAACATTCTTTCTATAACAACCAAAGCAACTTAAATTACAACGAGAAGTGGGTTCCAACCATGATATCCCGTTATCCGGTAATGTCCAGGGTAAACGGTAGAGCTTCTGTAAATCCAATGTATTCTGTTCCATTTTATCACCTAAAATAATGTTATAAATACCCCTCTTAGATTAAATTTATTTTCAATATTTCTATAAAAGACAAATAATTATTATCAGCAAAATTTTATAAGAACGTCCACGGAAAATTAAAATAATAAAAAATTTATTGAAAAGTACAATCACAAAATATTTTTATCGTGATTTACATCAAACTTTTTATCATCGAAAAATAATTTACCGTTAGAAAGAGTAAAATGTTTCTTATCGGTAAGTTGACTGAAAAGCGATAACGTTTTGTCAGTTTTGGAGCAGTCTGTTTTTTGTTGCGAGAATAGATTACTCTACATAGTTCTGTCTATCGGCTGAATTATGAATGCTATTGCGGTAGTCTGTGAGATACTTATTGAATTGCCAATTGTTATATTACCGATTTACCGCCCTGCTTAAATGTAAAAAGTAATTGATAACAAAATTTGTGTAACGTGAGTAAATAATATTTCTATTTACTTTTCAAGTCCTCCGTTTATTTGTTATAAACAAAACGTTAAAATTTATTTTCGTGAAATAAGATTAAATTTTTGTCTATAAATTTCCGCCTTAATCGGATATTTACCGAGCAGCTTATCAAATTCGGCAATTTCTTTTGTCATTCTGTTCATAGTTACAATCACTTCGTAAAATAACCGAGTAGGTGGTTTTGTTACTTCGAACGGAAGGTAATAATTTCTGCTTTCCAAAGCTTTTAAACGATTATCCGATAACTTAATTGCTTTGGGCCACCATTTCCATTTTTGACCGATAAAGAAGGAAGTATCTCTTAACACTCGGTTATTATTCGTCAGTACACGAATTTCCAGCAATATAAAATATTCGGGGTCACCTGTCGGAAGAAAATGTCCGGCTCTTTGGTTTTTAAGAGAAACGGTGATATATGCTTTGTTATGCAGTACCGGATATGTAGGCGAGAGTTTTACGTTTACGTCCAGTCCGTTTATGTAACCTTTAAGAATTTTGTCCTTTCCCAGAACTTTGGGTATTGCGCTTCCGATAAAAGTGTGCTGCCTTGCCCACCTCGGTTTTGTGTAAGAAGTTAAAGGTCTGTAAACGGAAGGCATGTGACAGCTTACGCAATTTTGACCGGCTTTAGGATAAGGACTTTTTATCCACTCGTCGCCGGTTCCAAAAGTACAAACCAACCTTGGATTTAAAACATCGGTTACATTGTGGCAGCTCATGCATAATTTGCTTGAAAGGAAATCGGGATCCTTTTTTACGGGATGAGGAGCCGCCAAGCCGTTGCCGAAAGGTCCGATAATAACCCCGTCCCGAACGTGACAAACCGCGCAGGTAATTGCTTCCTTCTGTAATTCGGAATTAAAAAACGGATTAGGTTTTTTTACGGGTTTAAAATAATCTCCGTTTTGTTTGCCTGTTACAATAAATTTCTGTTGGTTCTGCAGCGGCGTGTGACAGTTTATACAAACCCATAGTTTTTTATCTTTCTTCCACTCCGACTGGAACTGCAGGTCTTCCCAAGCTTTACTGTGGTTTGCTCTTTGCCATTCGAGGTAAATATCTTTATGGCAGCTTCCGCATTCTTTGGCGGAAAGTGTTTGTAATCCTTTGGGGACTTTTTGCAGAGGTACCGCTTTTTCCCAATGCTTGGTAAGGGGTATGATTTCCAAAGTCTCTTCTTTTTGTTTATCTTTTTTATCGCTTGAACAACCGGTAATTATAAAAGGAATAATTAGTACCGATAGGAATAAACAAATTTTTATTGTTTTCAATACTAAATGGTCTTTTCTCAATTTAGCGGCAATTATATTAATAATTTTCATCCTTTGTTTTTATTAAAACATTTTAGGAATTCAAATCTCTTTTCATCCGCTCAAATTCTTCTTTGGTTATTTCACCTTTGGCGTAACGCTTTTTCAGTATGTCAAGCGCACTTTCCTGCCGGGGATAATAATAGTCTCTATTACCGTAGCGGTTGTTGTTGACAAATGTAATCACTGCCCAGATTACGACACCGATAATTACCAACCAGAATATTCCGCCTAACCACATTCCGCCCCATCCTATTCCGTTCATCATGATATTTTTCTCCTTTTAAAATATTAAAAGTTTATTAAGAGAAGTTCTTATGTATCGATTTGTGCAACCCCGTTCGGCCGTAGAGTATCGATGTTCCGCAAGTGCCCAACCGGAGTGACAACCTTTAAAGTAACTTCTGCGCTGTTAGTATTTTATTGCATATATCCTATCCCAATGGATTGTAGAAATGAAGATAGTATAACAAAATAATTAGTCAATATTAAAATTCCAACGATTATCAAGAAAGCACCGGAAATAATCTCAATCAACCGCATGTATTTTTTAATTCTTTTAAAAGCTGATAAAAAAGAATTCACGGTTAGTGAAGTTATAAAGAAAGGAATTCCCAGTCCAAGAGAATATGCCGAGAGCAAAAGTACTCCTTGGCTTACCGTTCCGGTAGAACCGGCATAAAACAGGATAGTTCCCAGGATGGGTCCTACACAGGCTGTCCAGCCGATGGCAAAACTGCTTCCGACTAAATACGAGCCTAAAAAACCGGGAGGCTTATTGGCAAATTCAAATTTTTTGTTTTTGCTTAAAAATTTCAGCTTCAGCAGACCCATAATATATATACCGAAAAAGATAATAATAATTCCGCCTATCCATCGTAAAATATCCTGATACTCCCTTAACATATTCCCCAACGAACTTGCCGTGATTCCCAACAAAATAAATACAGTGGAAAATCCCGCTATAAAAAGAAGCGAATGTTTAATTGTCAGCATTCTTACCCCTTTCCCTGTCAGATCCTTAAAAGTAAGTCCGGTTATATAAGAAAGATAAGACGGAACAAGAGGCAAGGCGCATGGAGCTATAAAAGATAAAAAACCTGCTGCGAAGGCAATAAAAAATGAAATATTCTGTTCCATAAAATTTTAGATTTACGTCTATTTGGAGTTTATAAGATTTTCAATTAAGTCTATCGCTTCTTTCTTTGACCAATCTCTGTAGCCTACCGCACCGCCGATTATTTTTCCGTTCTTGTCTATTAAATATGTGGTCGGCGTGCCTGTTACTCTGTACATATTGGTTACTCTGCCTGTTGGGTCTAAGAGACCGGAATTAGATAAGCCGGAGTTTTTTGTAAAAGTATACCCGGATTTTTTAATGAACGGCTTTACAACTTTTCCGCCTTCACGGTCGCTGAAAACAGCCATAATAATAAAATCATTATCCTTAAACCGATCGTGTAATTTCTGCAAATGCGGCATCTCTTTGCGGCACCAATGGCACCAGGTAGCCATAAAATTAAGCATAATGAATTTTCCGCGGAAATCTTTCAGACTTACGAGTTTGTCATCTAAATTTATCAACTCAAAATCCGGTGCAGCAATTTTAGGCTGGAAACGCTGAACTCCCATAATGTTCATGAGTGTATCCAACTTTACCGGTGTATCGTTTATAGATACATTTTCTGTTTTTACTGTAGTTTTCGAATCAATATCAGTATCAGATTTAGAACATCCCACTAAAAGAAACACTAAAATTCCCGTAAATAATAAAATTAAATTGTTTCTAAAAAATTTCATCTTCATTCTCCTTAGTTGATTCCTAAATTGCCGCTTGAATTCCAACTTTAATCATTAGACATACTTCAATTAAAGTTTGTTTAATATAGTAAAAAATTTCTTCCCTAGTTATCCGATTTCTTTGAACAGTATTGTTTTAATTTTTCAATGATACTTAAAAGATTATTCATATAGCTGTCAATTATTTCTGCATTTTCTTTTTCTACATTGCCGTAACGCTTAAGTTTATCCGACCTACTGTCAATAAGTATTGTCCACAGATAAGTTAAGTTGGCTGACATTATTCTGTCTTCGTAAAGTTTTTGTGACTTCAGGTTTAAAGATTCAAACATATCTTCGTTTATTTCTCTGAGTTCGTCTAATATTTTAATAATATTTTCTTTTTCATTATCGGAATAAACGGGCACTATAATTTCTGCAATTTGGTTTTGATTTTTGTCTTTTAATAAATGCTGCATTTCATTTATGGTTTTTTCAACTGCTTTGGTTGTTACGGATAAACTTCTTTTATGGCTGCCTGATAATTTAAATTGTTTTGGCATCTATTATTCCACTTGAATATTGCTTTTGTATTTATTTAATGAGAAAAAATTAGCTGACAAAAAAAAATCTCGATAATTATAAATCTTATTATTTCTTTTATTTTGCCGATTCTATTTTCTTTAACTAAAAGACCGTTTAAATTGAAATTCTAAAAACAAGCATGTCTTAACTTCAGACAGATTAATAGCTGCAAACCTAAATTTATACAACAGACCTTTTAAACAAAGTATACACATACGGTCTTTCATCGCCGGAAGGCTGAATATATAAATACGGAAAATGTTTCAGCAACTCAAATTCATTACCTAAAAATTGTGCTATCATTGTGTGATCGTAATTAACAACATCGAGTCCGCTGCATTTTTTTGCTCCTTCGAGTGAGAACACTGCAACGATAACATATCCTCCAACCTTAACGAGACTCTTGAGAGTTGAGAGGTATCCTTTTTTTTGATTTTCTTCGGTTAAAAAATGAAGCACCGTTCTATCGTGCCATAAATCCACGGTTCCTATTTCGGTTAAATATTTTGGATTTGTAATATCGTCAACTATCCATCTTACCGATTTAGATTCTTTTGCATTTAGATTATCCTGAGCTTGAGTCAGAGCTACATCACTGATATCGGTTGCCACAATATTATTGTAATGATCTTTTAGTAACTTTTCAATTAAAGTTGTTGTACCCGAACCGACATCTAAAATAAGGGAATCTTTATTTAAATTACATTCTTTTATTAGCTCGAGAGAAGGTTCGGGCGATTCCTCGTACCAGCCAAGTTTGTTAATTTCGCTTTTAGAATAAGTTTTATTCCAATGTTCTTTGTAATCAATATGACTTATTTTGCTCATAATATTTTCTTCCGTAATTACTTACCTGAAAATCCAACCGAAAAACATTCCGCTCTATTCATCTTTGTTCATTTTTCTTTTTATTAAAATTCATAACGTAGTACCAAATATAAATTATCATTTTTTTCAAATTGACCGAAGAAAGTATAATTCTTTTTCCCGCCCATAATGACACTTCCCGCAGAAGCCCAGACACCGTCTCCCAACTCATACCGTATTTCGGGATTTATGTAGTAATCTTTGTCATTTGGACTGTATAATGTAAAAAAAGAAAGCCGCAAGGTTTGATAATTTAAAAGCCGGGTCAATCGAAGTCCCAACGTATGACGAAATTCTTTACGCTGCGGGAAACCCTTTGGTAAAGATTTAATGTACTGCGAATACTTTTGAATCTGTTCACCGAAGTATTGTAAACCTATTGTGAAATTTTCGCTGAACGTCCTCTGATAACTTACAAGAAAACGAACCTGGGAATTTTCAATTCCGGGATTTGTTCCGTCTGCATCGTCCCTTGAATCGTAATAACCGCCCTCCAAACCGAGGACGCCATTCATGAACGCTCCCTGCAGGCTGGCTCCGTAAACATTTAACCGCGGATAAAAAGTTGTTGTTACGTTGGTACTTTGATTGAAATATATACCGGGTGGGCTGGGGTAGAAACCCCGATAGCCATAAAGGGAAAGATCAAAATTACCGAGATTGCGATACAGACGCGCCGCAAATTGTGTGTTTCCCAAGCTGATTTCCGGTAACCGTTCAATTTGTCCTGCGGCAGAAGGGAACGGATTGTAAGCTGTTAGGCGGTCTCCCTTTGGAAGAATATCCGGTTGATAAAAAGGGATGGCGATAACCTGCACCGAAAAATAATTCCCGTAGTAATTTACATTAAATGCATCGGAACCTATTTTCAAATATTCCAGCGGTCTTCCCGAAAGAAAGGCAATCCAATCTTTCGGGAAAACATCGTTTATAAAAACCAAATCGCCGACACCCCAGGTAATAATTTGCCGACCCGTTCGTATATCAAAATTTCCCACATTTAAATCCACGTAGGCTTCCCGGATATCTATATTCGCACGTTGATTGAGAGCATCATAATATAAATCAACTTTTGCCAACAGACCGCCGACGGAGCCATAACGAGTAACTTCAAGCTGCAAGCGTTCGTCACCCAAAATATAATCAGGTAAAGGCTTACCGAATATATTGGTAAGTCCCGCAGTGTTGGCAACACGCACCGAATAATTAACCTGGGCGAAACCGTGAATTGAAAAATCCT
Organism: uncultured Ignavibacteriaceae bacterium; assembly: GCA_964486645.1. Lineage (GTDB taxonomy): Bacteria > Bacteroidota > Ignavibacteria > Ignavibacteriales > Ignavibacteriaceae. The sequence goes on along the minus strand of CAZAOG010000070.1, from coordinate 2,530 downwards.
GTGCTTGAAATCTGCCGCTCAAGAATGTTAAGGAAATAAATAAAATAAGCTTTAGATGCCTTTTCATCTGATCCACTTCCTCGGAGCGCTGCGGAGATAGCGTTCGGAAAAAATGTTATCTCTCAATCCGACATTGTATTTTACTTTAGAGAAACTCACTTCGGTACGATGTCCGTTTTGTGTATTTAACATAGTCCGTTTCAAAATTGTTGGAATATTCTGAATATTCTCAATTTTATCGGCTCTGAAAATCTTATATAACTCACCGCGTTTATCGTAATACTCTTCCTTCAGCGGTAGGAATGTTTCTTTATCGATCCAGGAAATTTTACGGCTGAAATAAGCGCTTGATTTTTCCTTCGGAACACTCTCAACTTTATATGCGTCTCTGCCGTTTATAGTTTCTTCGGCTTTTAGAGTATGGGAGTCGTCCGATAGGTTGCGACCGGAAACATCTTCGTAACTAAAATCAGATCCCACGAAACTGGAGTTCTTATCATCGGCTGCAATGCGTTTTACCAATTTAATTGCGGGTATGTACAGCCAGCGGTCGTCATTCTTATTTGTATATTTCCAAACCATAAAGGTCATTGCCCTTACATCTGCTGGTTTGTGAAAATACATATAGTACTTTTGATCCCGGCTACCCTTCAAGTTTAGCCGCAGCATTGTTAACTCGCGAATACGTTCCCCGCCGTTCTTCCCGATTAGTTTCATCAAAACTTTAGCCTGTATATCTTTTCCGGCATAGTAAAATGCCTGTTGAGATTTCTTTATGATTTCGTTTCCCGATAAGCTCCCCTGAGCCATTCCAAATCCAAAGTTCCAAAACATCAGAAGAGTTAAAGTGTACAAAACATAATTTTTTATTTTCATGAATTTTCCCTTTTGTTTTTCTATTTTTTAATAAATCTAAATCCTACAATTCTCATCAAACCCGGTAGAAGAAGCAATGTAGTTAAAGTACTGAAAGCCATCAGTAGTGCAAAGAAAGTACCTACGGTTACGTATGGACTCAAAGTAGCAAACACCAAGGGCAGAAAGCCGAGAATAATAACGAATGCATTGCGGGAAATAGCACGGGCAGGCCCTTGAAAGATGTAACTATTTGTGGCTTCCAAATCTCGGTTTTCTTTATACTTTTGTTGAAACCGCTGGATGAAGTGAATGGCAAAATCTATGGACAGTCCCAAAGCTAACGATGAAACCACCGCTATGGGCATGTCGTAATCTTTTCCTATAAACCCTATTAAACCATAAGATAGAATAATGGCAAAGGTTAGGGGCATCATCGAAATAAGAGCCAAACCGGGTGAGCGGAACAGGATAAGCATAAGTAGAAATACTGCGGCAAACCCACCCAACACGGCTTTTAACATGCCGGAGACCATCAAATCCTGCCAGACTTTGTTTATGTAGGTTAGTCCTGACCAGCGGATTTCAATGCCCTCGGGTATCTCATTGTTTTTCATAAACTGCCGGACATCCGTTTCAATCTGTTCCATATCCCTGTTGTCTCCCCGTTTCATCTGCACCCAGATATTTGCTCTCTGATAATCGTTGTCAACGAAATTATCGAGGTCGTTCGGATCGCCGGACATCAGAAAAAGGAATAAGTATTGACCGATTTCATCCTGTCTTTGAGGAATAATACCACGACCATCGGTGTTGCCTTTGAGGACATTTCCAATACGTTTTACAATATCTGCTACGGAGGAAGTCTTACCCACTACATCCTTTTCTTCAAGGTATTCTTGCAGATTGCTTATGTATGCCATTACTTCGGGACGTTTAATATCACCGGGCTGCTTTCCTTCCAAGGTTAAATACGCCATATAAGTACCGCCGAACAGCCGGTTCATTACCCGGTCTGCCACACGTATTTTGTGATCTTTTTGGAACCAGTTCACCGGGTTGTCGTTCACCACAATTTTTGTAAGTCCCCAAATTCCTATAGCCAAAAGTAATACAGCTCCTAAAATAATTGAACGACTTTTTGCAAAAGCAAAATTTCCTACACCCGGCAATAATCTTTTTAAGAAAGAAGGTTTGTTTACGTTTTCGGAAATTTTAGATTTTAATTTTTCTTCTCGGATCAGCATTATGGATGCAGGAATAAAAGTAACCGTAAGCAGCCAGGCCGCTATAACACCGACAGCTACAAAAATGCCGAATATTCTAACCGGAGGTATATCCGCCAAAGCCAGGGAAGAAAATCCGACGGCAGTAGTAAGCGAAGTGTAGAGCATCGGTGTAAATAGTTCGTCGGTTACAGCCATCAGAGCTTGTTTACGGTTCTGCAGAGCAGGATAACGGTCATAAAATTCGCTTAATATATGTACGGAATCCAGCACTGCTATCGGCATTAAAAAAATCGGTATCATTGAACTCATAATGTGTACGGTATTACCGAGACCGATTAGTGCGCCCATACCCCATACCACGCTAAACATAGCTACAATCATCGGGGAAACTATTAATGAAATTTTACGAAACAAGAAGAACAACAACAAAAAGATTACCAACCCGA
>CAZAOG010000069.1:6361-14037 GCA_964486645.1 uncultured Ignavibacteriaceae bacterium | reverse complement strand
TTTTATTCGTAACGTGTTGTTTTTGGGTAATTTTAATTTTGGCTCTGAATTGCTGCTGCGTTTAATTAATCTTTATTTAATGTAAAAAAAATTTACATTGCTTCCTTTTTTTTATACAAAGCCAACTAAATTTTATTTTTTACCGCCTAATAATTCTCTGAACCAGAAATATATATTTTAGATATAATTACGTAGATTTGGACTTTTAATACACATTTATACGAGGTTGAAATATTCAAAAGATTAGAGGATTAATATGAATAAAACAAGTACTCGCAAACCGATAATATTTCTTGTAATTTCCTGGCTGCTTGCCTTAATTTCTTTATATTTAGGATCCATTTGGGGTGGCTCGTTGTTTTCAAGATCAGGTTCCTTAATGGTTTTGTTTGCCGTTATAGCCGAATACAGCCTGTTAAGTCAGCGTGATAAGTACCATAGTGAAAAATTAAAAAAATACTCGAGAGGAGAACAAGTAAATTTTATGGAAATTCATCCTAAAAAAGGACATCAATACTTGGAAACAACTGCACATATTACTGTTATTATCGGAACGATCATTTGGGGTTACGGAGATTTATTATTTTCTTAAATCTTTACAGATATTTTTTAATAAAAGTTACGTCTTGCACAACAACTTAAATAAAACATAAGGAAGCGTATATGAAAAAAGATTCTGCAAGTAAATTATCCCTCATAGGATCCGTTTCCCTGGGAACAGGTGTAATGATAGGCGCAGGAATATTTGTACTTATGGGACAGGTAGCTGAATTAACCGGTAATCTTTTCCCCGTAGCTTTCCTTCTTGGTGCAGTAGTAACCGGCTTTAGTGCTTATTCTTATGTAAAATTCTCCAATGCTTATCCATCATCCGGAGGAGTTGCCAAATTTTTAAGAAAAGCTTACGGTCCCGGTACAATCACGGGAACATTTTCTCTTTTAATGTATGTCTCTATGGTTATTGCTGAAAGTCTCGTAGCCAGAACCTTTGGATCCTACACTCTTAGATTGTTCTATGTTGAAAATGTCGGCAGTCTTGTACCAATTCTAGGAGTGGCTTTGCTTGCGATAGCATTTGTAATAAACGTTGCCGGAAATAAAATAATTGAAGCGACTGCAACTATAACGGCGATTACTAAAATTTTGGGTATTGCCATATTGGCAATTGCAGGATTGGCTGTCGGGGTATTTCCATCATTTGGAATTGCCGTTAGCGGAAGTAACGGCAATATGGCAATTTTAGGTGATTTTGTCGCTGCTTTGGCTTTATCAATTCTTGCATATAAGGGATTTACAACCATCACTAATCAAGGCGGAGATATTGTCAATCCTACTCGTAATGTGGGTCGTTCCATTATTTTATCCGTCTTAATCTGCACCGTTATTTATGTTACGCTTGCTTTATCCGTTGCAGCCAATCTTAGCATAGCGGAGATTATTGAAGCGAAAGACTATGCATTGGCAAAAGCTGCTCAACCGGTGTTCGGTAATTTAGGATTAGTATTTACAGTTTTCATAGCCATCGTTGCTACGGTATCCGGTGTGTTCGCAAGTGTCTTTTCTGCTTCCCGCTTATTAGGAATGCTGAGTAAAATGAAACAAGTACCGGGTTTACGCGATCGTTCCAAGAATCCTGCCCTCATATTTACCGTTGTACTCGCCATTATACTTACAATTCTATTTGATTTAACCAGGATAGCTGCCATAGGTGCAATTTTCTATTTAACCATGGATATTACAGTTCATTGGGGATTATTTAAATACCTGCGAAAGGAGATTGATTTTAATCCGCTTATACCACTCATTGCAATAGTTTTTGATACTATTATCCTGATCACTTTTTTAGTACTAAAATTCAACACCGACCCTTTGGTTCCAATTGCTTCTTTCATAGGAATTATTCTCATTATTATTGCCGAACTTTTTTTTATGAAGAGTCATACCGATAGTGACGGAAAGATGGATATGGGAATGGATATGTAAGAATCCATTCTATATTATTAATTAGGTTATATCCAATAGTGTTATAGAACTTGGGCGTGCTTTGATTCTGCCTTCTTCACCTGGTTCTTCTGTGTTGAAAAGAAACAGGGTCTTTTAAATCTTCTTCGAATTCAAGCTGTGAAAAAGTTTTACCTCAAGTTGTTTGCAAGTTTCCACATGGGCTCCGATGAATTTATAGCACAGGCAGTGGCCGAAGGAAGTACGAATGGGAAACCCGCTTCTTACACCTGTTCGGTCAGCGGACATATGGAAGGACGCATTACGGGCTTGGTTGCCGCTGAGGTTGCAGAACATCTTTTTACTTCCACTACGGAGCCGGGAGTATTTCATATTGAACAACAATTTGATAAACCCAGGAAATTTATAGAAGGATTAAAAAAGCGAGCAAGCGACTTGGAATTTCATTTCTAAGCCTCTTTCAGCCGAATCGGCAAAAGCTTTTTTACACTCCGCCGACCCGGTAAGTTGTGTGTTAAGTAAATTTATTTGATATTGTTTAGAATAAAGGTCCGTGCACTGAAATAAGACAAATAATGACCATCTAAAGACCCCGTTTCTATTTTCTAATTTAAACTACTTCAAATTTTCCCTGAAAAATACGTCCTTTCACTAAGTATTTTCATCATTTTTCATAACTTTCCATTCTTTACTTTAATTAAATATTGTAAAAAAACATTTTGATATTATTTTAAAAAAATTTTCCTTTCTCTTGCATTTAATATTTTCAATGTATAATTTAATCAGAGTAAAAACTCTGTTTATAATTTTGTCTCTTATTTAGCGGGAATAAAAATGATAAAATATTATAAATCCAAAAAACGGCTTCAATATTCATTTCTTTTTTTCATATTAATTTCATTCCTTTTTCCCCTTACTTCTTATTCTCAAGCCAACGGTGAAAAGATATTTATAACTACCTGCCGGTCTTGTCATACAATAGGACAGGGCAGATTAGTAGGACCCGATCTTGCTAATATTCAAAACAGACTTGAAACCGATTGGATAATAAAATTCATAAAGTCATCGCAGTCGCTTGTAAAAAGCGGAGACCCGGAAGCTGTTAAAATATTCAACGAATACAACAAAATTATCATGCCCGATCAGGCACTGTCGAACGACCAAATACTTAGCGTAATAAATTACATCAAGGAAAAAAGTCCGAAGGAAACAGCCACAAAAGCTGCGGAACCTCCGCCTTTCAAATTAGAGAACAGTTTGGGATTTAATTTAAACGAAGCCGGAAAAGACGAAGCTAATATCGGACAAAAATATTTTACCGGAGAAAAAAGATTTGCAAAAGGAGGACCTTCCTGCGTTTCATGTCATAATGTTGTGAACGATAATATAATAGGCGGCGGAAAATTATCAAAAGATTTAACAAAAGCTTTTTCAAGATTGAACGCTACCGGAATTGACGCAATAATTTCAAACCCTCCCTTCCCCGCTATGCGAACAGCTTTTAATGATAAAAAATTAACCGAAGACGAAAGATATTACTTACTTGCTTTTCTAAAATCAGCCGATAAAGATGCTATTTATCAGCACCCCGTTAATTACAACGACCGGTTCCTTTACAGCGGAATTGCGGGCGTAATTATTTTATTGGGATTTTTCGGACTTGCTTGGTTCGGAAGAAAAAAAGGTACTGTAAATAAAGAAATTTTCAAAAGACAGTTTAAGTCAAAATAATTATTAATTAAAACATAAGAATATTATTATGAGTTGGATTCAAGATTTAATTTCGCCGAAAACCCGTCAGTGGGAAGAATTTTACAGAAACAGATTTCAGCACGATAAAATTGTAAGAAGCACACACGGAGTGAACTGCACCGGCGGATGCTCGTGGCAAATTCACGTCAAAGACGGAATAGTAGTTTGGGAAACTCAGCAATTTGATTATCCTCTTTTGGAAAACAGTCTTCCACCCTACGAACCCAGAGGCTGCCAAAGAGGCATATCGTTTTCTTGGTACTTGTACAGTCCCTTGCGTATTAAATACCCGTTGGTAAGAGGTACGCTTTTAGATTTTTACCGAGAAGAAAAAAAGATAACCGGTGATCCGCTCAAAGCTTGGGAAAATCTTCAGAATAACAAAGAGAAAAGAGCAAAATATCAAAAAGCAAGAGGCAAAGGCGGTTTTAGAAGAACAACCTGGGACGAAGTATTAGAGATAATGGCTGCAGCCAACATTTATACGGCTAAAAAATATGGTCCCGACCGTGTAATCGGTTTTTCCCCCATTCCCGCGATGTCTATGTTAAGTTATGCGGCAGGCGGAAGATTTCTGCAGTTGTTCGGAGGTGTAAATCTTAGTTTTTACGATTGGTACTGCGATCTCCCCAACGCTTCTCCCGAAATTTGGGGTGAGCAGACAGACGTTGCCGAAAGTGCCGATTGGTACAACTCAAAGTTTATAGCCGTAATGGGCGCAAATTTAAATATGACAAGAACACCCGATACACATTTTTTTGCCGAGGCAAGACACAACGGAACCAAAGCAGTGGTTTTCTCGCCGGATTTCAGCCAGGTCTCAAAATATGCCGACCAATGGATGCCCCTGCACGCCGGAAGTGACGGCGCTTTTTGGATGGCTGTAACTCATGTTATATTAAAAGAATTCCACCACGAAAAACAAACTCCCTACTTTTTGAACTACACAAAAAAATATACCGATTCTCCTTACCTGGTGGAATTGGTTAAAAACGGAAACAGTTACACACCCGGAAAATTAGTTCGTGCAAATAAAATTGACAAATATAAAGAAATTGAAAACGGCGACTGGAAATTCTTAAACATTGATGAAGAAACCGGCAAACTTGTAATACCTAAAGGAAGCGTTGGTCATCGTTGGGAGAAACAAGGCGGCAACTGGAATTTGAAGATGGAAAATGCCGAAGATAATTCCAAATTCAACCCTTTGCTTACTTTAATTGATAATAATGACGAAATACTTCAAGTTGAATTTACAGAATTCGGCATGGATAAAAAATTTTTAAGAGGCGTACCCGTTAAATATATTGAAACCGCTGACGGCAAAAAAATTCCTGTTGCAACCGTTTACGATATTACCATGGGACAGTACGGAGTAAACCGGGGAATTAAAGGTGATTATCCGAATGATTATAAAGATAAAGATGCATCTTACACCCCCGCCTGGCAGGAGATATTCACCGGCGTAAATGGAAAATCCGTAATTCAATTTGCAAGAGAATGGGCGAAAACCGCCGAGGCAACAGAAGGCAAATGCATGATAATCATCGGCGCCGGAATAAATCACTGGTACCACAATAATTTAATTTACCGCGCCGGCATTATGACTTTAATGTTAACGGGCTGCGTTGGTAAAAACGGAGGCGGACTTAATCATTACGTGGGACAAGAAAAACTTGCGCCTGCGGATTCCTGGGGACCGATTGCTTTCGCCAAAGATTGGGTGGGTGCCGTTAGACTACAGCAAACACCTATTTGGCATTACATTAATACCTGCCAATACAGATACGACGGTCACTTTGCCGAGTACAACAAAACTCCCGATAACGAATGGACGCAAGGACATAATGCGGATAAAATATTTAAGTCCGTTAGAATGGGCTGGATGCCTTTCTATCCGCAGTTTAATGAAAATCCCCTGGAATTATGCAAAGAAGCTATGAAAAACGGGGCGAAAAATGACGATGAAATAAAAAAATATGTTCTTGAAAAATTAAAATCGAAAGAACTTCAATATTCGGTTTCAAATCCTGATGCGGATGAAAACTTCCCGAGAACCTGGTACATCTGGCGCGGCAATGCAATCTCAGGCAGCATGAAAGGTCACGAGTATTTGCTGAAACATTATTTGGGAACTCACTCAAATGCAATTGCCAAAGATATAGAAGATAAAAAAACGAAAGAAGTAAAATGGCACGAAATAGCGCCCAAGGGAAAGATGGATTTGGTGGTCGACCTCAATTTCCGTATGGATTCTTCGGCTCTATATTCGGATATAGTTTTGCCTGCAGCGTCGTGGTACGAAAAAGCGGACCTCAACAGTACCGATATGCATTCGTTTATTCATCCGCTTTCGGCGGCAATTCCTCCCGTGTGGGAATCAAAAACCGATTGGCAGATTTTTAAAGAAATTGCCCGTGCAACAAGTGAACTTGCCAAACAACATCTTTCGGAACCTCAAAAAGATATTATATCGGCACCGCTTGCCCACGATAGTGTAGACGAGATTTCGCAGACATCGGTAAAAGACTGGTACAAAGGCGAGTGCGAAGCTATTCCCGGTAAAACAATGCACAAGCTGGCTGTAGTTGAAAGAGATTACACAAAGCTGTACGAAAAATTTATTGCCCTCGGAGAAAACGTAAGAAACAACGGACTGGGTGCGCACGGAAATCATTACAATTGCGAAGACGAATATGACAATATGTTAATTACACCCCAAAATCACGTTGAAAAAATAGGTGATAAACTATACCCGTCATTAAAAGAAGACGAATGGGCTGCAAACGCAATATTAAAACTGTCTTCGTTAACCAACGGTGAATTGAACGTGCGGGCATATAAACACGCAGAAAAGAAAACGGGATTAGTGCTCGCAGATATTGCGGAAGGAAGCAAAGATGTTCGGCTTGATTATCACGCTTTACAGGCACAACCGAGAAGGTATAATACTTCGCCTATTTGGTCAGGACTTATGAATAACGGCAGGGCTTACGCACCCTACACGTATAACGTTGAAAGATTAGTTCCCTGGAGAACCCTCACGGGCAGACAACACTTTTATTTGGATCACGAAATGTACATTGCATTCGGTGAAAATCTGCCTACTTATAAACCTTCGCCTAAACCGGAAGTCTACGGAGACCTTAGGGAAACATTAAAAGAAGGAAAAGCAAAAATTTTCAACTGCCTGACTCCTCACGGTAAATGGCATATTCACACTACTTACGGAGATAATATAAGAATGCTTACTCTTTCGAGAGGCTGCGAACCTGTATGGATTAATGAAGCAGATGCCGAAGAATTAAAAATTAAAGACAACGACTGGGTTGAAGTTTTTAACGACCACGGCGTTTATTGTGCGAGAGCGGTAGTTAGCAACAGAATACCGAAAGGCGTTACAATTGTTTATCACGCCGTTGAAAGAACGGTCGGTATTCCTAAGTCGCAGGTAAGAGGCAACAAACGTGCGGGCGGAAATAACAGTTTTACCCGTACACACTTAAAACCTAATTTCCTTGCAGGCGGATACGGACAATTCACTTACGGATTTAATTATTGGGGTCCGTCGGCACCGAACAGAGATACGCACGTTGTAATTAAAAAAATGGATAAGGTTGTATTCTAATTTATTATGTATTATTTGTTAATTATTATTTAGGGTACACAATGAATAAAGAAGATTTAAAGAAAAGAACAAAGGATTTTGCACACAGATGTGTAAACTTGGCTTTAAATTTGCCAAATTCAAAATTGGGAAGACACTTGCAGGGTCAATTATTCAGTGCATCAACTTCCGTAGCTGCAAATTACGGGGCAGCTTGTCTTGCTCAATCTAAGGCTGGTTCAACAGCAAAATTAAGCATTGTAATTGAAGAAGCTTCGGAATTAACCGCTGTTTTCGTTGCTTCAAGAAAAACAATACAAAAAAATAAATAATCAGATAATCAATAATAAATAAT
>CAZAOG010000069.1:0-6261 GCA_964486645.1 uncultured Ignavibacteriaceae bacterium | reverse complement strand
AATAAATAATCAGATAATCAATAATAAATAATAGAAATAAAATTATGGACGTAAGATCACAAATTTCAATGCTGTTTCACCTTGACAAATGTATAGGCTGCCACACTTGCTCAATTGCTTGTAAGAATATTTGGACCGACAGAAAGGGTGCCGAATATATGTGGTGGAATAATGTCGAGACAAAACCTGGCACGGGCTATCCCTCAAAATGGGAAGACCAGGAAATATACAAAGGCGGTTGGGAAAAGTTTGAAGGTGCCGACACGATAGAGCTTAAAGGAGCAGGCAAATTCAGAGGATTGAAGAACATATTTCACAACCCGAACCTGCCTGTAATGGATGATTACTACGAACCATGGACGTACAAATATTCAAACTTAATCGAATCCCCTGCGCAGGATGATCAGCCCACCGCAAGACCTGTTTCGCTTGTAACCGGAAAACCGATCGATATTAAAGCGGGTCCCAACTGGGACGATGATTTAAGCGGTTCACCGGATTATGCCCGGAAAGATCCGAACTTTGCGAACTTGTCCCCTGCGGAACAAGATGCAATGTTTCAATTAGAGCAGATGGCTTTCTTTTATCTTCCGAGAATTTGCAACCATTGCCTGAATCCTGCCTGCGTGGCTTCGTGTCCTTCCGGTGCAATTTACAAACGCGGTGAAGACGGTGTTGTTTTAATAAACCAGGAAGTCTGCCGTGCTTGGAGGATGTGCGTTACGGCGTGTCCCTATAAAAAGGCGTATTACAATTGGAGTACTGGAAAATCGGAGAAATGTATTTTGTGTTACCCCAGATTGGAAGCCGGAGTTGCTCCAGCTTGCATGCATTCCTGCGTTGGAAGGATCAGATATCTGGGAGTTCTGCTATACGATGCCGATAAGATTAAAAATGTAGCTATGGCCGATGAAAAAGATCTCGTTGACAGTCAATTGGATATTATTTTAGACCCGAATGACCCGGAAGTAATTGAAGCCGCAAAAGCAAACGGAATAGCGGATTCCACGATTCAATCGGCACAAAATTCTCCTGTTTATAAATTTGTAAAAGAATGGGGCTTGGCGCTTCCTCTTCATCCCGAGTTCAGAACAATGCCGATGTTGTTTTACGTACCCCCGCTGCTTCCTGTTATGGCTTCGCTCAGCGCGGTAAAAAATGAAAAGCAAAACAATAAATTGGATCCGATTGCCAAAAGATGGGATGACGACTGGCTGTACGATACCTCCACCGAAGAACTTTGGGGCACTATTGACGAGGCAAGATTTCCACTGAAATATATGGCTAATCTTTTCAGTGCAGGCGATACTGAAAAAGTATCAAAAATTCTAAAGAAAATGATGGCTGTAAGAATTCACAGAAGAGGTGTTACGGTAGGCGACCTTGGTGATGAAAAAGTAAGCGGTGCATTAAAAGATTCTGGACTAACCCCGGAACAAGCAGACGCTATTTATTACCTGACATCTTTGGCAAAATTTGACGACAGATTCGTTATTCCGGCTTCGCACAGAGAACAGGCTATTGAAATGCTTGAAGATACCGCCGATGCAAAAGGTTCAAACGGATTCGGATTTAGAGAAAGACCGTCAAGAGGAATTTAAAGAATATGAGAGACAAAAATTTAAACCATTACAAACAACTGGCGGATATTTTTGATTTTCCCAGAGCGGATTACTTTAACAAGGTTAAAGCAGCGGAAGAATTACTGAAGGATTATAATCCGGATACGCTTTCCGTGTTAAACGAGTTCACCCGATTCCTCAATATTACACCGCCGGAGAAAGTGGAAGAATTGTATCTGAGAACCTTTGATATCCAGGCTGTTACAACCTTGGATATCGGATATGTTCTTTTCGGAGACGATTACAAAAGAGGTGAACTATTAGTTAATCTTAGTAAGGAACATCAAAAAGCGGACAACGACTGCGGACACGAATTAGCCGATCATTTACCCAATTTATTAAGACTCATACCTAAAATTACCGACGAAGAATTTAGGTACGAATTGGTGGAAATGATTATTCTTCCCGCTTTAAAGAAGATAATTAAAGAATTTGATGCTAAAAATATAGATATGAAAAATAGTGTGTACAAACGAAAGTATAAAACACTGATAGAACAACCGGAAAGTTACGGCAGGATGTTTTTGAAACCGTTGCTTGTAATTAAAAAAGTATTGGAAGAAGATTTCGGTTCTTCCCTGCTGCTTGAAGAACAGAACGATTTAAGTTTTACCAATTCGATTATAACAGAAATTAAAATTGATTAATAACAAAATAAAATATTAATATGGAAACACTTTATAACTTCCTGTTTATTGCATTGCCTTACGTAGCGCTGACTGTTTTTTTAATAGGAACCATCTACCGATACAAAGGCACAAAATTTAAATTTTCATCCTTATCTTCTCAATTTTTAGAGGGGAATAAACTCTTCTGGGGTTCCGTTCCGTTTCACTGGGGAATTCTTTTCTTATTCTTCGGGCATCTTGCCGCTTTTCTAATACCCGAAACCGTGCTTGCATGGAATAGCGAACCTTTAAGATTAGTAGTCTTGGAAGTTACCGGTTTTATATTCGGACTAAGTGCCTTGGTAGGTATACTTTATCTTTTTTTTAGAAGAATCACTGATGCAAGAATCAGAGTTGTTACAAGCAAAATGGATATTCTAATTGAAATATTGATCATTGCGCAAATTATTTTAGGACTTTGGACTGCCTACGGTTTCCGCTGGGGGTCATCCTGGTTCTCCGCAGTAATAACTCCGTACCTTTGGTCAATTTTCCGTCTTAATCCAAATATAGATGCAGTATCGGCAATGCCGCTGATAATACAGTTACATATTTCCCTTGCTTTTGTTATAGTGCTTTTAATTCCTTTTACAAGATTGGTGCACCTTTTAGTACCGCCTCTGCATTATATCTGGAGACCGTACCAAAAAGTAATTTGGAATTGGGACAGAAAAAAGATTAGAGACCCGAAATCACCTTTACGAGTAACAAAACCGCAAAATAATTGAGTAGAAAAATCGACTGAAATTTGAACTTCAATTTGTTTTAATCTAATACTATTTTTTTACAATTCTAAAGAAAAGGGATTATGGAAGCAACCGTTACAAAAAAAGCCCATAAAATTTTGTTCTTCAATACATTCGCGTTTACAATCTGTTTTGCAGCCTGGATGCTTAACGGTGTATTGGTAACATTTTTAGTAGATAATCAAGTGTTTAACTGGGGACCCATCGAGATTGGATGGCTGATGGGTATTCCCGTTTTGGCAGGCGCAATATTCAGATTACCTGCCGGTATTTTAACCGATAAATACGGCGGCAAACCTGTGTATGCCGGTTTATTAATTTTTAGCGCCATCCCTATGTTTCTGCTTTCGTATGCAAACAGTTTTTTCTGGTTTGCACTTGCAAGTTTCGGCTTCGGACTAACGGGAATCAGTTTTGCTATCGGTATTGCATACACTTCCGTATGGTACCCGAAACATTGGCAAGGCAGAGCACTCGGAATTTTCGGTGCGGGAAATGCAGGAGCCGCTCTTACAACTCTTTTAGCTCCGTCAATATTAAAAAGTTTAACCGACAACGGAGCCAATATAGAAGGATGGAGATATTTACCGATAATTTATGCTGCCGCTCTGTTTGTAACGGGAATTATTTTTCTAATCTTTACCGAAAACAAAAAACCTGCCGCACACAACAAAACAATCGGACAACTTTTATCCACTTTGAAAGATATTCGTGTTTGGAGATTCGGGTTGTATTATTTTCTTGTTTTCGGATTTTTTGTAGCATTCTCTCAATGGCTGGTTCCCTACTTTGTAAACGTTTACTATCTCCCTTTGGTAACGGCAGGTTTATTTGCCGCTTTATTCAGTTTTCCGTCCGGAGTCATCCGAGCTATCGGGGGCTGGATGTCAGATAAATGGGGTGCAAGAAAGGTTTTATTCGCGGTTCTTACCGCTTCGGTAATTATTAGTTTTATGCTGACCGTACCAAGGATGGAAATATATTCTCCCGGAAAAGGCATAATGAATAAAAAAGCAGGTACGGTTAATTTTGTTTCCGATACAAAGATTCAGGTTGACAATAAAACTTACACGGTAATTTCCAAATCGAATAAGAGCGAAATCAGTGACAATCAACTTTTAGTGCTGCCTACCAAGGAAGTATGGCAGGAACCGATTGTTAAAGTAGGCGATAAAGTAAATAAAAAAGAATTACTGGCAAAAGGCGTAACAAGAATTTACTTCCAGGCTAATGTTTGGATATTTGCCATATTGATAATTATAATAGGCAGTATTTGGGGAATTGGAAAAGCAGGCGTATATAAATTGATTCCGGACCATTTCCCGGATGAAGTGGGAGTAGTAGGCGGAATGGTTGGAGTTTTGGGCGGACTCGGAGGTTTCTTCGGACCCATTATATTCGGTTACTTATTAGAAGGTACCGGTTTATGGACAAGTGCCTGGATGTTTATGCTGCTTTTATCGGCTGTTTGTTTAATATGGCTGAATCGAGCAAGTAAAGACAAAATAAATGAAGAAGTAGCGGAAAACGAAACTTAGATATGAAAAAAAGTAATTGACAGCAATAATAATATTATAAATTAAATAATAATCGGAGAAGGAAATGCCGCAAGTAAACATTAGTGACTGGAGAGTTGAAGACGAACAATTCTGGAATTCAAGCGGAAAGAAAATAGCAACCAAGAATCTTTGGATCTCAATTCCCGCCTTGCTGCTTGCATTTGCAGTGTGGATAATGTGGAGCATAATCGCCACAAAGATGAAGGAGTTCGGCTATAATTTCGGAATGATAACCGACGGTATGAGTCCCGCCGAAATATCAGCCAAGTTAAAAGATATAAACAGTTTATATTATACCCTTCCGGCAATTGCCGGACTTGCGGGAGCTACTCTCAGAATTCCCAATTCATTTTTAATTTCTCTCGGCGGCGGAAGAAACGTAATTTTTGTTACCACCGGTTTATTGCTTATCCCTGCAATAGGCGTTGGCTTTGCTTTGCAGGATGTTAACACTTCTTATATGACCTTTGCAATTTTCGCAGCACTTTCCGGCTTCGGCGGAGGCAACTTTGCATCTTCTATGAGCAATATAAGTTATTTCTTTCCCAAGAGAATGCAGGGGACTTCACTCGGATTGAACGCGGGTATCGGAAATTTAGGCGTCGGCGTAATGCAGAAAACAATTCCGTGGGTAATGGGTATCTTTTTATTCAGCGCTGTAGGCAAAGACGGTACCGAAGTTATCGGACAAGGTCTTTCGGGAATTCAAAATGCCGGCTGGGTTTGGGTTCCGCTTTTGGTTGCGGCTACCATTGCCGCATTCTTCTGGATGAACAATGTAATTACCGGTACTCCGAAACTACCGAATACGTTTCAGGGGGTTACAAAAACTTTATATTTAATTTTACTCGGACTAATTGCCGCGGTTTTGGGCGCTTACCTTTTAATCGGATTAAAAATAAATATGTGGATTGTGCTGCCAATTGTTATTGTGACAGCCGTTGCTTTGATGAAATATGCTACACCGGGAGAAATAAAAGAAAATTTGAATAAACAGTTTGCGATATTCAAAAATAAGCACAACTGGATTATGACCATAATTTACACAATGACTTTCGGCTCTTTTATAGGTTTTTCGGCAGCGTTTCCAAAATTAAGCCAGGATATTTTTGTGTATTCCAATCCTGCCGACCCCACCTATATAAACCCCAACGCACCGAATTTTTTAATGTGGGTTTTCATTGGTCCGGTTTTAGGTGCTTTAATCAGACCCGTCGGCGGCTGGCTTTCCGATAAAATAAACAGCGGTTCAAAAGTAACCGGCTACAGTACCGTTGCACAGATAATTGCAACTTTATTTGTAGCGTATTTTGTCGTACTGGCAAAAGGAAGTTCCACACCTGAAGATTATTGGTGGCCCTTCTTTATATTTTTTATGATTTTATTCATAACAACCGGAATAGGGAACGGCTCTACTTTCAGAAGCATCCCTTATATATTCAGCAAAGAACAAGCCGGACCGGTGCTGGGCTGGACTTCGGCAATTGCCGCATACGGCGCTTTTATAATTCCGAAAGTTTTCGGACAACAGATTAAAAACGGTACACCCGAATATGCACTTTACGGCTTCGCGGCTTACTATGGAATATGTTTAATTTTAAACTGGTATTATTACACACGTAAAAAAGCGGAAATTAAAAACCCTTAATTGTGTTGGACTAAAAAC
>CAZAOG010000068.1:0-14294 GCA_964486645.1 uncultured Ignavibacteriaceae bacterium | reverse complement strand
GTTGAAAATAATTTGATTTGCCATTGCAATGTTTTTCAAGAAAATTAAATTTTTCTTTAACTCTTCCGCATCTTTTTTATTCCGTTTGGTTTTAATTATATGATCCAAAATTTTCAAAAGAGGTTTTCCGCGCCAAGTCTTGTAATCTAATTTTCCGCTTAGTAAATAAAACTGCACAATAAAATCAATATCCAATATTCCACCGGGACTCGTTTTTATGTTAAAAACCGGTTTCCTGTTTGCATAAGACACCGGATACAGCTTACCGCGCATTTCGGATATTTGCTGTTTTAATGTTTTTATTTTCAAATCACTAATTTTACATTCGATAGTTTTGGTTAGTTTGTTGAATATTGCTCTGCTGCCGGAAATAATATTTATTTTGCACAACGACTGCAGCTCCCATAATTTGGCTCTTGTATTCAAATAATTTATATAACCGTTAATATCCCAAACAAGTTGGCTGCTTTTTCCCTCGGGTCGAAGTCTGCAATCGCACCTAAAGGGTTTTAATTGTTTGTTTATTTCAAGTAGAAATTTCTGGAAAAGAGGTTCAACTGCTTTTTTCGGGGTTTTAATATTAGTTATAAAAATAAGATCGATATCCGAAATTAAGGTCATTTCATTTATGCTGAAACTTCCCATAGAAGCAATTAAAAAATTGTTTTTTCCTATATTTTCAAACAACATTTTTTCGGAAACATTTTTTATTTTTTGTCTTGCATAACCGCTTAAAATATCAGAGAATTTTTTATGTGTTATTTTGCCGGCTGTATATTGAAATGTAATTATCAGAAGCAATTCTTGGATCTTGTATCCCGCTAATTCTTTGGGGGATAGTGATTCAAAAACTTTTTTTGATAAAATGATATCTGTCAGCGTGGGGTTATTGAGTAAAAGTTCGATTGATTTTTCAGAGTGTTCCAAAACTTTGAACAGTGCTTTTGCAAACTTTTTGTTATTAATTTCTTTGTACCAAATAGACGGCAATTTAACCTGTCTTATTATTTTCACAAAATTATCCAACAATTTATCCGGATTATCGGACCTCGAAAGATGTTTTATCAAAATCGGTTCAATGCTTAAAAATGCCTTGGTTGTATTTTTATCAAATTGTCTTTGTTTTGTAATCCCGCTGCCTATTTCTAAATATTCATAATTTCTTTTAGCCTTTTTAATATCTCCGAAATTAATTTTATCCGTTAAATTATTTTTATTTTGCTCCTTATTATTTTCAACAACAATAGAATTATAAATTTCCCTTACGTCTTTTCTGGTCTTTGTTAAGAATGTCTCGAACTCTATTGAATTTCTGAATCCGAGATAAAGACTCATTGCATAAAGTTTAGACCTGTCTTTTGGTATGTCGTGTGTCTGTCTGTCGTTTTTAAGTTGCTGGTAATGTTCAATTTTTCTGTATAAATAATAAGCCGAATGAAGGATATTCGCTTCTGTTTCGGAAAGGATATTATTTGTTTTTAATTTTCTAATGGCTTCAAGTGTGTTGCTTGTTTTTACATCCGGTATTTTGCCGCCTTTTAATAACTGCAGCGCTTGAACCGAAAATTCTATATCTCTTATACCTCCTTTTATTAACTTTATATTTTGTTCGCCGGACAGTTTACTTTCAATTTCCGATTTAAGTTTTTTTATCTGTTCCGGCGGAGAGGTAGTAAAACTTTTCGGGTAAATAAACGGCTGAAGATAATCTATAAATTTGTTGTAAAGTTTTTTGTCTCCGGAAATGAAAGAAGCTTTAATCAGCATTTGCCGTTCCCAATCTTCTCCTCTGGTTTCATAATAGTGAAGGGTATCGTTCAATGTTCTGCAAAGCGGGGAGGTCCCGCCGTCGGGTCTTAACCTGAAGTCCACTCTGTACAAGTAACCGTTTTCGGTAAATGTGTTTGAACTTTCGATAAAAAGTTGAATCGTTTCCGTAAGTAATTCAAAATATTCCTTTTTATTTATTTTTATGTTCTTATTAAAAATTAATAATAGGTCAATATCCGAACTATAGTTTAGCTCATTACCTCCGAGTTTTCCCAAGGCAACTAAAGCATAATCTTTTTTTGTTCTTTTTATTTTATATTTATTTAACACATTTTGGTAGCATAAAGCAAATAGATGTGATGCAAGAGTTTTCCCTAATACGGATAATTGATCAATAGTTGTTTTTACATCCGAATAACCCAGAATATCGTTAACGCCTATTCTAAGTATCTCTTTTCTCTTTAATGATTTTAATGAATTTAATTTCCCTTTGAAAGAATGAAAATTTGACAATAATTTTTTCGTTTCTCTATAAAAAGATATATTCTCGATTTTGTTCTGCAGAGTTTCGGTGTTTGTTAACGAGTAAAAGTATTCGGGGTCTTTAATTAAAATGTCGGTTAAATAATTGCTGCTTGAAGCTATTGAAACCAAAAGATGTGAATAAATCGGATAATTAATACAATTATATGCAAAGGAAGCTTTATCATATCTTACCGAGAGTATTCTGTAAAGGTTAGACTCGGTTTGGTCGTTTACCGGGAAGCGGTACAAATTTTTTTCCAGCGAATAAATAAAATCGTCTATTAATGAAGTATCTATAAGACCAACATACAGGTCCGCAATGTTTGTAATAAATTTATCCGATAATTTATATTTTCTGTTTTTATTTAATACATTCATTTAAAAAAGTTTTTGGTTAATCTAATAAAAAAAATTGTAAATAAATAAAAAAGCCGCAGAGTTTAGCTCTGCGGCTTTTTAAGGAAAAGAATGTGAATACTGAATTATTTCATCAATATCATTTTCTTAATGTTTGTATAGCTTCCTGACTGCATTCTGTAGAAATATACGCCGGAAGCATAATTAGAAGCATTCCAGTTAACTCTGTAGTTACCGGCTTCTTTGTACTCGTCAACTAAAACTTCCACTTGATTTCCTATTGCATCATAAATTACAACTTTAACATTGCCTGCTTCGGGAACGGAGAAATTAATGTTCGTTGTAGGATTGAACGGGTTGGGATAGTTCTGTGAAAGTTTATAGTCGGAAGGAACTTTGAAATCCGTATAGCGAATATCCGTTGTTCCCGTATTCCACCAAATACCACCGTCTCCGTAATAAGACCTTAAAACAGTAGCGAGCGCTTGTTGGTTAGCTCCGCCCCAATCCGTAAAGTCAGCATCAGTAAACGGAATTGCTAAGTTCGGGTAACTTGGTTTAGAGTGACATAATGCGCAGGAGTTAGGCATCTTATAGTCTAAAGTTTTCTGCGGAGGTATTACTTCAAATGTGTGACTGTGAATGTCATATTGAATTGCACTTTTTGCAATTTTCGGCATATGACAGGTGGTACAGCGTGATGCTGCAGTAGGTCCGGTTGGATCGTACGGATGTTTAGTATGCTCCGTAACCACGGCAGCTACGGCAGCCAATGAATCCGGATCGTTGATGTTAGCAACCATTGTTTTTGAAATACCGGCAAAGTCACCATGGGTTGAATGACACGACAAGCACAACGTGTTGTTGTCAACATCCGTAGGTATTAAAATCGGAGAATTATCCGGTAATTCTTCCTCAACCTCGGTAACGATCATGGCTTCGTTGGTTGAACCGTGAGGATCGTGACAGGTAAAGCAAGTAACCGATTCATACGGTGAAGTTGGTTTGCTGCTTGTCATTAGATCATAAAACTGCTGATGGTGTTTTTTAGAGTTTTTACCATCGCCCCAATAACCGGCTTTATTTTCGTAATAAGTATCGACTAGATCTCCAGGAGCCCAGCTCTGCATATTTTGATCGTCATATGGAAAGCTGAAAGTATTGTTAGGTAAACTCTTACCTCTTGAATGGCACATTCCACAGAGATTATTACCTTGTTCGGTTGTTAAGAATTCAGGTTGAATAATTCCTCTGTTTCCGGGTTGACCGAGAAAACCGCCGCTAACATGGCCGCTTCCGGGACCGTGACAGGTTTCACAACCAATGTTCATTTGGTCTATTTTTCCGTCTTGGTCAAGGTCAAGATAACTTGGGTTATCTTTGTAAAGTTCTTCGTTTAAGACACCGCCGCTTTTTGCAACCCATTCACCCTCGGGTGTTTTGTTTAAAGTTAAACCGGTAACGTGACAGCCGGAACAACCTTTTGCCAAACTTCTTGAATTGGTAGAAGCATCGGCTAAAGTGTTAAACACTTTGGGTTGGTCATTAGCATCATACCAAGCATCCGGATGGTATAATACGTACTCGTGTGTCTTTTCGTTAAACTGAATAGGTGAAATATAAATATCTTTAGATTCACCCTCGTTTGTTGTATTTATTCTAACTCCGAAGCGCTGTTTCCATAAACCGCTTCCGCCGTAAGTTAAATAAACTTTGTGCGTTTGGGTCCCGATTGTAATAGTATATCCCGTTGAATCGCTATAACCAAGAATAGGTGCATTTGGTTTGTATTTATCAAAAGCACTGGATATATTATTAAAATTAAGGCCGTCTTTAAAATCATCAATACCGTTTTGGTCATAATCAGCAATTATGCCTTTTTTGGTAACCATTGAATAAGTATCGGTTAGTACAGCTGAATAACCGTTGGCATGAAGAGTTTCTCTCCAATCTGTTTTATCGGACGCAGGAGGATTAAAAGCTCCGCCTACCGTAGGATTGTGACAGGCGAGGCAAGTTTCCGGACCGACAAAAGTTGATTGTGCATTAGTTAAAGATGGGACCAAAAGCAGAACTATTATAAGTAGGAACAATTTTTTCATCATTCCCCTCCCTTTTATAATATTGTTAAAAAATGTAAATTATTACAATAGAAAATTAGACGATGAATTAAGGTAATGCAAGAAAACAATTATGAAAATATTTTCATTATTATATTGTCGATAAATACTTACCTTTGATTAAATTTGTAGTATTAGATTAATTTAATTATGAAGATTTTAATAGCGGAAGACGACAAGCAAATTGCTCAATCTTTGAGGAAAAATTTTCTTGAAGAAGGGTATGATGTCTTCTTGGCAGCCGACGGAGAAAAGGCTCTGGAAATTATATCTTCAATCGATCTGGATATAATCTTGCTTGATTGGAGAATGCCGAAGGTAACCGGATTGGAAGTGTGTAAAATTACCAGAGGTATGGGGCTGGAAACTCCGATAATTTTATTAACGGCGCTTAGCGCGATTGACAACAAAGTTGAAGCTTTGGAATTAGGCGCTGACGATTATATAACAAAACCTTTTTCATTCGAAGAATTAATGGCAAGAATAAAATCGGTTTTGAGAAGATATCAACATAGCTCCGACACTTTACTGATTAATAATTTAACCTTAGATTTATTGGAGAGAAAAATTAAAAATCCCGAAGGTACGGAAGTTCTTTTAACCGATAAAGAATTTGCTCTTATAAGAACCTTAATAAACCAAAAAGGGAAGGTTATTAGCAGAGAAAAATTGTGTAAATTAGTTTGGGGATTAAACTTTGATCCACATACTAATATCTGCGATGTAACAATTAAAAATTTAAGAAAGAAGCTGAAAGAAATAACCGACGAAGAGATAGTATTAACAGTTTATGGTGAAGGATACACACTTGTCGAAAAATAATAAAACCAAAATATCTTTTTTTACCTCTACAATAAAACGCTACACTATATTAAGTTCAATAATTTTTATTACAATTCTAATTCTCCACAATCTGCTTTTCTATTCAATTACTAATTTTGTTATTGATGATAATATCGATGCCAGATTAAAACGTGAAATATCTAAAATCTTAAAGTCGACTCACTTTACCGATAAATCATTAATTTTTGTCGACAGCTTGGCAGTAAATGAACCTGACTATACTGATATTACTGAATCTCCTCTTTTTCTTCAAATATATAACATAGAAGGAAAGGTGTTGTATAAAAGCAAGAATTATGACTATTATACTTCCATTCCATTAAAAACCGATTTGAAAAAGAAAGAATATTTGTTTGAAAATGTTAAAAACTATTCGGATAATTTGCGGATCGGATACTATGAGTTAAAAGATATTAATAACAAAACCAAACTTATTATACAAATAGCCACTTTCAAAAAAAATTCGGATGAATTAATCCGCAGAGTTGTAACGGCTAACTTAATTGCACTTCCGTTTCTTTTTCTTTTAATATTAATAGCCAGCTATTATTTGGGGAAGAAAAGCATCGCCCCCTTAATTGAAATTATCGACACCGCCGATCATATTTCATTTAAAAATTTTAAAGACAGAGTTCATTACGAAGCAGATTCAAAAGATGTTTTGGGAAGGGTAAGAGATACTTTAAATAGGCTTTTTGACAGAATTGAAAAATATATTGGCAAAACAACTCAGTTTACCGCCGATGCCTCTCATCAATTACTAAATCCCTTAACAGGGCTAAAAACGGAGTTGGAATTTATATTAAAAAAAGACAGAAGCGTCGAAGAATATAAAGAAACACTCCACCTGCTGCAGACTCAAACCGACAAGATGATTCACATTATTAAATCTCTTTTAATACTTTCCAGGGAAGAAAATGCTTTGTTAAATAAAAGTAAACCAATAAATATTTCCAATTTATTTTACGACGTGATTAATTCATACAATATTCCAAACAGAATAAACACCGATATTTCAAGTGATATACATATCAAAGGCACACATGAACAGCTTAGTATTTTATTAAAAAATTTAATAGATAATGCAATCAAATATTCGAACAAGTCCGATACAATTGATGTTGAGTTGTACGAAAAACCGGATGTAGTGGTTTTTTCCGTTAAGGATAAAGGCATCGGAATTCCCGACAAAGAAAAAGAAAAAATATTTGACAGATTTTACAGAAGCGAAAAATCGGAGGAACTGGGGATAGAAGGTAACGGTCTCGGACTCAGCATCGTAAAATCAATTGTGGATGAATTCAGCGGAAAGATAGAAATATTAAACAATAAACCTGTCGGAACAATTTTTAGAATCACGCTGCCGAAATTACATTCCTAAATTATTATTGTTTTATTCTTGGAATATTAATAAGAGCGGCTAATAAAAACAGAATATTGGCAAACCAGGCGGTAAGCATTGGATTGAGTTCGCCGTTTTTACCGAATGCGTTGCTCACCTTCATAAAAACCAAATAAATAAAGGTCGCCAATATGTTTATTCCTATTTGCGAACCCAGACTTCCGCCTCTTTTGTTGGCGGAAATAGTTAACCCGAAAAAAACAACAATTAAACTTGCCATCGCAAAAGAAAATCTTGAGTAAAATTCAATTTGTGTTCTTGTCGGGTCCGTGCCCACCATTTCCTGAGTTTTAATTAATTTCAGCAATTCGCCCAAGTTCATTTCTTCGGGTTTTTGTTGTTTTTCTATTAATTCATTGGGAGTAAAATTAAGTCCCGCTAAAATTTTTTCTTTGAAGCTTGATATCTTTTCTTCAAAATTATCAAAAGATCTTTCGGTGCCGTTTAAGGCTTTCCAGTAATGATTAACGGAATCATAAGCCATAGTAGGCGTATCAATTCTTGAAATCATTTTTGTCGGGTCATTTATATCAAAATTTTGAATGCTGACCCTGCGGGCTATTTCTTTTTTCTCATCAAAAAAAGAAATGCTTACCAAACGTGTTTGGGAGTCTTGGAAAAATATATTGCTTGCGGCGCTGGTAAATCCCTTCTTTAAATATTCTCTTTGGATATTAATTTTGGTTTTATTTGCCATCGGTACAATATATCCCGAAAAAACAATGGTGGCAAAACTAATTAAAAGAGTTGCAAATATGAACGGAGCCATAAAACGGTAAAAGCTCACTCCGCTTGCTTTGATAGCCGTTAATTCACTTAGGTTAGAGGCTTTACCGACTGTAAATAATGCCGAGAACAAAACAGCAACCGGGATCATTAAATTTAAAATATCCGGAGTAAAGACTAAGTAATAATAAGCAATAATGTAACCGGCAACATTTTGGTCGATAAAATCATCAAGATTTTCCATTATATCTATAATTACAAAAACAAGCGTAAAAGCAATTAAGGCAAAAACTATTGTCAACAAAAAACTTTTAGTTAAATATTTATCTAATATTTTCATTTACTTCCGTCGGTTGAATCTTCAATTTTTTCGGGATAAATTTTTTGAATTTTTCTATGTCGATTACCTTTGTTTCTTTTACCGTTTTGATAATTAAAATTATACCTATAAATGAAAGCAGAATATTTGCCGCCCACATTCCAAGGAAGGGTGAAAGCATGTTGCGGTTACCGAGTTTTTCACCGCCGATTAAAAAAGCCCAATAAATTAAAAAGAAAAATAAGCTAATACTTGCCGCTACCCCAAATCCGCCTTTTTTAACCTTCACTCCCAACGGAACCCCAATAATTATAAATACAATAACGGCAAAAGGCAGAGCATACTTCTTATAAATTTCAACCCAATATCCGTTTATTCTGTCCTGTAAGAAATTTATTCTGTTGTAACCACTTAAAATTATATTCTTAGCGGTAGTAACATTACTAATCGCTTTTGAATAAACAGCTCTATTTTTATTATTGTATATATTCACTTTACTTAGGTTTGGATTTATAAAAAAATATTTTTCAACCTGCTTGTTTAGTGAATTTATGTTGATCTGCTTAATCTGCTCAAGACTGTCTATGATAATCGACATTGCAGTCGTACTTAATTCTCTGTCACCCCTCGGCACACCGGGGCCCGACTGCTGAAAAGAAAATTTTTCAGCACTCATTATTATTCTATGTTTTCTAAAAAGTAGTTTTCTGTAAAGATTTTTATCCGAAACATCGGACTGGTGGATTTCCCCGTCTTTCAAATCCATTATTAATTTAGTCTGGTCTTTTGAAAAAAATAATTTACCTTCTTTCGCGGTAACAATATCAATTTTAGCCGGATTCGTGTAATTATAAATTGTCAGATTATACAACAAATTTGTCTTCGGGTTAATATCTCTTGCCAGTATCGAATAATTAGTGATTTCCTGAGAGAATACGCCGGGGGTTAAAGACAAAGTTGGCTTTTGTCTGGATATATCCTGCATTAAAACCTTTGCTTTATGGTTAGCGTCGGGCAGTACGTTATCGTTAAATAAAAACAGAAGATAAGCTAAAACAACACCGGCAAGCAAAGGAGCCGCAATTATTCTGTATAAACTTACGCCTGATGATTTTATAATGGTTATTTCATCGTTCTGAGACATATTTCCAAAAGCCATCAGCGTTGCTACAAGCGTTGCCATTGGAACCACTAAAACAACCATCCAAGCTAAATTATAAACTATCAGTTTTATTATTATCCAAATACCCAGTCCTTTACCGACGAGCCTATCTGCAAATTTCATTAAAAATTGAAGAAGAAAAATACCCATCAAAGACAAAGTGGCGTACACAAAAGGGATTAGATGATTTTTAAGTATGTATTTATCTAAAATCACGCAAATAATATACTAAAGATGAATAAAAAGAATTTTAAAATTTTGATAGTCAATAAAAATATCTATTTTTAATTTGTTCTTTTTTACAGAAAAATATCTTTTTATCAAAATTAAAATTATTATTATAATATAATTTTTTTATTACTAAATAATATTCTAACCAAGCGGAGGTTTTATATTGAAAAAAATTACTGAATATATTGATAAAAATAAGAATAACTACATAAATGAGCTTAAAGATTTTCTAAAAATTCCAAGCATCAGCACTGACCCGAATTATAAAAACGAAGTAAACAATTGCGCTGAATTTGTAAAAGACAAATTAGTAAAAGCCGGACTTAAAAAAGTTAAAGTAATTAAGACGAAAGGACATCCGCTTGTTTACGGTGAATGGCTGAAAGCAAAAGAGAAACCTACGGTTCTGATTTACGGACACTACGATGTGCAGCCCGTTGACCCGATTGAGCTGTGGGATACACCGCCCTTTGAACCTACCGTAAAAGACAATAAAATTTTTGCCCGCGGAGCAACGGACGATAAAGGACAAGTTTTTATGCACATAAAAAGCGTGGAAGCTTATCTGAAAACCTTAGGAGAACTTCCTCTTAATGTGAAATTTATAATCGAAGGCGAAGAGGAAATAGGAAGCCGGAATTTAGAAATATTTATAAGTGAAAATAAAAAACTTTTAAAATGTGATACCGTTTTAATATCCGATACCGCCTTATATGATGTCGGAACACCTACAATAACTTACGGATTAAGAGGTCTGTCGTATTTGGAGGTCGAAGTTACCGGTCCGAATAGAGATCTGCACTCGGGCAGTTTCGGAGGCGGCGTTGCCAATCCGATTAACGTCTTAGCGGAAATGATAAACAAGTTAATGGATAAAAACGGCAGGATTACTATCCCTACATTTTATGATGATGTTTTAAAATTAACAAAAAAAGAAAGAGATAATTTTAAAAGGTTAAAATTTTCGGACAAAAAATTTGCCAAGGAATTAGGTGTAGCCGAATTAAGAGGCGAAAAAGGATATACAACTCTTGAACGCCTTTGGGCCAGACCCACATTAGACTGCAACGGAATAATCGGAGGTTTTACGGAAGACGGTGCTAAAACCGTTTTACCTTCAAAGGTAAAAGCAAAAATAAGTATGAGACTTGTGCCGAATCAGGACCCTAAAAAAATTGCAAAAGCATTTACCAAATACATAAAAGAAATCGCTCCGAAATCGGTGAAGGTAAAAGTAAGTAATCTTCACGGAGCTAACCCGGCTTTAACTTCTTTGGATGATAAATCTACAATTGCAGCAAGCAAAGCAATGGAAAAAGCATTCGGCAGGAAAATAGTATATATGCGCGAAGGCGGTTCGGTGCCTATCGTTCCTGTGTTTGCCAAAAAATTAAATACAACCGTAGTGCTTATGGGAATGGGATTAAACACCGAGAATTTACATTCGCCGAACGAACATTTTAGTTTGGACCATTTTCAATTGGGTATAAAAAGTTCGGCATACTTTATGAATGAATTCGCAAAATGATCTGTTTCCGTTAATTCTTATTATTGAACATTTTATATCAAAATGATATTTCTATAATTTCAACTGTCTTTTTCATTGCTAATTTATACAAATATACTTTAATTGAATTGTAAATTACATCGGCATAATAATTGTTGTATTATATAGTTGGAAGATTATAAATTAAAATTTGGGAATAAACAATAATGAAGAAAATATTTTTAAGCATTTTGTTTTTAAGTATTGCCGTTTTGATATCTTCGTGCGGAGACGAAGAGAAAAAACCGGTTGATAACGGGCAGTTTGCACCCGGGGAACGTGTGGCTTATACACCTTCTAAAGATGTGGACATACAACAATATAATCTTCAACAACAAAAAAGTCTTTCAACGTCAAATTCTCCGTACGATACATTGGCTTTAAAAGAATTTGTTTTAGAGCATTACGAACCCGGCACTTATCTTGTGGACTTTGATAAAACCTTCACATTCAATATTCCCAAGTCCGCCGTAATATATTACAACAAGGGCGGGAATTATATTTTTGGTGTAATTGCAAAATCAAAACCGGGCGAAAGGTTAATCGAACCGGATAATATTGTCGGTTACAACCAAAGTTTTATTGACCTTGACAGTACCGATTTGGGCGTTGCTTTCTTTTATCTGACGTTGTTTGAATATACCGGAAATCAATTTAATGTTGTTTGGGATACGCCGATACCTTCACACGGCGGTTTGAGAGATATGCATCTTGACAGATGGTCATATAAAGGCACGTTGTATATGAGCGTCGATTTTTATTACGCAAGAGGCAGCGGTCACATAGACTATAATTATTTCTTCATAAACGGAATTAGAGAAAAGCCGCACCTTTTGATGACGTATAAAGGAATTGATTTTCAGAGGACTTTGGCTAACGTAAACAACGATGAATATCCTGATTATTATGAATATCTTTACTTTAACTCCGGCGACAGAATTGCGGTTTTAGATTCAATCCCGTTTTATTGGAGTACGAAAGATTCGGCGTATGTTAGTAAAAGAGACCGCAGTTTAAGAAGACCTTATTAAAACAATTTAATTTTTGTGTAAATTATTAGCGGAAGTTAAAAGGTTAGTGTTTTCCGTCCGCTTTTTAATGCTTCATTATAACTTTCATTTTATTTAATTTATCACTACAATTTTTTCATCTTTATAATATTAAGGATTGCAGGTTAATAAATGTCTGAAACAATTGAAAATATTGGACTAAAAACATATGAGTATCTTAAAGAGATGTGCGGAAATGTAGATGAAAAGTCCAAGCAATTTAAATGTTTTACTACCGCGGAAGAAGAATTAAATTCTCTTTTTAACGGTGTGGCTCTTCGTTATTTATCAAAGAAATCTATCTTTGAATTAAAAGGGAAGGATACGCTGGACTTTTTAAATAGAATTGCTACCAATTCATTAAAAGATTTGCAGAAAGGTCAGCTGCAAAGAACATTTTTTACTACCGGCAAAGGAAGAATTATAGATTTAACAACGGTTGTAAATTTTGAAGATTATAATCTTTTGATTTGCAACAAAGAAAATGAAGATAAAATTTTTAGCTGGATCTCGCGTTATATAATTGCCGACGATGTGGAAATAAAACCGGCACTAAACAAATATTCTCATTTGGAATTACTCGGTCCGCAGGCAAATTCATTCATCACATTATTAACCGGCAACGGCATAAGTGAAATGAAAGGCAACCAATTGAAAGTGATAAATATGGAAGGGCTGATGTTCTTTGTGTTGAAAATATTTGAGCTGAACGGCGAGATTAAATATTGGCTTATTTCAGACCAAGAAACGGGTAAAAAATTAGCGGAATATATTATCGATAATAAAGGACCGTTCAATTTTAATCTTGTAGGCGAAGACGCGTATAATTTGTACAGAATAGAAAAGGGATTTCCTTCCGCGCCCGAAGAATTAAACGATAAATATAATCCGCACGAATTGGGCTTAATTGATTTTGTCGATTTTAATAAAGGGTGTTACATCGGACAGGAAGTAATTGCACGTTTGGATACGTACCAAAAAGTTCAACGGAATCTTAAAGGAATTGTAATCAATTCCGTTGTAAATAGTGAGCTGCCGGTTATTCTTTATGATGAAGCCGGAGATGAAGCCGGTGAAATAACCTCGTTGAGTTATTGCGAAAGTGATAAAAAATCATACGGATTGGCTTTTATTAAAAAAGCTTACGAATCTAAAAAAGAGCTAAGCGTTAAAATAGACGAAATGAAAAAATTGAATGTTTCAATAAACAAACTGCCTTTAAGTAGATGAAAATTTACACAAAAACGGGCGATGAAGGAGAGACTTCATTATTCGGCGGTGAGCGGGTTAAAAAATCCGCCCAAAGATTAAAGGCTTATGGAACTATTGATGAATTGAATTCGTTTATAGGTACGGCGGTTGTTGAAAGCGTTGATGACGGAGTAAAAAAAATTCTGCGGAAAATACAAAGTCAATTATTTACTCTTGGCGCCGATTTGGCAGCGCCCGATACCGAGAAAACTAAAAAACTGAATGTATTCAGAGTTGACGATTCTTTTTATAAATTTATTGAAGAATCAATTGATAAATATGAAAATGAGTTGGATGAATTAAAATCGTTTATTCTTCCGGGCGGCTCAAAAAGTTCTTCCGTGCTTCACGTATGCAGGTCTGTTTGCAGAAGAGCCGAAAGGGAGATTGTTGAACTGAGTAACTCGGAAAAAGTAAATAAGGAAATTGTTGTTTATGTAAACAGATTATCCGATTTGTTCTTTGTTCTTTCACGTTATGAAAATAAAATTGCCGGCATACCCGACATCGAATGGAAACCCTAGGACAATTATGAATTGCGGATTTTGAATTCGCCGTTTGTAATCAAATATTTATAATATAATAAATGGGGGTGACATTGGCTTCGACGGGGTTGAAGAGGCAATGAACTGCGCATCGTGTTCCTCCGGAGTACACGTTAAACAACCGGAAAAAAACAATAACTGGCGAATATAATTACGCCTTAGCTGCTTAATTTAATTAAACAGCCGTTCACTAATTTTTCTTCGCACTGGAAATTAGATGAGCGTCGTTTAAGTGCGATAGCTTAATCTGCCGCTCTTGCAGATAAAGCGAATTTTTTATGAGCAGGCTTAAAGCGATCCTTGTCTGTTTGGTAACTTTAAGTTAAAATAAAAACAGACTATGTGTGTAGACGTTTGTTGGATCTTAACTTCGGACGCGGGTTCGATTCCCGCCACCTCCACAAAAGCCCTCGTAATATAATAACTTACAAAGGGTTTCTTACATTAT
>CAZAOG010000067.1:0-14361 GCA_964486645.1 uncultured Ignavibacteriaceae bacterium | reverse complement strand
TTTTACAACTACGTCTTTAATTCCTAACTCACCGTTGTCTTGTATTCCGTTTGCATTATTATCATTCCATACAAAATCTCCGACAGAGCTGACGGCAGGCGGTACTGTAGGAATAAACATGCCCGCATCAATTCCGTAAATATTTTGACTGTCGGCTAAAGTTATTGCATCCGTCAAGCCGGTAACCGGGTCGGCGTCGGAATCACTGTTTTTGAAAGTAGGGTAACTAAAATTTTTGGGACTAAAAACATATCCGTTAAACAGTTCAAATTTTACTTTATAAGTTCCGGCAGGTAAATTGGAAAATTCATAATTACCGGATGAATTTGTCGTCGTTGTTTGAAGCGGAGTTCCTGTTCCATTCGGATCAGCAGTTGCATCAAATAATTTTACCGTTACATTAGCCAAAGGAGGTTCGAGAGTTATATCTCTTTGAACGCCGTTGCTGTCCAAATCATTCCAAACATAATCGCCTATCGAGCCGGTGGGAGTTGGCGGAACAGGGATAAACATACCCGCGTCAATTCCGTAAATATTTTGACTGTCGGCTAAGGTTATTTTATCGGTAAGACCGGTAGCCGGGTCGGGGTCGGAATCACCGTCTACACCAGCAGGGTAATTGGTTTGTTTAGGACTGATCTTATATCCATTTAAAACTTCAAATTTTACTCTATAAATCCCGGCAGACAAACCCGAAAATTCATATAAACCATTTGGATCCGTGACGACGGTTTTCAAGGGAGTACCCGCAGCATTCGGATCAGCAGTAGCATCAAATAATTTTACCGTTACATTTGCCAAACCGGGTTCGGTTGTCGGCTCCTGTATTCCGTTTCCGTTTTTATCGTTCCATACATAGTCGCCTATTGAAGCAATTGGAGTTACTGCCAAAGGGGCAACGCTTCCGTTTTTGTAAGTTGTAGGAATACCCGTACCTGAAGGGTCGGCAATTTCGTTTGTATTTGTGGTCTCAAATTCAAGATTTGTAGTTCCGCCCAGGTATTTAAAATTCAAATGTAAAAGTGCACCGCTGCCCACATTTATCGGGGTTATGCTAAACCATCCAATTCTAATCTGTCCTATTTCGCTCGAATCGTTAATAAAATAAACCCCGCTCAGCGGATCGGGATTTGATTGAAATGTTAAAACATTCGGATCGTAATTTATTATCAAACTGATGGCACTTACGTTATTAAACCCTGTCACATCAATGGGTATGCTCACGTCGGTGTTGGGCGGAGCGGTAACATCGGGCAGGCTTACGGTAGTTTGCGAAAAAGCAAACGCGGTAAAAATAATTGAAAATGTGAAAAGTAAAAAAATCTTTTTCATTGTTAACCCTTTTATTTATCTGATATTTATAGTCAAGTAATATGCCACAGAAATGTCTGTTTTTAAGCGGAAAAGAAGGATATTATAGTATCGGTTTTGTATCAGAATAAGAACTAATCTCTTTATAAATCAGTTTGTATTTTTTCGGTTATTTTAAGGATTTCGACGAGCGGTAAAATAGTTCGACAAAATTTTTCAGAAGGGTCCTTTTGCAGAACCGTCAACATCGCCTGCGGCAATTCCTTTTAAATTTTGAGATGTTAAATTTGAGTTAGTTACACTGATTTGTCTTGTTTCAAAAATCCAATCGGGTTTTTTAAAGGTAGATATCAAATTTGCAAATCTTCTTACAATTATCAATGCATCCGTTGAATTTACTCCTCCCGAATTATCGACATTTGCAGCCGCAATCCGCAACGGATTAAGAGAGAGCAACCCTGCAAAATATCGTACCGTTACCAAAGCGTCCGTAGCATTTATATAATTGGAAGGAAATTGTGCGGTAAATGATGCCGTCAAATTATAAGTGCCGGAAGAAACATTATTAATAATATAATTTCCGTTTGCATCCGTTATTGCGGTTAACATGCTTCCGCCGTTGGCAGGTGTTAGTTCAACCCTGACATTTTGAAGAGGAGTTGAAATTGAATTATCGTATGCAACACTGCCGCTTACCGAATAATCGGCTGCATTAAATTCGGTTGTTACTTTCCAACTTATTTCGGAAGTATCTTTAGAATTAAAGGCTAATGCAGTAATCACATAAATACCCGATGGATTGTTGTTGTAAAAAGTAAAATCTGCCGAATTTGAATTCACTGCTTCGATATTGTTTACTTTCCACAAATATTTAACCGCTTCTCCTTTAGGATCAACAGTATTTATACGGAAATTTAACGAAGCGTTAGTAAGAGTAATATTATCTCTATCATTTATAAAAACAGATTCCTTATTAATAGTTTTTGATACGGTTTTACCGGGGGACCAGGAAACAATTTCGGGCGGGTAAGTGTTTTTTAAAAATTGTGTTAAAATATTGTGCGTTATTTTTTGAACGTTAACGTCTGACGGAAGTCCCTTAGCCCAATTAAGAGTTGAAGCCGTAAAAACAGCGCCTCCATTTGGGATAAAATACATTCCCATTACAGCGTGTCCGTTTTGGTAGTCTTCCTTATTGGCTGCGGGTGACAACCCTAAAATTCTGAAGTTGGCAGGAGTTTCGTCATTGCCGGTTACGGTAGGAATACCGTTCTGCCAAGTAAAATCATTACCGTCAACCTCTACGCCGACTATACTTGCATCATACCCGAATTCATCGCCGTCTTTAAGTCCGGTTCCTTTGTATACCCAATAATGTGAGTTGTAAACCGCAAAATCTCCGTAACCTTGAGATTTGGGTAATGTGCCGTCCTCGTAGTTTACAATACCGCCTTCTCTAAAGGTAACACCGGTTAATTTTGTTTCGGGATTATACAGCGGATAATCGAACCATCTTGTAGTAACTACTTTATCGTTTATTCCGAGCAGCGGATCTCTGTAAGGGTCTTTGTAGTTTACCAGGGTCCTGCCGTTGTCTTCCAATCTTACCTGCCACCAATAGGTGTTCCCCCCAAGTATCATAAGCCTTCCGCCGTTGTTTACAAAACTTTGCAATTGATTTCTTTCCTGCAGAGTAACATATTCATCGTGACCTACATCGATAACGACTTCATAATTTGCAAGTAAACTCGAATCTTGGTACAAATCAAGGTTAGTAATAAATTCGGCTTTTAAGTTTTCCGTTACCAACCAGTTAATTAATTTTTCCGTCCAGTTATGAAAATCGGTAAGGCTGCTGTAATTAAACGGTCTGTCGAAAGATACTTTGTCTGCTTTTTTGGAATTTGTGGAATTATAATTGTATAAACTCTTCCCGCCAAAATTATTATATGCATTCCAATTGCTAACCGTTAAAATAACTGCAATTTTAGAGTATGAACCTGCGTTAGGATTTTTCACGGCAAAAATAATTTCATCCGTATTTTCAAAGAAATTTTTCGATGCGGGAAAAGTTGCTCTGTAAACTCCCGGCTTCCAATTATTGGGGATAACCATTTCAAAACTTTTATTCCAATTAAACCCATTTTTATATCCATCTGCAGGAATAGGTTGGATCCCGCCGGACAAAATTGGAGAAGTAAAAACCGGACCTGCATTTTCACCTAACTTATAAATTTTAATTTGATAGTTTGC
Organism: uncultured Ignavibacteriaceae bacterium; assembly: GCA_964486645.1. Classification (GTDB taxonomy): domain Bacteria; phylum Bacteroidota; class Ignavibacteria; order Ignavibacteriales; family Ignavibacteriaceae. The sequence continues at coordinate 10,797 of CAZAOG010000067.1, read as the reverse complement.
AGAAGAAGTGGACACATAAAATTTAATACTTTCGCCGTTAAAAACGGATAGTTTGTCAGAGTAACCGCCTTCGTCAGCGGCAGCCGCAAAACTAATGCCGTAAAAACCCAAAAATAAAATCAGAGATATTAAAAATTTTTTTGTATTTACAAATTTCATAATCATATCGCAGAAATGGGACAATTGATGTGCCAGCATAAAAGCTTATATTTTCCAAGTTTTTAACGGAGCTTTTGTTTCACTATGAGAAATAATAATTACATAGAGTCATTATGTTACAAAGTGATTTTCCGAAAGGCTTTTGAATTATTTTTTTTCCAAAATTGAATAAAAAAAATATTTATTTCCCTTAGTTGAGAAATTTTATAAACTGATTTCAACGTAAAAAATCTAAAAAAACTTAATTTTAATCAAAATTTGGTTTTTTTAGATAATTCGTGTTTTGGTCTGTAAATTGATGTAATTATAAAAAGATGTTGACATCTATACGTTTTTTTGTAGATTAGTAATGAACATTTAAATTTTAATTGAAATATTTTCAAAATTAAAATCAGAGGAGAAAATGTTAAAGAAAATAATCATACTCACCTTCATTATTTCTATTCCTCTCTATTTTGCTCAATCCAAAAAAGTTTATAAATATGTTGGCGTTAAAACCTGCGGAATGTGTCATAAAAAACCTTCCCAAGGCGAACAACTTAAAATTTGGAAAAAGAGCAAACATGCCCAAGCTTATAAAGCTTTATTGATGGAAAAAGCTGACAAAATTGCCGCCAAAAAAGGATTCAAAACCAAAGCTGCCGAAACTCCGGAATGTTTGAAATGTCACGTAACTGCATATAATGTAGACAAGAAATTACTCGGTAAAAAATATAAAAAAGAAGACGGAGTAGGATGCGAATCTTGTCACGGTCCGGGCAGCGCATACAAAAAACGTAAAATTATGAAAGATAAAAAGTTAGCTGTAGAAAACGGATTGCTGATTTATAAAGAACACGAAAAGCTCTGTACACAATGCCATAATCCTGACAGCCCGACTTTTGTAGCAAGGGATTTCAGCAAGATGTGGGATAAAATAAAACATTACGTCCCTAAAAAGAAATAACATCTTGCACTTATAATTGAAAGATAATTAGTGAGACAATTATGAAAAAATTGTTCCTCCTATTTTTATTATCGGTTAGTTTTTTAACGTATCTCTATCCTCAAAAACTAACCGGTAATATTTCATCGTCTCTTTACTCGTTCGAAAGATACAGCACACCGGGAAATTCGGTGAAATCAATCAGGGGATTTCAAGTATTAAATTTAAATTTCAGTCAGGGTAATTTTACAATTAAGTCATACTTAAACTTTGAAAATGACTTTGCACAATCCTTAGACACCGACCCAAGGCTTAGGCTTTATAATTTTTATATAGAAGGAAGAAAAATCTTTGACGTTGTAACTTTAAGACTCGGACGCCAGCCCCTATTTAATGCTCTTGCAGGCGGAATTTTTGACGGACTGAACATCAGGATAAAAACAAAAGGAATTTTAATTAAAGGATATTACGGAGCCAATGTACCCGCTTATCAAAAATTCGAGATAATTTCAAATTGGAATGACAACTACATACTCGGCGGAAAAATTTCAACAAATTATATAACCAACACTCAAATTTCTCTCAGCTATATAAATAAAAATTTTAAACCGAGAGATTATGTGGCAACCAGACTGGATCTGAATCTTAATCCTATTCAGGTACTGATCAGTAATAAATCTAATCAATACCAATATGCCCGTGCACAGGTAAATTACTACCTTCCAAATACGCTAATTATTAACACTCGTTACGATTATGACTTAAACTTCAGCCAGACTTCCAAATTTCAAATTGACGGAGAATTTACCAAGGTAAAAAATTTTACTTTCAGAATGTACTATAATTACCGGGCACCTAATTTAAGATATAATTCCATTTTTGCCGTATTTGATTACGGAAACACAAAAGAATTTGAAGGCGGTGTAGATTACAAAATCAATAACACCTTTACACTTTCGGGCAAATACGGAGTTGTTACTTATAAAGACGATAATTCTCAGAGGTTTACCTTGGGCATTATCTCAAATTACGGAACTCTGAGTTACAGAAAAACAACCGGTTATGCAGGTGAATTAGATGCACTTTCCCTCTACTCTGCATATTCATTTTTTGACGGCAAAATTACACCCTCGGTTGGTATTTCTTATTCAAATTATAAACTTTCGGAAGGATCCGATACAAACAATTTAACAACCATACTAACAGGTATAAATTTCAGACCGATTGTAAAGTTATCTTTTGACCTTCAGATGCAATATTTGAACAGTGTAATTTATAAAAACGACTACAGGTTCTACTTCAGATTAAATTATTGGTTCAATACAAAATTGTAAGATATTTATATGAAGAAATTTCTTATTTATACATTTTTCGCGTTTATTATCGGCGGCTTTTTATACATAAACGCTCCTACGGAAAGTCCTAATATCGGCATTCAAGATAATAATTCTACCGTAATCAAGTTTTCTCATAAAATACACAAAGAAAACGATGTCGATTGTCAGGACTGCCACAGCAGTGTTGAAGAAAGCGTAACATTAAAAGATATGCTGATTCCCACGCAGGAAGATTGTTCCAATTGCCATGAAGTTGAAGATAAAGAGAATTGCAATCTGTGTCATTACAAAAATACATTTGAACCAATCGTACAGACAGAATCTATTTTAAATTTTAACCATAAGATTCACGTTACCGACCAAAATTTGGAATGCAATAGTTGTCATAAAGGATTAAACGAAGTTGACTACGCTTTTCAGTCCGACAGCTTTAAACCGGAAATGGAAACTTGTTATTCGTGCCACAATGACGGCGGTGTAGCATTCAATACTTCAAATTGTGAATCTTGTCATATATCAACAGCTAATTTAATTCCTCAAACTCATAAAAGTTTTTCGTTTATAAAAACTCACAAGTTTTCGGCACAAAACATCGACGCCAATTGTCAGTTATGTCATCAAAAACAAACTTGTCAGGACTGTCACGTTGCAACAAATGTAATTACCGAAAGCAATTCAGCTACGCAGTTCTTTCAACCGTACTCGCCTTCAAAAATAAAGAACGGCGTAAAGCAGCAGCAAATTACAAGGGTTCACGAATTAAACTTCAGACTTACGCACGGAATTGAAGCGAAAGGAAAAACCACGGAATGTGCATCTTGTCATCAAGTACAAACATTCTGCGCAAGTTGTCACAGTTCTATCAGCGAGGATTTCGCTCTCGGCGGAATTGTTCCGACTTCACACTTAAAACCGGACTTCAAAACTTTGGGAGTCGGTACAGGCGGAGGTTTGCACGCTACTTTAGCTAAAAGGGATATTGAAACCTGTGCATCTTGTCACGATGTTCAAGGTGCGGATCCGACTTGTATTACTTGTCATTTGGATAGCGACGGAATAAAAGGGACAAATCCGAGGACTCATCCTCCCAATTTTATGAGGGATGTTAGGGGTGATTGGCACGACGACTCCGGCTCGGTTTGTTATAATTGTCATACCGGTTTACCCTCGAAAGTTCCGTCTCAATCCGGATTTTGTGGATATTGTCATAAATAAAAATTATTTGTATAGTTTATGAAAAGATTACTGACATTAATTTCTTTAATATTTATAACTGCTATAATATTTAACGGCTGCAGTGATTTACAGACAAACATACCGCAAAAACCGACTGATTTAAAAATTCATAAAGACGGTATAAAATCCGTAAGCTCACCAAATTTTCACGGAAATTTGGTCAAAGCTAATAAATGGTCATTTGCACTTTGTCAGTCTTGCCACGCATCGGATTTCAACGGCGGGATTACGGGTAAAAGCTGTTTAACCTGTCACACAGAAAAAGAAGGACCGAAAGCCTGCAATACCTGCCACGGCAACTTTAACGATCTTAGTAAAATTGCACCGCCGAGGGATACGAACAGAGACACGCTGACTACAAGCAAAGGAGTGGGCGCACACAACAGCCACTTATATAATAACGACTTAACCGATAACGTAAAATGCGATAACTGCCACGATGTTCCCCAAAGTTTTGATGCTGCAGGGCATATTGATTCCGACCTGCCTGCGGAACTGAATTTTAAAGGATTGGCTGTAAACGGAATTGCTTCGAATGCAAATTATAACAACGCGTCAACTTCGTGTTCAAATACATACTGTCACGGAAATTTTGAATTCAAAAAAAGCGACGCGAGACCTGAAAACCAATTTATTTATTCAACTGATAAAATTACCGGTTCCAATAAAACGGTTGATTGGACAAAGGTTGACGGAACTCAGGCCGGTTGCGGGTCGTGTCACGGTTTACCGCCGGAAGGACATTTAGGTTTCGGGACTCTTTCCGTATCATCCTGTGTCTCTTGTCATGGAAAAGTTGTAAATGATCTCGGAAAAATTATAGATAAAAAGAAGCATATTGACGGCAAAGCCGACGGAGGTTTTTTCTAGAGAATCAGAATATTATTATTTATATCCTCTCAAAAACTCAATTCTGTCTTTAAGCTGATCAACGGGAATCAGCAATTTATCTTTGCCGTAAATGGCATCTTCCCTGTTATCGAAAGCCATTTCATAATCTTTGCTCATTACAATTGCTTCTTCGGGACAAACATCTTCACAAAATCCGCAGAAAATACAGCGAAGCATGTTTATCTCAAATTTTTCGGGGTATCTTTCTTTTTCCCTTTCGGTTTCTGCGGCTTGAACTTCTATTGCCAATGCAGGACATACCCTTGAACAAAGTCCGCAGGCAACACATCTTTCATAACCGTTTTTATCTTCAACCAGAACAGGGCGTCCTCTGTATGAAGCGGGCGGAATAAATTTTTCTTCCGGGTACCTTAATGTATATTTTGGTCCGAGTAAATTTTTAAAAGTAAGAGCCAATCCCTTTAATATGGCGGGAATGTAAATTTTATCCCAAAATGTTAAATCTTTTAATCTCTTTTTTTCTGCCATTTAATCTCCGAATAAAAAATCTATTCCTTTTTAAATATTAAACACCATTATTAGAACAGCTACCCAAATTATATTTATTAAAGATAACGGGAACATTACCTTCCATCCTAAGTTCATAAGCTGATCGTAACGGAATCTGGGAAGTGTCCATCTAACCCATAAAAAGAAGAACAATAAGATTCCCATCTTAACGAAAAATCCCAATATCTGAAGAGCAATAACAACTCCGCCCGGTAAACCGAAAGAATCGACCAACGGTAATTGCCAGCCGCCTAAATATAAAGTAACTATCAATGCAGAAGCAATAATCATATTTGCATATTCGGCTAAAAAGAATCCGGCAAATTTCATACTGCTGTATTCCGTGTGAAAACCTCCGACCAGTTCAGGTTCGGCTTCGGGCAGGTCGAAAGGCAGTCTGTTTGTTTCTGCAAATGCAGATACCAAAAACGTAATAAACCCGATCGGTTGAATAAAAGCGTTCCACATCCAGCCTGATTGAGCAAGCACAATTTCCGTAGGTCTGAGTGACTGCGAAAGGAGAATAACTCCGCCGATAGAAAATCCCATAGAAACTTCGTAAGAGATCATCTGTGCCGAAGAACGAATACCGCCGAGTAAAGAGTATTTACTGCCGGAAGACCAACCGGCTAACGTAATAGCATAAACGCCAATTGAGGTAAGCGCAAGTACATATAAAATACCGATGTTTATATCAGCTACAACAAGCGGAACGGAATACCCGAATAAAGTTACGGTTGGACCGAAAGGTATTACCGCATAAGTGCTGAATGCAACAAACAAAGCAATCATGGGTGCCAAAGCATGAATTTTATGAGTAGCATTATCGGGTACAATGTCTTCTTTAAGCAACAATTTTAATACGTCGGCAAAAGGCTGTAAAACTCCTTCCCAACCCACTCTGTTAGGACCGAGCCTGTTTTGTATCCATGCACTTATTCTTCTTTCAAAATAAACTAAGTACGATACGGTAAGTAAAATAAGAATTAGTAAAATTACTATCTTGCCCAAAGAAAATAATATTATTTCAAGTGTTGTCATCGTTTTATTTACCCTTTAAACAGTTTCGGATACTTCATTTAATCTATTTTTAAGTAAAACGCCCTTATCACCTATTATATCGTAATCCAACCCTTTAAATGCATCAATGTTTTTTCTAATATCATCAAAAACATTTTCCGTCATTTTGTATTTCAATTTTTTATCAAATAAGACGGAAAGACCGGATATAATTTTCCAGCTTGAACGTGCATCGCGCTTGTTGCCTTTTGCCCAGCGGTCAAACCTGGTACCAAATTTATCAAGTCTGCTCATTGCCATGCCGTCGAGACTTCTATCCAGGTCGGTAGTTTCAACCGCAGGTTTTATTCTTTGAACTCTTCCCTGGAAATTAATAAATGTACCGTTCTTTTCGGCAAAAGTGGCTGCGGGAAAAACAAAATCTGCAAACGGCGTGGTTTTATTAAAATTGGAAGTGAGAACAATTAATAATTCAAGATTCGGTAAAGATTTTTCAAGCTCGGGATATGCTTCCAACAGATCATCTTCCATTACAAACAATCCTTTTATCTTTCCGGATTTAATACCTTGAATAATTCCGTCCAAATTCAGACCGCCTTGTTTCGGTGAAACGCCTGTAAGTTCGGCTCCCATAGTATTGGGTGTTACATCATTTTGCCTTAACAATTCATCACCAAAATCAGAATCGACGTGTCTTATAAAATCTATATTCTTGCAGCCGACAATTTCTTTTGCAAATTTTGTTAAAAGGAAATTATCTTCGCAGGTAGAGAATGCAGAGCCTATAAAAGCAATTTCTTTGTTTGAGATATTCTTTAACTCTGAAGATGCGTTTGCAAAAGCTTCATCCCAGCCTGCTTCAACAAGCTGACCGTCTTTTCTTATATGCGCTCCGTCGACTCTGCTTTCGGCATTTACGTGTTTGAATGTATTAAGTCTTCCGTCGTCACACATCCAATAGCTGTTAACGTCATCATTAAATCTTGGAGTTAATCTTTTTACTTCGTTGTTCCTTACCCAAATATCAATATTGCATCCTCTCGAACAACCGATGCAAATTGAAGGGTTTGAAGATAAGTCCCAAACTCTTGCTTGAAACCGAAAATCTATACTTGTCAATGCACCCACGGGACAGATATCAACCGTATTCATTGAATATTTGTTTTCCATCTGTTTTCCGGGGAATGTGGAGATTGTAACTTTATTTCCTCGTTTTACAAATGTAAGTTCGGGTTTGCCTACAATTTCATCGCAGAACCTGATGCAGCGTGAACAAGAAATACACCTGTCCCCGTCGAACATGACGCGGGGTCCAAGTTGTACTCTTTTATCTTTATGAGTTTTTTCTTCAACATATCTGCTTTCGCCTGTAGAATGTTTGTATGCGTAATCCTGAAGTTTACATTCGCCTGCTTCATCGCAGATTGGACAATCTAAAGGATGGTTAATAAGCAGAAATTCCATCACGGCGTTTCTTGCTTCAAGTGTTTTTTCCGACTCGGAATGAACAACCATTCCTTCCGTTACCTGCGTAGAACAAGCAATAACCAATTTAGGTATGTTTTCAACTTCAACAAGACATACCCTGCAATTTCCGGATATCGATAATTTCGGATGCCAGCAAAAATGGGGAATAGATATACCGTTATCCTTTGCGGCTTCCATTATGGTCTGACCGGGTTTGAATTCTATTTCTTTATCATTTAATGTGAATGTTGGCATTTAATAACCTACTTCATATTCTTTTTTATAATTAATTTATTATTTCATCAACCGGATGATACTGCATGTTGAATGCTTCGGCAACAGCTTTATAAGTTACTTTACCGTCAACAACATTTAATCCTAATTTTATTTCTTCATTTGTTTTAACAGCTTTTTCGTATCCTTTATTTGCAATTTCAACAGCGTAAGGAAGTGTGGCATTTGTTAAAGCAAGCGTGGACGTATGAGGCACTGCTCCGGGCATATTAGCCACGCAGTAATGAACGACATCGTCAATAATAAAAGTAGGGTTATCGTGCGTAGTCGGTTTGGTTGTTTCAATACAACCTCCCTGGTCAACCGCAACGTCAACAAGTACGCTTCCTTTTTTCATTAACTGCAGCATATCTCTTGTAATCAGATGGGGTGCTTTACCTCCCGGAATTAAAACCGCTCCTATTACAAGGTCGGCTTTGGGTAATGCTTCTCTGATGTAATATTCGTTTGACATCATTGTAAAAACATTCTTCGGCATCACATCGTCCAAGTATCTTAATCTGTAAAGATTATTGTCAAATATCGTAACTTTCGCCCCTAAACCGGAAGCAATTTTTGCCGCATTGGTTCCCACAATTCCTCCGCCGAGTACAATCACTTCACCGGCACCTGTTCCGGGAACACCGCCCAATAAAACGCCTCTTCCGCCCAAAGCTTTTTCCAAATATTTCGCGCCTTCCTGCGGAGCCATTCTTCCGGCAACTTCACTCATCGGAATTAACAGCGGCAATGAGCGGTCTTTTTTCTGTACCGTTTCATAGGCAATTGCAACACATTTTGAATCAATCATTGCGACGGTTAAAGTTTCGCTTGCCGCAAAGTGGAAATAAGTAAAGACAATTTGTCCTTCTCTTATCATTTTGTACTCATTGTCGATTGGTTCTTTAACCTTCATTATCATATCAGCTTCTGCAAAAATTTCATCGGGGGTAGATGCTATTTCCGCACCTGCTGTTTTATAATCTTCATCCGTAAACGAACTCCCCAATCCTGCGTTTGTTTCTACTATAACTTCGTGTCCGTTTTGAATTAATGTTGCCGCACCTACAGGTAAAAGTGCAACTCTGTTTTCGTTTGTTTTTATTTCTTTAGGTACACCGATTTTCATTTCATACCTCTTTTTTAAGCGGCTGTTTTTAAAGCCGCATCTTTTGATTTTATTATTATTTTAATAAATGAATCTTCCCGCAAAACTTCATCGGCAATTTCAATTATATCTTCACGGGTAAAGGCATCAATCCTTTTTATTACTTCATCTATCGGGACAACTCTGTCGAAGTATAATTCCGATTGCGCCATTCTTATCATTCTGTTTGATGTATTTTCAAGGCTCAGCAAAAGACCTCCTTTGAACGATTCTTTTGCTCTGGTTAATTCTTTAAATGAAATTTTCTTCTCTCTCAGTTTTTTAAATTCTTTTGATACCAAACTTAATGCTTTATCAACCATTTTTAAATTAGTTGAAAAGTAAACCCCGAAAGAAGATATGTCGTAAAATGAATTTAAAAATGTATTTACTTGATATGCAATTCCGTTGCGTTCGCGCAACGTTTGAAACAAACGCGAACTGCTGCCTTCGCCCAATATCTGCGAAAGTAAAAGCAGTTTTAATCTGTTAGCGTTATTAAATCCAAAAGATGATTTGCCGATAATTGCGTGTACCTGTTGGATTTCCTTTTCAATTACATTTATTCCGCTTTTTATTTTTATAAAATTCTCTTCCCTTTTAACTACCGACCTGCCTAAATGATTATTCAAATATTTTTCGGTCAGTTTAACAATATCGTTGTGAGTAATAGAACCCGAAGCCGCAATCGTAAGTCTGTTTGAACCGTAATTGTTCCTTAAATATTCAGAAAGATCTTTCGAAGAAAATGAACTTATATTTTCCGCAGTTCCGATAACGGGCTGCGCAAGACTGTTGCCCGAATATAAATGCTCTTCAAATTTATCAAAAATTAATTCTTCGGGACTGTCTTCGATATCATTCAATTCATCTATAATTACTTTTGCTTCGCGTTTTAATTCCGTTGTTTTAAATACGGGATTTTGGATCATATCGGAGAGAACATCAAAAGTGGTTTCCAGATGTTCTTCCAATCCCCTGCCGTAGTAGCAAGTGTGTTCTTTTGAAGTAAATGCATTTAAGTAACCGCCGCAGGCTTCCACTTCTTCGGCTATTTGTTTAGCCGAACGTTTTGTCGTTCCTTTGAAAAGCATATGCTCAATAACGTGCGAAATTCCGTTGTTTGAAGGGTTTTCATCACGTGAACCTACATTAAACCAAAAACCCAAAGAGAAGGATTTAACGTGGGGAATTGTCTCGGTTATAATTCTAACCCCATTCGGAAGGACGGTTTTTTTATATCGACTCAAATCAGTAAAATATCTGTAAATTCATAAAAAATATAGCGTTCAAATATATTGAAAGTGGTAGCGGTAGTCAAGAATGAAGGTAAGAACTAACTTATGATTTTGGAATTTTTTTCTTCCGTCTGTGCCGTACCTTAGAAAAACACACTTTTTAAACGTGGCTGTCTCAAAACTGTCATTCCGGACTTGATCCGGAATCTAAAATATCGATTTTGTCTTAAAAAGAGATGCTGAAATAAATTCAGCATGACATTTTTTTGCTTTTGAGACAGCCTCGTTTGTTCTTAATTTAACGAAGAAGAACCATCTTCTTTATTTGAGAGAACCTTCCTGCTGAAAGTCTGTAAAAATAAACTCCGCTTGAGAGTTGGGAAGCGTTAAAATCCACCTTATAACTTCCGGCTTTCATTTCTTTGTTTACAAGCGTGGTTACTTCTCTGCCGAGCACGTCATAAATTTTTAACGTAACATTACTGATTACAGGAATCTGAAAACTGATAATTGTTGACGGATTGAAAGGGTTGGGATAGTTTTGAGATAATTTGTAATCTGCGGGGATTGTATTTTCAAACTCAATTCCGGTTA
>CAZAOG010000066.1:0-14578 GCA_964486645.1 uncultured Ignavibacteriaceae bacterium | reverse complement strand
ACTAACCGGAAGTTCTTCCTTATTTCATTAAAATCATTTTTCTTGTTTTAATAAATTTTCCGGACGAAAGTGTGTAAAAATAAATTCCGCTGGAAAGTCGTTGACCGCCGGCAGAAAAAGATACGGTATAATTTCCTTGTGGTTTTTCTTCGTTAACCAGCACAGCCACTTTTCTACCCAAAATATCCGTCACCACTAACGATACAAAACTTTTTTCAGGTACCGAATAACTAATTGCGGTAGAAGGGTTAAACGGATTGGGGTAATTCTGTTCCAATGTAAAAGCGTTCGGCAGGGTTTTGCTTTCAACTCCGGTAACAATACTCAGCACATCTTTTAAAATGTAATTATTCGGATCAAACTCTAAATCGCCGGGCAAACCGTTTACGGTAATATTAAAATTCTGATTACCTTTGTCATTAAATACCGTAACAAGTGTATCGGTGGAACCAAGAGATATTTTTAATTGAACGGGCATTGTAAAAAATCTTGGGTTGGAGTTGGATGTCTGCTTAATATTCACATTCACCGAATACTGTCCGCCTCCCAAATTGGAATAACCCCAAACAACATCATACTTCGGATAATTTACACCGAATATCCACTCGCTGAAGAAATAGTCCAAACTTGAACCGTAAATTGATTCGGCTACCCTTTGAAAATCCGCCGTCTCGGCAACTCCGTAAGCAACGGCGGTATCCGCAGCGTATGTTTTCATTATATTAAAGAAATTTGCATCGCCTACTATACCTCTTAACATATGCAGTACAACACTGCCTTTGGCATAAGACCTGCTGCCGTCAAAGATAGAGCCGACGGAACTTATGTCCTGAACATAAACTGTACCCTGTGCCTTTTTGGCGGAAGTCATTTGCCCGAACATATAATTATCATAATAAGATCTTCCATATTCAAATTCTCTATACAGTCCATCCGAGAAAGTTGCAAATCCTTCGTTCAGCCAAATGTCCTGCCAAGTTTTACAAGTTATTTTATCCCCGAACCACTGATGGCTAAGTTCGTGTGCCAACAATTCTTCGTTTACACCGACTATTGATGCAATGGTTTGGTGTTCCATTCCACCACCACCGCTCCAGCTGAACTGTGCGTGTCCGTATTTTTCTTTCAGAAAGGGATACGGTCCGTATTTATCCGAAAAAATAGAGAGCATATCAAGCGTTTTATCCAAAATAGCTTTATTGGATGTCGTCATACTTTCCGGGTAAAGAAAATTTGATACAAGCATCGAATCGGTAGAATTGTAGTGAAAATAAATATCGTATTCTAAATAAGGTGCGATTGCCATGGAAATTAAATATTGAGCAATAGGATAGGTAGTTTTCCATTTGTAAGTGTGTGTACCGTCTCCGTTATCCACAATGCCCGTTAAGTTGCCGTTTGATATTGCTTTGAGGCCGCTTCCGGTAGTAATCCAGATATCCGCCGAGTCCGCTTTGTCCGCAGGCGTATCTTTGTTCGGCCACCAGTCGCTTGCACCGTACGGCTCGCTTAAAGTAAAAATTGAAGGCTGCCCCAATCCCGTGGTGTCGAATGTAAAGCTGCCGAATCCGCTTGAACCGGGGATGCCCCGGTAGTATACAACAACACTGATTTTTTCTCCCGTGTTATAAGTTTTGTTCAAAGTAATATTTAACTTTGCCGAACCCGAAGGTTGAGAGAAACTTAACGGCTGATTATTTGAAATAACGGAATCAACTTTTAGCACATTCTGCAGATCAAGAAAAAATGTTTTAAGGTTATCTACCGTGCTTTTGGCTTCAACGGTTACGGCACCGATCAAATAGTTGGGATTATAACGAACGGTTAAATTTAATTTATAATAAGTTACGTCTATGCTGCTGTCACCGGGATAATTTACCTTTGCTAATCCATACGGCATACGGGAAACAGGACCAACGGATTTTATTTTACTTTCATTTAACGATTGGGATATTATTAAACTTGTAAACAACAAAGAGATGAAAAGAGGTTTTATAAATTTCATATTATTATTTGCAACGGTTGTACAATTCGTTTTTTATTTTAATAACAATGTTAATTAATATTTAGTTCTAATAAAATATTATGTTACTTCCTGTATCCTGCATACCGATTTGAATCCGCAGAACCGGCAAATTTCACTCTCCCTGTTACTTAAAGTAGAAAGATTAAATTTGCCTTCGGTTATTTGCCGGACATATTTTTTAACATTCTCTTTGCAATCTTCTATCATATTTTCGTATTCATCCATCAGTTCGGATTCTTCGTACTTTCTTTTATAAAACGGTTTGATTTTTTTCCTGCCGAATTCACCGTTTTTGTATTTTAAGGAATAAATATCCCCGCCGGCAGGTTTGCTGTTTGTGTTTATCCGTGCTTTTATTATCTCCTTGGCGGCGTATAAATACAAAGGTATCTGCAAAGCAATACCGTCTTTTATTTTGTTCAGCGAAGGCTTTTTTCCGTACAGTTTATAGTCTACAACCTTATATTTGTCTTTATTTTCGCTTAGGTCTATTCTGTCAATTTTTCCTCTGATTTTTATATTATCTATTTTCACTTCATTTAACAAAATTTCTTTCTCTTCGTTTTTATTTCCGAATTGACCGAAACCCGTTTCAAATAAAGAGGGGAAAAAACCGTCTTTGTTTTCTCTCTCGGTCAATAAAAACTTGTATAATATCGAATTTTCGACTTTGCCGTCAATTCCCAGTATTCTTTCTTTTTCAAAAAATGTTAGAGGTGAATTAAAGAAAGATTCGGATATTTTATTCCCCGCAATTTTAAAAATTAATTTTTCAGCTTCGTCGAATTCCGAATCCGTGCAGCTGTTAAGAATAATTCCTTTTGCATTAAGCCGTGTATAAAATTCAAATAAAATTAAATGCAGCAGCGTACCTATTTCGTGAAATTCCAACTCTTCGGTTGGTTCTTCATTCGGTTCAATTTTTAGGACTTTTTCGGCAAAGTATTTATACGGACATTTGGCATAGGTTTCCAATTGAGAAGAAGAAAACTGTCTTTCTTTGAAAGAGGAAAGTTTGCCGCCGGCTTCTTTATTTATTTCGTCACCTATAAAACCGTTAAAGGAAGAATGCCCGAAAGGCTCCTCTTTTCTAAGTTTGTCAATTTTAATGGAAGTTTCTATTTCTTCCAAATCGATATCCTTAACTTCCTCCGTAATCCCGGAAGCAGCATCTTTTTTTCCCAACTCGATTAGAAATTCTTCTTTTGAATATATCTTGTCAGCGTATTCGTCGCAATTGATGTTTGTAATTTTTATAATCGATTCGAGTTCGGTTATAAAGTTGGACTTTGTGAGTTCGCTTCTGTCATCTATTTGGGGATATGTTAAATATAATTTTTTATTCCACCCGCATAATGTTTGATAAAATTGGTAGCGTTCTTTAGCCCGGTGCTGACTTTCTTTTTTTAAATATTTTCCGGAAAAAAATATTTCCGGCTGATAACGGGTCGGAAAAATACCGTCGCACAATCCCGATAAAAATAAATAATCAAACTTTAACCCTCTAATCTCATTTATCGAGGTTACTTGAACGCCGTAGTTCGGCTTTTCTTTCACGTTATATCTTGTAAATTTTGCCGCGGTTCTAAGATATTTAAGAAAAAATTTAAGAGGGAATTTTTCGGTTTCACCGTACTGACTTTTAAAAAGATCGGTGGATTCTTCCAACAGTTCAATAAAAGTTGTTATGCTTTTTATATTTTTTTCTGCATCGGAACTCGAATCATCCGACAACTTTACGGGCAGTTCAAGTTTATATATAAGTTCGATAGTTTTTTCTTTAAACTCGGTTAAAGCCATTTTTTCGAAAAAAGGGCTTAACAGATATTGAAGCCTTTGTATGCCCGACAGTGCGGCTTCAAAAGTTTCAATCCGTAATTGGTCTTCCCAATCGTTGCTTGAATTATTTTTACGGATATGAATTTCTTCCCGCAAAAAGTTGAGCCAATTTCTTAAACCCGATATGATCTTTAGATTAGCCGCCGACTTTAAAATACTTGCAGCGTTAATATTAAGCCGGTTCAAATAACCGCTGTTTAATGCTCTTAAAATATCTTTGTAGTAGAAATCATTTTCCAATATTTCCAAAATATTAATTATTGAAATAGCCGGCGTTGAAGAACCGAGCGTAAATCTGTCCGTTAAATTAAACGGAATTCCGTAATTAGAAAGGACATCTCTGATTACGGGTGAATATTTCTGAATGGAATTAAAAGCAATGCAGATATTTGACGGCCGGACATTTAGGTTTGTAATTAAGTCTTTAATTTCTTTCGATATTATTTCAATCTCGTTTACCTTATCAATTGCGGAAATTAAATTAATTTTGCCGCTAAAATCGGGCGGATTTTCTTTAGGCTTCAACTTGAACAAATTATCTCTGATGTATTGCTCAAAGTCGTTAGCGGATTTTTCAATTATTTCTTCCGTAATTCGAAATCCCTTCCCCATAAATTTTTGATATGTATTATTTAAGTGAGAAAAGACCGCATCATTGTTGGATTGGTAGTCAACGTGAATAATTAATTCTGCACCCTTTATTTCGGAACACAAATCCATAATATTAATTTCCGGCTGGGTGAACTCGTCAAAGCCGATAGCGGCTATCAAATCCACCGGCGGAAAAAATTCACGAAATCTTTTCTGAAAATCGTCGAACGACAACTCGGCAAAGTCTCCGTAAATATCCCCTATTTCTTTAATGCGGATCCGTTCAATTTTATTTTGATAATTTTCGTAAATATCCGCGATGTTTTCCGCTTTCAATCTTTCGGAACCGGTCAGCTCGTCGAGTTCGTTTCTAAGTATTTGAGGTGTTATGCCGTGCCTCTTATACTCGGTTATTACATTTTTAATTTGCTGAAGTGTGCCCGTAGGAATGTTGTTTTTATAATTTGAAAAATACTTCGGCTTAATCTCGTTAAAAGCCTGCTCGAGTAAAATATAGGAGGCCGGTTCGCTAAGTACGGCTCTTCGTATATCGGAATTGTTTAATACTATCTTCGACGAAAAAGTGCCGATCGTTTCCAAGTTTATACTTGTTACCGTGTTGTCGGGAGATGAGGAAATTATTTCTTTTTTAAGATATCTTACTTTACGGTTTGTGGGCACGATTAAAAGCAGGGTGGAAACTTCACCGCTTTTAATTCTTTTATCAATTTCAGAATTGATATTGATTTTCTTGTTTTTTGATTTAGTGAGTATCATTGTTCTTCTTCTCTAATAAAATGTCGCGGTAAGAACACTTGATCTGATTATCCAAATCCAAATTTAATAATTCTGCTACTTTCTCAAATCTGTCTTTTGCATCTTCTTGGTCTTTATCAACTATTGTTTCAAGTTCCAAAAAATTGCCGAGGTTTTCCACCTCATCAATGTGAATTCTTGTATTTAACAGCCAATATAATTTTCTTGTTTTTTTAACCGTAATTTCAACCGTAAAAATATCCGATAAAAATTTTTCGGCATCGCCGTTTGTAAGCTGAATAATTTCATAATTAGACCAGCGGTCGGAGCCGGATTCGTCTCTTAAATATTTTATAAGTGAATTTCCGTTCTCCTCCACCCGTAATTTAAGGAGACCTTTTTCGACGGAATAGTAAATATCTTTTTGGTGCAATATTTCGCTTAGTTGAACGTCGTTCTTTTTTAATATTGATTCCACTTTTTCAGGTGAATCGAGTTTAATTTTTAATTCCAAATTTTGAGCCATATTATTTTTTCCTGTATATCTGCAGAACTTCTTTTCCTTTTCTCTGCTTAATTGAATTTATTTTAAACGTTGAAAATTCCATTAGAAAATAATTTGAGAACAGACTGTAAAACTCTAAAATATCAATATTAAACGGCGGACCTCCGGGTCTTCCGTCTACCGGAAATAACAGAGCGATTAACCTGCCGCCGGGTTTTATTATATCCGCAATTACCTTTGCATATTCCGGTCTTCTTTTGGGATCGATCGCGCAGAATATGGTATAGTCGTAAACTGCGTCAAAACTGTCCTTGTATTCGGGGGATAACTTAAATATATCCTTTTGAATAAAGTTTATTTTAACGGAATTCTCTTCTGCCAATTTACGTGCTATTTCAATCGCTTTTTCCGAAAAATCTACCGCGGTTACGTCGTAATTATTTTTTGCCGCGGCAATTGCGTCGTAGCCTTTTCCCGAACCGGTAACAAGCAGTTTGCAAGGAGTAATAAATTTTTTATCTTCCAATAAATCTGCAAAAACCGGGTTGGAACTTTTAATATCCCAGCCGGTGTTATTAGTATTATATTTCTCGTCCCAATAATGCGGACTGCTCATTTTATCCGAATTCATAAATGTAGTTATTAATCTATTGCTATTTATTAAATGTTATTTATTTTTATAAATAAAAATAAGAAAGAATATGAAAAAGTTAATTGTTCTACTAATATTAGTAATTCCTTTACTCAATACAAATGCACAGGGAATAGGCAAACTTGCGCCGGAAAGACCGCCCGAAGAATTTCCGGATAATGCATTTGGATTTGATGTGATCTTCAGTGAAGGCGGGATCGGATTCGGTACTTTTTATAGACACAGCTTATCCACTAAATTAACTTTCTTTACCGATTTATCAATGTCCGAATCAAAGGATGACCAGGAAATAGTCAGGATAAACCCTTTTACACTCCAGCCTTTTACTTTGTTCAAAAAGAACAGGGTGTTTATTATTCCTTTAAATTTCGGACTCCAATACAGACTGTTTACAAATGAAATTTACGATAATCTCCGCCCGTATATTAATTTTGGTGTCGGACCCACAATGGTAATGACTACACCGTATTTTCAAGAATTTTTCAAAGCATTCGGCGATGCACAGGTTAAATACGCACTCGGAGGACATATCGGATTCGGTGCAAACTTCGGTATTGATAAATCAAATTTAGTCGGTTTGAATGTCCGCTATTATTTCATCCATCTGTTTGACAAGGGAGTTGAAGGATTAGCAGGTAAATTCAGAAAAAATCTTGGCGGAATATTTCTTACAATAAATATCGGGTTTATGTATTGATATCCGGTTTTATGTTTTTGAGATGAGGTTGTCTCAAAAGTATAATTTGAGGCAGCCTCAATATTTTTCAATTCAAATTACACAGAACTGCGGAAGGAGTTCGATTACGTGCAGCGTATACGTTAAAACATCACACAAATTTAACATCCCGAAATTCAACTGCGTCCGCAGTTATAACCTTCTCCTTCTTTTTTTCCGCGAATTTCATTCAAGGCTATTGTAGATTTAATTTTTCCATTTAATGGTGCAGCCTATTGAAAATGTTTCGGGTACCGAGACTTCCTTCCCGTCAAGTAATTCATCCAATGCATCTCGAAGATAAGTGCTGACTACTTTTTCTTCCTCCTGCCAGTTATCGTCAATTTTACCGTGGTATTTTAATTTTCTTTCGGAGTCAAAAACAAAAATTTCGGGTGTGTGTGTTGCACCGAATGCTTTCGCCGTTTCCTGAGTTTCATCGCGCAAGTAAGGAAAATTAAATTCCCTTTCTTCGGCTCTTATTTTCATATTTTCGAAAGAATCTTCGGGATAACCTTTGTCATCGTTTGAATTAATAGCCGCCAGTCCGATTCCTTTGCTGCCGTAATCGGAAACAATCGATTTTATTCTTTCTTCGTAAGCCTGTACATAGGGACAGTGATTACAGCTGAAAATTATCACTAAAATTTTATAATCGGCAAAATAATTGTTTGAGTATTGTTTATTGTCTACCCCGATTAAATTAAATTCAGGTAAAATGGAACCGATTTTTAATTTTTCCGTTGCCATAAATCTCCTTATAAATTTTGTTTTTATTAGAAATATTAAACGTTAACAGTTATATTTAAATTCAACAGATAATCTACTCTAAAGTAAATAATAATTTTTATGAATGAAATACAAAACACAGCAGATTTATTATTCGAGAGCCACGAAACTTTTAAGGAAAAAAGCATAACAAACAGACGCTTCAAACATTCCGATATGCTCAGGGTTTTCGATAAAATTAAATCTCACGGCAATTTTAAATTTGAGTTTGCAGGAAAGTCGGTGTTGGGCAGAGACTTGAACCTTATTTCCCTGGGTAAAGGAAAAACGAGGATATTTCTATGGTCGCAGATGCACGGCAACGAATCCACAGCGACAATGGCATTGATGGATATCTTTAATTTTTTCAAGGATACTTCAACTTTAAATGAATTGAAAGAAACAATACTGAACAATTTAACTTTATATTTCCTGCCGATGGTTAATCCCGACGGCACGGAACTATTCCAGAGAGAAAATATTTATAACATTGATATTAACCGGGATGCAATTGCCCTTCAAACTCCTGAAGGCAGAATATTGATGGAATCGTTCAAAAAAATAGAGCCGGCATTTTCTTTTAATCTGCACGACCAAAGCATCCTTTATTCTGCGGGCAATACCGGCAATCCGGCAACCCTTTCATTTTTGGCACCGGCTTACAATTACGAAAAATCTCTGGACTCGACAAGAGAAGATTCCATGAAGGTCATCGGCGTGATGTATAAAACCCTTTCAAAATACATTAATGGCTGTATTGCAAGATACTCGGATGAATTTGAACCGAGAGCATACGGAGACATGTTTCAAAGTTTGGGCAGCAGCACAATCCTAATAGAATCCGGCGGAAGGAAGAACGATACAGAGAAACAATATATTAGGAAACTGAACTTTACGACAATTTTAACGTCGCTTTATTTAATAGCAAGTAAAAAATATGAAAACATTGAGCTTTCATTTTACGGCGAAATTCCATTCAACGAAGAAAAACTTTTTAATACCGTTTTAAGAAATTTAACCTTGGAAGAAAACGGACAAAATTTCACCGCCGACATCGGAATAATAACGGAAGAAATAGAGACACAAAATGAACCGAACTTTTTTCAAAAATCGAAAATCGGCGGTATCGGCGACCTTTCTACATTCTACGGCTACGAGGAATACGATTTGAAGGGATACGAAATCAGACCCGGAAAAACATATAACAAAATTTTTTCTAACATAAGCGAAATAAAACCTTCGGAAATAATGGAATTGATTAAACGGGGTTATACTAATTTTGTTGCTGAAGAAACCGACAACAAAGATTATTTGCCCGTACCGATAAATTTATTTTCAAAAAGAAACGAAAAAAAGATAAACAAAATAAGAACAGACAGCCCGGCCGATTTTTACATAACTAAAAATAGTAAAATAAGTTACGTTGTTGTAAACGGCTTCGTTATTAACTTAGACAAAGAGATCAATAAAAATATTAACGGAATAGTTTATCACTAAAAATTAAATGCAAAAGTATTTACAATGTTTCCGATACTTTTTTCCATATTAAACGACGATGCGCAGTTGTATGCTTCTTTCAAAAAAGAAGCCGAACCGCATATGGATGCATTGTATAACTTTGCCATAAGTCTTACTACCGACCGCGACGACGCATACGACCTTGTCCAGGAAACATATCTAAAGGCATTTAGATTTTTTAATAAATTTGAGAAGGGAACTAATTGTAAAGCATGGTTGTTTCGAATAATGAAAAACACTTATATAAACGATTACAGAAAGCAGTCAAAACAGCCGGATCTGCTCGATTATGACGAAATTGAAAATTTTTACGAAGAGATAAAATCTTCGTATGCAAACAATAATCATCTTGAAGAGGATATTTTTAATAACCTTTTGGGTGATGAAATTTCCGAAGCTATAGCATCACTGTCGGATGATTTTAAAACGGTAATTGTTCTTTGCGACCTTGAAGGGTTTTCGTACGAAGAAATTGCTGAAATTACAGAAGCTCCGATAGGCACGGTACGTTCGAGGCTGCACAGGGCAAGAAAAGTTTTATTTACAAAACTTTATAAGTACGCCTCTACTAAAGGTTATACGGATAAAAAAAATTAACAGGAATAGAAATGAAGGATGATATTAACAGCGATCATGTTTCTTCTTTGATTGACGGTGAGATTACCGAATCTAAAATGAAAGAAGAAATTAGTAATAAAATTGAAAGAGACAAAAAACTAAAATTCGAATTTTTAACACTTAAGTTGTTAAAAAGAACCATAAGAGAAAAAGTACCGGCAGCCGAATTATCCGTAGAGAAAAAGGACGAAATATTCAATAAAATCGGACCCGAACAAAAACACTTTAATTTATTGAGAAAATTTTCTCTTATTCGGAATAAACAATTTGCAGCCTTTAGTACGTTTGCAGTTATTTTTATCGCTTTTACTTTACTATTATTAAACGGACCCGTACTTAATAGTGATTCAAACATTGTTTTGGAAGGAAACAAGTCACAAAATATGTTTATACAAGCGGTTGATAACTTTCAAAATATTATATCCGGCAAAATGCCGATTCAAATGTATTCGAACGACCCCAAGGAAATTCAAGAATTTTTTAAAGCTAACGGTGTTTCATACCGGACTAAAATTTCTATTCTCGACAACGCTAAGTTGATAGGGGGCATGGTATCAAATTTTGACGGTGTGAAATTTGCTCATCATATTTATAAAGATAAAAACGGAAATCTTTTATATATGTTCCAGGTTGACGAAAAATACTTAAAAGAAAAACCGAAGTTATTTATAACCGCCGATCTTTATCAATATCTGCAGAACGGAAATCAATACAGACTTTATTTGGGTAATTTATTGGTAATTATGACAAAGGTAAAAAATAATATCTGTGCATTAATTTCTAATATTCCGGAAGAAGAACTGCCCGAAAAATATAAACTGAAATTTGCTTCCACGTATTACAAACAGCCTTCCGTGTTAAATAACTGATATTTTAAAGCATTATTAAAATATTCTGCCGCCTAATGCACTGCTGTCAAAAATAAATAGAGATTATTAAAAAACAAATTAAATTGTTCGGATTTTACTTGCAAATGAAATGAACCCCCTTATTTATAAAGCAAGTTAGATTGTTTTTGATTAGTAATTTACCATAGTAATAGTGTCGCTCCTAACGGAGCTTTTTGTTTTGTCTTTTTCTTTTGTTTCCCAAAATGTCGCTCCTGCCTGCCGCAGGCAAGCCTACGGAGCTACTATTTTATATCTTGAATATATATCCTTTTTCTCTTTTTTTAACATTTTATGACAGTTACGAGCCGGTCTCATAATCTAATTTTTGTCTTTTGAGATAACCTCTTGCAAAAAAAAAGCTCCCTCAGGAGCGGAATTATGGTAACAAATCCAATCAGAAAAAAATTATAAGCTCCAGCGGAGCGACATTATAAAAGAAGAACAAAAATAAAGTGCATTGTCCGAGTCGAACACAGGCTGCTTCCATGAAGTTATTTATTGATAGTTTACATTCAAATCTTTTTTTATTTCAACGTTTTGGACAGATGTGGCCTAATGTTCTCTCTTCTAAAAAAATTATCTTTATTTAATTTGGTGTTTATATATTAATTAAATTATTTTGAATTTAAAATTATCATATAAAAACAAAATAGTTCAATGCGTATAATTGCCGGTGAATACAAAGGGCATACAATTCACGTTCCCAAATCAAAGTTCGTACGTCCCACAACCGACAGAGTAAGAGAAACACTCTTTAATCTGCTGAACAACCGAATAGATTTTGAGGGCATAAATGTTCTGGATATTTATGCCGGTTCCGGTTCGCTGGGATTGGAAAGTTTGAGCAGGGGTGCGGCAAGTGTTCATTTTGTAGAAAAGAATTTTGTCATCTACAACAATCTGGAAGAAAATATAAAAAAGCTTTCCGCCGCGGACAGAACCAAAATTTTTAAAATGACCGCGTTGAAATTCTCACAGATGAAAGGACACAAAAAATACGGTCTAATTCTTGCCGATCCTCCATTTTTTAAAGACGATATCTACAAAGTAGTTGATAATATAGTTATTAATAAATACCTTGCCGATGAAGGAATTATGATAATTGAAAGGTCAATCCAAACAAAGAAAAAAGATATAAATAATTTGGGTTGTGAACCGTTCAAAATTATCGGTGATTCTTGTTTATACGAACTGAAAAAAAAATAATTGAATTATGAGAAAAGTAATTTATCCCGGTACTTTTGACCCCGTAACAAACGGACACATAGACGTAATTAAAAGAGCCTCGGAACTTTTTGATTCCGTTGTTGTGACAATAGCCGTAAATGCATCCAAGTCACCTCTTTTTACAACGGAAGAGAGACTTGAAATGCTGAGGGAAAGTCTAAAAGATTTTTCACTACAAACAGGCAAAAACATTGAGATCGATCATTTTAACGGCCTGGTTGTCGAGCACGCCCACAAGGTCGGTGCGGTAGGAATTATAAGGGGATTAAGAGCCGTGAGCGATTTCGAATATGAATTTCAGATGGCATTAATGAACAGAAAATTGGATTCGGATATTACAACCGTGTTTTTAATGCCTCACGAAAAATACACATACCTAAATTCTTCCTTGATCAGAAACTTAGCCGAACTACACGCGGATATCAGCGAATTTGTACCGGAACCCGTTTTAGAGGCTTTAAAAGCAAAATTTAAATAACTATATTCTTTAATTAAATAGTTAAGCCTAAACAAAGCCTAATATGAAAACATATTTTCATTTTAGATTATTCTTTGTAATAATCTTATTCTTCATTACAAATAGTTACGGACAAGTTTTTCAAGAGATAACTCAATCAGCCGGAATAAATTTTCAGCACGCACAAGGAGGCTTCTTTTATTTGGGAGGAATTGCCGTTGCTGATTTTAACGGCGACGGTTACACCGACATATACTTTGTAAATGCCGCCGGTTCACCGAATCAATTATACTTTAATAACCGTGATAATACTTTTACCGAAGCAGGTCACGCATCGGGAGTAGATAATAGTATTAATAGCTGGGGAACCGTTGCTGGCGATATTGACAACGACGGCGATATAGATATATACGTTACCAATTATAAAGCACCCAACAATTTATATATCAACGACGGAAATGGAAAATTTACAGACATGGCTGTTCAAGCGGGTGTTGCAAGAAGTATTAATCCTATCGATTCCGGTTACAGCTCCAGCGCAACAATGGCGGATTTTGATAACGACGGTTTTTTGGATATTTATGTTTTGAACAGATCGATTGACAACATGCAAGTTACATCCGATTCAGCCTTTGCAAATAATTTGTATCATAATAACGGTGACGGAACATTCACCGATATGACTTCTTATTCCAATTTCAGTGAACTACAGGTTGCTTTGGCGGTGGGTTCTTCGGATTATGACAACGACGGATATATGGATATTTATGTGGCAAATGAATTCGGATTGGACGGACTTTTACATAATAATAAGAATAATACTTTTACGGATTTAGCACCTGCCTTAAACATACCCGTAACAGCAGGAATGGGGGTGGATTATACCGACTTTGATCATGACGGAGATTTTGAAATTTATATAACAAATTTAGGCAGCGATATTTTTTTAGTAAATAACGGTGACGGTACCGTCACTAATCAAGATACTGCTGTGGGTATTTACAATTCAACCATGTCTTGGGGTGTTAATATTGCCGATTATGATAATGACGGATACGATGATATTTATGTTGTAAACGGTAGTATGGTGAGAATCGGAATTTATCCCCAAGCAAATATTTTCTACAGAAACAATGGAAATGGTACATTTAGTAATATTACAAATATTACGGGATTGGGAGATATAGGAGACGGACGAGCCAGCGTTTTTTTAGATGCGGATAACGACGGATTTATGGATGTATTATTCTTAAATATTTTAAGAGACACCGAAAATGCGTCCGATTCAATTAGAGGTACCGCACATCTTTATAGAAATTTGGGGAATAACAACAATTGGATAACTTTAAAACTTGTCGGAGTACAGAGCAATAAAAATGCAATCGGTGCCAAAGTAAAATTAGAAGCCGGTAATCTTACACAATACAAAGAAGTACGTTCCGGAAATAGTTTTGCATCGTCACAATATATGAATCCGGGATTCGGATTAAAGGATAATACATTAGTCGATAAAATTACAATAACTTGGCCTTCAGGCAGCATACAGGAATTAACAAATGTAAGTGTAAATCAAATTTTAACCGTAACCGAACAAAACACTGTCACCGGTTTTAATGACATAACATCATCGGTACCTAAAGATTTTCAATTAAGCCAAAACTTCCCCAATCCGTTTAATCCGAATACCCAAATAAAATTTTCAATAAAAGAAAATTCGTTTGTCACGTTAAAGGTATTTGATGTACTGGGTAAAGAGATTACTACACTTGTTAATAAAGAATTGAACGCCGGTGTATATAGTTATAATTTTAACACCGACAACCTGCCTGCCGGAAACCATGGATTAGCAAGCGGGATTTATTTGTATAAACTTACGGCAGGAAAATTTACCGAAACAAAGAAAATGATCCTCCTTCGTTGAAACTTGAAAGGACGTGTACTATTACGGCAATTCTTAGTAGGACAAGACCTGTAGGGTTAATATTTTCTTTAAGTAAAATAAAAAACGGAGCATCC
>CAZAOG010000065.1:0-14614 GCA_964486645.1 uncultured Ignavibacteriaceae bacterium | reverse complement strand
AAAAAATATTTTGAGAAGTTGGAAAAGAAAAAAATAAATTAGAAAACAAAAGACGTGAACCGACAAATAATATAATTTATAATTATTAAACCGGATCTATATGCACAAAAACTTTTTGAATGTCCTCCAAATGTAAAATGGCATTTCTAACATTCACCCCGACATCGTGAGACATTCCGGTTGACATACTTTTATCAACTTCGATATGGATTTCGACGTGAAACTTGTTGCCGACATAATGCGAACGGATATCGTTGAAGCCTTTTACTCCTTCTATTTTCATAGCGGCGTTTGCTATATCCAATATCACTTTTCTGTCCGCAGACCTGCCCATCAGATAATCAATATTTTCTTTTGTTAATAAATAACCGGTTCTTATAATAATCAGTGCAACTATAATACCTGCAATGCCGTCAAAATATTTAAGTCCGATTTGAACGAATATTATACCCACAAGAGAAATGGAAGTAGCAAGGACATCGTTTAAGCTGTCAATAGAACTTGCTCTGATTGCCGGACTGTTAAACTTTTTACCTACCGATATTTGATATCTGCTCAATATTATTTTTATAATAATGGTAAGACCTAAAATTATAAAAACTATCAAATCAATGTCGGTTTTACGGGGAGTGGAAATTCTGTCAATCGATTCTTTAATCAAACCGAAACCTACTAACGCTGTAAACATTGCAATTAAAAATACGGCAAGCGGCTGTGCGGCGTTATGCCCGAATTGATGGTCTTCGTCGGGTTGTTTTTGCGAGACTTTTACGCTGTAAATTACCGCAGATGAAGAAATAATATCCGTAAGCGAGTTGACCGCATCGGATATAACGGCGATGGAATTAGAGATAAAGCCGGCAAAAGCTTTAATCAAGAATAAAAATATATTGAAGAATAAAGATATTTTGGCGGCTTTTTTTACTGACATAAAATTTCGCTTAAAAATTAAAAATTTTTTATTATGCGTTTTCTTCCCAAACCTTGGCAATTTCAATAATATTTCTTACCGCCATTTCCATGTCCTGCACCGCTATCCATTCCAATTGTGAGTGGAAGCTGTGTTCGCCTGCAAATATGTTTGGCGTGGGAAGTCCCATAAAAGAAAGTCTTGAACCGTCCGTTCCTCCTCTAATAGGATTCATAATCGGCTCGATGTTCAATCTTTTTAAGGCTTCAACGGCGTATTGTTCAACCCGGGGATGTTTGTCCAAAACTTCTTTCATATTTCTGTACTGCTCGATTACATCAAATTTCAATTCGGCATCAGGATATTGAGCAACCGCTTTTTCCGCTAAATCTTTTAGTAATGATTCGTATTCTTTAAGTTTTTCGGTTACAAAGTCACGGATAATAAATTTTACGGTAGTCAATTCTTCGTTACCGTTAATTATCCATGGATGAACGAAACCTTCCCTCTTTTCCGTTGTTTCGGGAGATAAACTATCTTTTGGAAGCGAATCCAAAAACGTTGCGGCAATTTTAATAGCATTAACCATTTTCCCTTTTGCAAAACCCGGGTGAATGTTTTTGCCTATAAATTTTACAACAACCGCATCCGCGCTGAAAGTTTCCGATTCCAATTCTCCTCTTGAAGAACCGTCGACCGTGTAAGCATATTTTGCTCCAAGTTTTTCAAGGTCTATTTTTTCCGTTCCTCTTCCCACTTCCTCGTCGGGCGTAAAACAAATTTTTATGGTTCCGTGTTTTACTTCAGGGTGGGTTACCCAATAATTTACTGCATCCATAATTTCGGCAACCCCCGCTTTGTTGTCTGCACCCAGCAATGTAGTCCCGTCGGTTGTAATGATATCATATCCAATCATATTTTTTAATTGCGGGTTTTCGTCAACTTTAATTACCTTGGAGGAATCATTTTTTAAAACGATATCTCCGCCCTGATAATTTTTGTTGATAACGGGGTTAACATCTTTACCCGTTACAGCAGGGGAGGTATCAACGTGAGCTATAAAGGCTATGGCATCGACGTTTTTATCGGTATTGGAAGGCAGCGTTGCCATAACATAACCCCATTCATCCATTTGGGCATCTTCCAAACCGATTTCTTTTAATTCATTCGCTAAATCGGCAGAAAGTATTTTTTGCTTTTCCGTACTGGGGAATGATTCCGATTCTTCGTCGGACTGTGTATCGTATTTTACATATTTAAGGAATCTTTCTACACATGTAAATTGATAATTTTCATCAAACATAATATTCTCCTTTAACTACAAATTTATTGTTTTTAATAAGTTCTAACTATAACAACTCTTCTGTTTCTGGCTCTGCCTTTTTTGGTCTTATTCGAAGCAACCGGGAAGCTTTCTCCCAGTCCTATTACTTTAAATCTTTGTTTTACAATTCCCTTTTTAACAAAATAATCAAGAACCGCTTTTGCTCTTTTTAATGAAAGTTGTTTATTCTTTTTACTCGAGCCTACGTCATCCGTATATCCTTCAATTCTCCAGCGGGAGAACAGATTTTTCTTCATATACGAAATTAGTACGTCTAAATACGGATATGAAGCCGGAAGCAATGTTGATTTACCCGGAACAAAATAACTATCTCCGCTGAGTTCAAAATTTTCATAATTAATTTTAATTATTTTACTCGTTTTTGTTTTCGTTTTTTTAGCGATTTTTAATTCGGGTTTTTCCTTGGGAATTTCTTTCTTTGTTTCAGCTTTTATAATATTTATTTTTTTCTGCTTCGGCTTTTCAATTTCAACCTTCTTTCCCATCTTTTCAATTTTTATTTTGGCGCAGCCGTTTGCATCGACTATTGTTCCCGGCGGGGTATCGGGACATTCATCTTTATAATCCGGTACACCGTCCGAATCGGTATCTAACGGGCAGCCGGAATCATCAACCGCAACACCGGCAGGAGTATTGGGGCACTCGTCCTTATAATCGGGTACGCCGTCCGCATCCAAGTCAAATGGACAACCAAAATCGTCAACTTTAATTCCTATTGGGGTATCGGGACAAAGGTCGGAATAATCGGGCACACCGTCTTTATCCGAATCTAACGGACGCCCTTTATCGTCAACCGCAACGTTTTTGGGGGTGTTGGGAGACTCGTCCAGATAGTCGGCAACACCGTCTCCGTCGGTATCGAGGGGACAGCCGAACTCATTTA
The DNA here is from genome assembly GCA_964486645.1 of uncultured Ignavibacteriaceae bacterium. Taxonomy (GTDB): domain Bacteria; phylum Bacteroidota; class Ignavibacteria; order Ignavibacteriales; family Ignavibacteriaceae. The sequence continues at coordinate 11,476 of CAZAOG010000065.1, read as the reverse complement.
CCTTAACACCTTCGGGGGTATTCGGGCACATATCCTCGGAATCTTCAACCCCGTCATTATCTTCGTCTTTTTTTGTCGACAACGCAAAAGAAAAGCCCGCCATTGTGGTTATGTACAAATCATTTTTTAACCCCAAACTAATATCATCCAAATTATCCGAATTGCTGAAATTCAAACCGGCACTAATTACAAATTTCAGATTATCGGTAATGCTATAGCGAAAGCCCAATTCCCCGTTATAGTTTATGTCGCTCGTGCTATAATTACCCGCCGCATTATTCGGCAGTTCTTTTCCGTTCTCGCCTTTGGGATTAAAAGAAAAATATGATAGTCCGCCCATAACATAAGCACTTGTTTTGGGAGACAGCGACAAACCGTAAAGCATACCTGCGCCGATAGTTTTGAATCCCGTTCTGAAATTCTTTATCAATTTAGAATTATCACTCCCGGTTAAGTAACCTCCGCCGCCCCAGAACTTAAAACCGAAAGAGCTTTTGGTTTTTGAAGGAAATATGTATTCCGCAGAGATTCTGCCTAAAATATCCGTTCCTGTGTCGCTGTAATCCGTTCTTGATAATGTGATACCGCTTTCAAATAATATGGACCAAGAACTTAATGTGTTTGTATTTGGTTCGGGTGTTTTATTCTGCGTATAACCGAAAGTTTGAAATATTAGAAATACTGCAAAAACAAAAAGAATGTTTTTCATTCACTTACCAACTTTATTTTTATTGGTATATAATTTAATGTTAATTATCATTTTCTAAAAGTTATCTCACATAAAGTTTTGTGTAAAATAAATTTTTACGGCATTTTAATAATCACAAAAAGCCAATGAGTCTTCCTTCCGGGTTGTTTGAAGGCAGATAAAAAAGCGGGCTTTCAATTTGTGCATCCGGCCATGCTTTTACGGCAAAGAATATGGTATATAAAAAATTATTTTAGAAGTATTAATTTTCTAACTGCATCAAAACCGCCCGATGAAAGCCTGTAAAAATAAACACCGCTTGCCAAACCTTGTCTGCCGGCGTTGAATTGTACTTCGTAAGTTCCTGCAGGTTTTACTTCGTCAACCAAGGTGGCTACTTTTCTGCCGAGTAAATCATAAATAATCAGTGTTGTCTTTACTTCGCTTGCAGACGCATTGGGGGGTATTGTGTACCTAATTGTTGTGGAGGGATTAAACGGATTCGGATAATTTTGAAACAGCCTGAATTTTTCCGGAATTACTTGCTTATCATTTACCGAAGTAACAATAAAATTAATGTTTACGCCTGTAGCCGCAGCATTAAGAGTATCAATTGTTACTTGTTGACTTTCGGCATCCTCATCGCCGATATTTTGGGCGATAATTTTGTAGCTGCCTTGGGGTAAATTAATAATTCTAAAATTTCCCAGACTATCCACATAGCTGTAATTAAAAACAGAATTTTGTGTGCTTTGTTTTGCATAAACGATTATATCCGAATATTTCGTTTTTGAATTTGGAGGCAATGTAACGGTACCGCTGATGGAACCGATGCCGAAAGCAGAATCGCGTGACATACTGAGATTGATACTATCTACCGCGCCGTTAACAAAAATAGAATCGGACTGCTGCCAAAATACACTCGACGTTTGGCTGCTACTATAATAAGACGGTAAATAATAATTTGAAAATGACTGCACAAAATAATAATCCTGCAAAAGTATATTGTCTACCAAATAAGAACCGTCCGGTCTGATCAAAGTGCTGTATACTCCGCCGGGCAGGGAATCGGCATTGGTTGTATAAGAAACTTTGCTCGGTGTGTGTCTGCCTCTTCTTACTATTACAATACCGGTTTTTAGCGTATTGTTGGTCTTGGAATCGACAACCAAACCGCCGACGGAATTACCCGTTGTGTCCATCCGCGTTAAATTAAAATTAATTGTTTTTACAGAATCCGTAGGACCGCTTCCCAATTCTATTTTGTGCGCTTCAAGTGGATCGAATTTTTGATCGTAAAAACTCACATAAAATGAATCTTTTGCGGCGGCAACAATATAATCACCCTGAGGAAGCGACGCGGAATACAGTCCCATATTATTTGTTTTTGTACTTTTTATGTTGTAGATGCCCTCATAAAAGAAAAAGACTTCGGCATCTTTCAGAGGTTGATCATTTTCTTTAACAAAACCCTTGATTATGCCGTTAGGGTGGTCGTCGTCAAAAAAATCAATTTTTACTTTTATAATTTTATTGGTTTTCACGGTTTGACTTTCGAGGTTGCCGGTTAAGGTTATGGTATTGACCGTATCGTCGGAGGTTACCATAAAATATCCGGCTAACAGCAAGTCCATTTTTACAGTGTCATTTTGATTAATGTGCAGAGGGAAATGATCGCTTTTATCAAATCTAACCGTAAAGAAATCGGTATTATACGTAACGGTATCAATAACCACAGGCTGATCACCCGTGTTTATTAATAATACATGCATTAGTCTGTCGAACCTGTCTTCAAATTCCACCTCGTTATCGGATAAAACCAAATTGGGTTGAGCGAAAATACGAAAACTTCCGCTAAACAGAATAAAACAAATTATTAATATCTTTTTTATCATGTAATTAATATATTTATTATTAACTATTATTAATAATAGTACTACTTTAACAGAAATAGTGACATTTGCTTGAATACTTACACCACAAATTACAATAATTTTTCAAAAAAGAAATTAGAAAGTCTTCTTCAAGCTTCTTGTTCCGGGGATAACAAGTCATTTGACGAATTGTCCGGCAGCATAAGACATATAAGTTATACCTATTTTAAATCAAAACACCGGATGGGAAGAATAATAAACGAGGAAGATGTTGAAGATTTGGCAAACAATGTTTTTCTATCCTTTGCGGAGCAATATCAAAATATAGAAAATATAGAAAATTGGCTTAGAAGAGTTCTTTTTTTAACCTTTGTAAGCTGGTATAAAAATAAGAAAAAAAGGAAAACATTCGAGTTGGACGAAGCTTTTTACCTGACCGATAAGAATAATAATCCGTCCGATAAGATAGATGCCGAAAAAATAGTATCCGAATTAAATACTTTAAGCGAAGAAAAACAGCAAATTGTTAAACTAAGATTTTGGGGCGGACTTAAATTTTTTGAAATTGCGAAACAGTTGGATAAATCGGAAGTGGCGGTTAAAAAAATGTTTTACAGAACAATAGAGGAACTGAAAAAAAAGTTTTAGTTATTGTCACTTTATTTGTTCTAAATTTACTATTGTTTAAGAGAAAAGATTTAAAAGAGTGAAAATAAAATGGAAAAATTAATAGAGATTCTTTCTAAGGATAATAAAACTCCCGAGGATGAATCCTACATAAAAAAACAGATCGAAAAAAGCGAAGAAGCTAAAGAATTATGCGAGCTGTACAATCAGCTTGAAAATTCCGTAAAAGCGTCCGCGCATTTATCGGCTGAAGACATTGCTAAATTTATTCTGTTTGAAAAGGGTGTTTCTTCTGTTTCAGCATCCGCCAACTCACTTACGGCAACAATCAAAAAGCATCTGCACGAGTGTAAATCGTGCAAAGAAGAATATGATTTATTAAGAGAAGAATATTTCCAACTTGATAAACATATTTCCGAATCAATAACGGAAGAACAGGCATCCGATAAACAAAGGACAAGAATTTTTACGTCCGTTTTGTTAAGTAGAAAAAATTTCGCGAGATATTCTTTGACGCTTACAATATTGCTTGTTTTCATATATTTTTCGGCGTATTTAATTTCCGATTTTACAACTCCCAATTACCTTAACTCGGCATCAATAAAATCCGAGCGGGAATTTTATACCACAAGAAGCAGGGGAACGGATGATTTTCAAAAAAGTCTTTCCGCGCTTGACGGCAATAATTTTGAAAAGGGCATAAAATATCTTGAAAAAGACATCAAAGACAATTCAAAAGACGAGACGATTTTTTACTCTTATTATATTTTAGGCATAGCCTATCTCCAGTCCGCCGAAAAAGATTACATCGGATTATTCAAATCATACGACATTAAAAGAGTTGAAAACGGAATTGAAAATTTAAAATTAGCTTTAAACAAAAACATTTCCGGTAATTTTGAAAACGTAAAATTCAACACATATTATTATTTGGGTAAAGGATATTTAATGCTTGATAATATTCCTGCAGCAAAAAATTATCTTACAAAAGTTGTTCAAATTAAAGGCAGTAAAATGAAAGATGCTGTTAAATTATTAAATGAATTGAGGTAAAAACCTTGAATGACAAAGAGTATAAAAGTCATATTAACTATTATATTTCTTTTTTTAATTATTTCACCGAAAAATAATTTTGCATTTCAGCGTTTAAACTCTCCGACAAATTCCGTTGCCGCAAAAGCGGATTCACTTATCAACTCGATAAACAAACAAGACGATCCGAAGTCGGCAGTTATCAATTATTCCCGATATATTTTAAACAATAAAATTTCCGCAGAGAATGAGTTAAATAAAATAAATTCCATCAAAAACTCCGTTTACAAAAATTATCTTTCGGCGTTGGTGTTAAAAAAAGAGGAAAGATTTAAGGAAATGTATTCTACCTTGATTTCCGTAATTAACGGCAATAACGGTTATCTGCCCGTATATGACGAATTGGTCTTTTCGGCAAGAGCGAGCAATAATTTGAATAAATTATTTGAACAAGTTAAAAAAAGCAGCACCGGTTATAAAAATTATATTTTATCCCTTATCCACTACGCCGAGGGGAATTATGAAAAATCACTATCCTTAATGGAATCGTTCATGAAATCCGCAAAACCCGGTCCCGGAATTTTTTACAAACTTTCGTACATATATAGGAATTTAGGGGATTACGAAAAAGCTTTGGGCGCGTTAAAAAAATATACCGGAGATAATTGGACAACCGGTAAAAGGCTTTTGGCGGAAGGTTCTCTGCAGTTTTTATCGGGTAATTATAACAAAGCTTTTCAACTTTATAATAAGGGGTTTGATATCGCCAAAAAAATAAGAGATAAACAAACCGAAGCGACGGCTCTTGTTAACATAGCTATTATAAATGATATGTCGGGTAATGTGGATAAGGCGCGTAAAGGGTTTCTGACCGCCGCAAAATTAGCCGATGAAATTAAAGATTTAGAAATAAAAGCTTTCGCCCTTTCCGAGCTTGGAGTATCTTTTACATATACCAATCAACTGATAGAGGCAAGAGAAAATTATATTCAAAGTTTTAACCTTTATAAACTTACCAATAATTTTTTGCGGCTCGCTTTAATCTCAAACAACATCGGCAAAATATACCTGCAGTTTTTCGAATATAATTTCGCGCTTGAATACTTTAATAACGGAATTAAATATTCCGGTACAAACAAAAGGGCTTTGGCGATGAATTATTTGGGACTTGCCGACGCTTACACTAATTTATCAAATTATTCAAAGGCTCTTAAATATTATAAAAAATCGGAAAAAATCTCTACCGAGATAAAAGAATTATCATTAAAAGCTGAAATCAACTCCGGTTTGGGAGCATTATATTTTAACATTAATAAGTATAACGAAGCACTAAATTTTTATAAGCAGTCAATTTATTTTTATAATAAGAGTAACGATACTTACTCCTCGGCCGATATTTATCAAAAATTAGGACGCGTGTATTACAGACTTAATAAGTTTGATGATGCAATAGAATCCTTGAGCAAATCACTTACGCTATCGAAGCAAAATCAGGATGTGTATAACGAGGCGTTATCCACCTTGGACTTGGGCGAATTTTTTTTCCAAAAGGGTGATTTTTCCAAGGCAAAATATTGGCTGGCAAAAGCAAAAGCAATTATCACAAAAAATGATTTCGGTTACTTAAAAGCGCGCTCTTTTGTAATTACAGGCAAGATACTGAATGAAAAAAATAATTTTAAACAGGCTTTAAATTATTTTAAAAGAGGATTAAAAATTTCGCGGAAAATTAAGGAACACAATTTAGAAATTGAATCGCTTTATCTGCTGGCTAAAACAAACGAAAAACTTAAAAATTATAAAAAAGCTGAGGAATATTACATCAAAACAAACGACCTTATCTCAAAAATTTCTAATCCGTTGATTTCGAATAACAGCGTTCAAGTTTCTTACTTTTCAAGCAAAGAAGATGTTTATAATTCCTATGCAGCCTTTTTAATTAAAAGAAATAAAATTAAAAAAGCGTTTGAGGTTATTGACAACTCCCGCGCCAGAAATACACAGCAAACATTGGAGAACCTAAAATTACGTTCATCTTTTAAAGATAAAAAAAAGGTAAACGAATTATTGGATTACGGCTGGATGATAAATTCGGGACTGTATGACAGCAAGCAAACGGACTCGCTAAAATCCATCTACAATTCAATAACCGGAAAGGATAAGCCCGGAATAAATTTATTTAAAGTAAACAAGCCCCTTTCTTTGTCGCAGATTCAAGCAAAGCTTAATGAAGATGAAAACATTATCTCGCAATACACAACGGACGAAAAAACTTATATCTTTTATATTACCCGCGATTCTTTTAACTACAGAATTGTTGACTTGTCGGATTTGGAAATAAATAAATTGCTCGAAAAAGTATCGCCTTTTTATAAACGTAATATCGGAAACATCAAAACTTTCAATCAGGACTTGTTTTCGTTTAACACAAAAGCGGCTTATGAACTTTATATGAAATTGTTTGAACCTGTTATCAGCAAAATACCGAAAGGACAAAAGATTATTTATTCGCCGTCATTTAACGTTTTATACTTCCCGATTGAGTTCCTGATAACAAAATACGATTCCTCGCAAAGTAATTACGATTATTCCAAGAAAAACTTTTTGATTTTTGATTACAGCATTTTATATGCTTCTTCTATCCATACATATATCAAACAGAAAGAAAAAAAGAACAACAACAACGGAAATGTTTTGGTTGTCGGTGATCCTTTCATTGATTATAAAAGTGACGAATTTGCCACCAGACGAAGTCTTTTTTCAAAAACGGCGGGATTTCTTCCTTTAAAATATTCCTTGGAGGAAATAGACGGAATAAACAGCATTATAAAGGTTGATAAAATTCTGGAAGGGGAAGATGCAACAGAAACAAAATTCAAACAAAACGTAAAAAACAGCAGACTTATTCACCTTTCCACACATTCATTTCTTAACAACAAACAGCCGGTTATATTTTTTTCCAATGAAAAAGATAAATCGAACGACGGATATTTGGAGCTGAACGAAATTGTAGGTTTAAATTTAAATGCCGACCTTGTTGTTTTAAGTTCCTGCAACTCCGGACTCGGAATAGTTGACAGAGCCGAAGGCATAATGGGCATGACCAAGGCTTTTTTTGAAGCGGGCGCCAAAAGCGTGATGGTTTCTTTATGGGAAGTAAACGACAGATATACTTCACACCTTATGAAATATTTTTATGAATTTTTAAGTGAAGGAAAAAGTAAAGCCGATGCATTAAGATTGGCGAAAATAAAATTTATCAACAATGATTCCCCCAATCCTTATTTCTGGAGTACATTTATAATTTCGGGTAATAACGAATCGATGAGATTCGGAAGCGGCGCTTTAAACAAAAACTACTTGCCGGTTTTATCGGCGTTGATTTTTATTTCTTTCTGGGTAATATATTTTCAAATAAAAAGAAGAAAGAAATTAGCCGTTTAAATAAAAGTTAATTGTAAAAAAGTTTTTGATAATTTTTTACAATATCCCACACCAAACACGAACTTAATTTAATGTTTTTATTTTTACTTAATTTTTTGTTTATATATTGCCCCAAATATTGACCGCCGAAAAAAGCACCGACCAATATGGGATAAGTGATAAATTCAAAACCCAGCCCGGATAAAAGTCGTAATGCAATTACAACAGGCACGGGCAAATGAATGGCAAGTATCCATTGGAGCGAAAACTTTTTGGTGTTTGCTCTCCAATACCCAAAGGGAATATTAAATACAAGTACGATTAATGCAACAATCCATAAATTCATAACTTCAACTAATTAAGGTTTTACTTAAAATCCTCTCTTTAAAATTTTAATTAAATCCGCTTTAACCATTAGTCGAACAAGGTCTTCAAATTTTGTTTTTGCTTTCCATCCCAATTCTTTTTCCGCTTTTGCCGGATTACCGATAAGCATATCCACTTCGGTTGGTCTGTAGTAGTTCGGGTCTATCCCTATTATTTCATCACCGGCTTTAAGCGTGTTTTTAAGACCGTAATTGAAATTTTCCTTTTCGGATTCTACAAGATTTTCAGCAACGGCTAAATCAATTTTTTTTATTATTCCTTTTTCGTCTGCCCCTTCGCCTTTCCATTCTATTTCTATGCCTATGTTCTTAAACGTATTCTCCGTAAATTCTCTTACGGTGTGAGTCTCGCCGGTTGCAAGCACAAAATCTTCAGCTTTGTCGTGATTTAATATTCTCCGCATACCTTCGCAATATTCGGGTGCAAAACCCCAGTCCCTTTTGGCATCGAGATTACCCAAAGTTAATCTTTGCTGCATCCCGGAAATCATTCTGCCGGCAGCACGGGTTATTTTTCGCGTTACAAATGTTTCGCCTCTTCTTGGTGATTCGTGATTGAAAAGTATTCCGTTGCAGGCAAAAATATTGTAAGCTTCGCGGTAATTAACTATAATCCAATAACTGTAGAGCTTTGCAACTCCGTAGGGAGAACGGGGATAAAAAGGCGTGTTTTCATCCTGAGGAACTTCCCTTACTTTACCGTATAATTCACTTGTAGAAGCCTGGTAAAATTTTACCTGTTTCAGTCCGACCTCTCTGATGGCGTCTAAAAATCTCAATGTCCCCAAAGCACCAACCTGGGCTGTGTAGTCGGGAATTTCAAATGAAACTTTTACGTGACTTTGAGCGGCGAGGTTGTAAATTTCGTCGGGTTCAATTTTTTCCAACAAACGGTTTAAGTTGCTTGTATCAACCAAATCACCGTAATGAAGAAATAATTTCTTATTTAATATTTCTTTATTGTTGTATAAGTGGTCTATTCTTGCAGTATTAAAAGAACTGCTTCTTCTTATTATTCCGTGAACTTGATAACCTTTTTCAAGTAAAATTTCAGCTAAATAACTTCCGTCCTGTCCGGTAATGCCCGTTATTATTGCTTTTTTCATTAATTGTCTCTCGTTTTTATTTAGTAAAATTATTTTTAAAGAATTCGTACGATAATTTAATCCCTTCGTCAAGACCGGTTTTATGTTTCCATCCCAAATTATGAATTCTGGAAACATCCATCAGTTTTCTCGGTGTTCCGTCGGGTTTTGCGGCGTCATAAACTATTTGTCCCTTGTATCCGATTATATCGGATATTTTTTCAGCAAGTTCGTTTATCGTCAGGTCTTCTCCGGTGCCGATGTTTATTTGTGAAATTCCGTTTTCGTAAAGTTCTCCTGCATTTACTTTTTCCATTAAAAATACAATTGCTTCGGCAAGGTCGTCAACGTAAAGGAACTCTCTTTTGGGTTTTCCGGTTCCCCAGATAATTACCTCCGGTTTATTTTCTTCTTTTGCTTCGTGAAATTTTCTTATTAGTGCCGGCAGAACGTGAGAAGTTTCCAAATTAAAATTATCATTCGGTCCATAAAGATTTGTTGGCATTGCGGAGAAGAAATTGCATCCGTATTGAAAATAGTAATTTTCGCACAATTTTATGCCCGCAATTTTAGCAATCGCGTAGGGTTCATTTGTTTTTTCCAAATAGTCGGAGAGCAGATATTCTTCTTTTAAAGGCTGAGGCGCCAATTTAGGATAAATACACGAACTGCCTAAAAATATTAATTTTTCAACTCCGTGTTTATGTGCCGAATTTATTATGTTTGACTCAATCATTAAGTTATCATAAATAAATTCCGCGCGGTAAGTGTTGTTGGCAAGTATCCCCCCTACTTTTGCTGCTGCGGCAACAACCATTTCGGGTTTTTCTCTCTCAAAAAATTCTTCAACCTGTTCCTGCCTTGTTAAATCCAATTCCGAAAATGATTTAAAAATTAAATTATCACAGCCTATTGTTTTCAGCCTTCTCATTATCGCCGAACCGACCATTCCTTTGTGTCCGGCTATATATATTTTTTTATTCTTTAATTCATTCATTTTTCAGCTGCTAAAAAAATCCGTAATTGTTTTTACGACAAATTGGATCTGTTCGTTTGTAAGCTCCGGATAAATGGGAAGAGCGATTGAAGTATTGCATGCTTCTTCGGCAATCGGAAAATCGCCCCCGCCGTAATTTAAATCGGAGAAACATTCCTGCAAGTGAAACGGTACGGGATAATAAATTTCATTTCCAATTTCGTTATCTGATAAATATTTTCTTAATTCATCCCTCTGCCGAACTCTTATTATATATTGGTTATATATATGATAATTATTTGCCGCTTCGGAATATTCTTTATAAACGGCTTTGGGAAGAAGAACCTTGTTTTTATCGCTGAAATCCGTTTCTCCCGCGCCGGCTGCAAGTCCGGCTTGAACAAACAATTTGTTGTAAAATTCCGCGTTTCTTCTTCTTTGTTCCGACCAAGAATTCAGGTGCGGGAGTTTTACGTTAAGTACCGCCGCTTGAATTGCATCCAATCTGAAATTACCGCCGATTACTTTGTGATAATATTTCGGTTTCCCTCCGTGTACACGCATAATTCTCAGCCTTTCACCCAATTCGGGATCATTTGCAACCGTTAATCCGCCGTCTCCGTAACAGCCGAGATTTTTTGACGGAAAAAATGAAAAACAGCCTATATCACCTATTGTACCTACACATCTGCCGTCTTTGTATTGTGTGCCGATTGCCTGGGCGGCATCTTCTATAATTTTTAAATTATGTTCGTTGGCAATAGAAACTATTTCATCCATCTCGCAGCTTTGTCCGTAAAGGTGAACGGGAATAATCGCCCTTGTTTTATCCGTTATTTTTCTTTTTATATCTTCGGGGTCAATGTTGAAAGTCGTTTTATCAATTTCCGCAAAAACCGGAACGGCATTTAATCTGCTTACCACGCCTGCGGTTGCAAAAAAAGAATAAGTGGGAACGATAACTTCATCTCCCGGGTTTATGCCTATAGCCATTAAAGCCAGCAGCAAAGCATCCGTACCGGAAGATACACCGATTGCATAATCGCACTTTAAATAATCACAAAAAGCTTTTTCCATTTTTGCGACTTCCTCACCCAGTATAAAATACTGGGATTCGGCAACATTCATTACCGCTTCGTCCAATTCTTTTTTTAATGATCTATACTGAATTTTTAAATCGAGGAGAGGTACTTTCATTTGATATTTGTTCGTTTAATTTTAAAAAAATAATATACCAATATAATAATGTTAAACGAATTTTGATTGATTTTTACGATTGTTTTCACCCCTTTATTGAACAAAATCATTGTTGCCCAAAACAATTTAGAAATGGGTTAAATAATATTTTGATGTGCTAATATAAAATCAACCGACATTCCAAAATT
>CAZAOG010000064.1:0-14931 GCA_964486645.1 uncultured Ignavibacteriaceae bacterium | reverse complement strand
AATTTCATTATTATTTCTTCGTCGTTGGAATGTATAACCATTGTGTGTCCCATACCGCCGAAGTTTAGTAATTCAATACTTTTGTGACATCCTTCAAGCCAGCCGTCAACCGTGTAAAATGCAAGCATCGGCGAAAGCTTTTCCATTGAAAGCGGCTCGGATTTACCGACGGCATTACATCTTGCAATCAGAACCGTAGTATTTTCCGGAACGGTAAAGCCTGCATATTCGGCTATAAATTTAGCGGGTTTGCCCACTATCTCGGGATTTATTCTGAAATTTGTATGAATTGCTTTTTCTAATTTTTGTTTTTCTTCGTCATTTACAAAATAACCGCCGAGAGCTTTTGTCTCTTCAATTACTTTCTCTTCCAAAGGTCTGTCAACAATCATTGCCTGCTCGGACGAACAAAGCGTACCGTTATCAAATGTTGTTCCGTAAATTATATCGGCAGCAGCTTTTTTATAGTTGGCGGTTTTTTCTATAAATGCAGGAACATTACCCGGACCGACGCCGTACGCAGGTTTGCCGGCACTGTAAGCCGATTTAACCATCGGTGTTCCGCCGGTTGCCAGAATTACCGCAATATTTTCATCCCGCATTAATGCTTGCGTTCCCTCGATGGAAGGATTGGCGATACATTGAATCAAACCTTTCGGAGCTCCGGCATTTTCAGCAGCTTCGGATAGAATTCTTAAAGATTCTGCGGTGCAGTTCGCGGTTTTGGGATGAGGGCTTACAACTATTGAATTTCTCGCTTTTAACGAGATAAGAGCCTTGTACATTGCCGTTGAAGTTGGATTTGTTGAAGGAACCAACGCACAGACAACGCCCATCGGCACGGCAATTTTTACTATTTTTCCGTTTGCTTCGGTTCCTATTACTCCCACGGTTTTTAAATCTTTAATGGATTCGTACACGTTTTTCGTACCGAACCGATTTTTAATGATTTTATCCTCTACTTTTCCGAAACCGCTTTCATCAACAGCCATTCGTGCAAGCCTTTCCGCTTCTGCATAACCGGCTTCCGCCATAGCTTTGATAATTTTATCCACTTGTTCCTGGTTGAAATGTTTAAATTCCGATTGTGCTTCTTTCGCGGCTCTTGCAAGGTCGCGTGCCTCTTGAATCGATTGAAGGTCTTGATCTAATGCCATAATATTGCCTTTTAGATAAATGGTTTATAAATATATCTTTTGTGCGGGTAATTTTCAAATGGATATTTTTATGAGATTTCCGAAAAATTAAAAATAACAAGAGTTTTTTTTGTTATTTGCAATTTGTCTGCCGGCGGATATGTTTATCTTAAAACTTCGAACATAAAAAACAAAAATAATCGGTCAATTGACAGTTAATGTGAGATTTTTCTCTATTTTTAAGGAATCTCTGATAAATTAAAATCAAAGGCTTAAAATTCATCCGTTTTGAACTATTTGTAAAACTTTTTAATTATTTAAAAGATTGATAAATTTAAAGACGTTCTTTTTTAAAAGGAGAACCACGTCACAAATTATTATTTGTGATTACTTTAAGTTAAAGAGTGTTATATTAAATTAAAAGACGATTATTTAAAAAAGGTTTTGAGTTTATGAATTTCGGAATTATTGCGGCGGGCGAAGGATCCAGACTTAAAGAAGAGAACGCGGGTATATGCAAACCGCTTGTAAAAGTGAACGGCACTCCTTTGATAGAAAGACTATTTACTCTTGCTGAAAATATTGACGTTGATTCTATTAATTGTATAGTTAATGAAGAGTCGATAGAAGTACATAATTATATTGAAAACAGAAAATTCAAAGTACGATTTAATTTAATAATAAAGTCTACCCCGAGTTCTCTGCACAGCTTTTATGAATTGTCGCCTTTATTAAAGGGAGATTCTTTTTGTTTAACAACGGTAGATTCGATTTTTAACGAAGAGGAATTTAAAACATTTTTAAACGCTGCCGGCAAAGAAAATAACTTTGACGGAATATTGGCGGTTACGGATTTTATAGACGATGAAAAACCCCTCTGTGTTGAAACCGGAGATAATATGAAAATACTCAGTTTCCACGATGAGGCTGCCGACCATAAATATGCTACGGGCGGTATTTATTTCTTTAAATCCGATGTGTCCGGGCTGTTGGAAGAAGCGGTAAACAATAATGTAATGAGACTAAGAAATTTTTTAAAACAACTTTTAGTTAATAACTACCGGCTTAAAGCATACCCTTTTTCAAAAATGATTGATGTGGACCATCCGAAAGATTTGGCTGCAGCGGAAGACTTTTTAAACGGTTTAACAGTTGCAGGTAATTGAATGGAATCATTTTTACTAAGCTTTAAGAAAAAAATATTTGCACTTCAAGAATACTCTCTAATGCTGAGAGATCTGTTCGTTTCCCTTAAAACAATCGGCAAATGCAAAAGAGATGCACTGACAGAAATGTATCTTGTCGGAACACAGGCGTTTATACTTGTTATGCTGGGAGGTGCATTTGTCGGTATAATTTTAGCTCTTGAAACAGGTTATCAGTTAGATCTTTTTGGTGCCAAAACCCTTGTGGGAAGAACGGTATCCCTCGGAATGGTCAGAGAGCTTGGTCCTACAATCACGGGACTTCTTTTAGCTGCACGTACCGGTGCAAAAAACGCTTCGGAAATCGGTGCGATGCAGATAAGCGAACAAATAGATGCCCTGCGTGCTTTCGGTACAAGTCCAATTCAAAAACTCGTACTGCCCAGAACAATTGCCGCCATGGTTATGTTCCTTCCGCTCACGGCAATTGCCGATATCAGCGGCATTGTAAGCGGAATGATCGTTACAAAACTTTCTCTTCACGTTGATACTTCGTTTTTCTGGAACTCAGCCGTTTCGGCTTTACTGATGAAAGATATTTTTGTCGGTTTTGTTAAACCGATTTTATTTGCATTTTTTATAGCAACAATCAGTTGTTATTACGGATTCAGCACAAGAGGCGGCACATCGGCTTTGGGTAAAAATACAATCAACGCCGTTGTAATGTCTTCGCTGATTGTTTTGGTTTTAGATTTCGTGTTAACAAAAGTAGTTTGGGAATTATTATAAAGTAATGATAAGATTAAAAAACGTAAGTCTTGCATTCGGCGACAAAGTTATTCTCGACAACGCCTCTTTGTCTATCAAGGAAGGCGAAATTGCAATTATACTCGGACCCAGCGGTGCGGGTAAAAGCTCAATACTAAAGATAATGCTCGGTTTATGGACGCCGGATTCGGGACAGGTTTTTATAAATAATAATGACATCTCCAAATTATCGGAACAGGAAATGCTTCCGTTAAGAAGAAAAATGGGAATCGTGTTCCAAAGCAACGCCCTTTTTGATTCTTTAACGGTTGAAGAAAACGTTGCATACTTTTTAAGAGAACACGGCGGAATGAAAAAATCGATGATCGATGAAAAAGTTTTGGAAATTTTATCTTTTGTTAATCTTAACGGAACGGAAAAAATTTGTATCGATCAGTTAAGCGGGGGTATGAAAAAAAGAGTTGCCATTGCAAGGGCGTTATCCTTTGACCCGGAGATAATTTTTTATGACGAACCGACAACCGGTTTAGACCCTATAAATTCGAAATCTATTTTAGATTTAATAAAAAGGGTCAGTACAAGGGGCGCCACTTCCGTGGTTGTTACACATATTTTAAATGACGCCATTTCCATAGGCGATACATTGTCGGTAATAAACTTGGGCGCCGTTGTGGAAACCGGTACCGTACAAGATATACTTCAATCGGAAAATAAATTTGTAAAAGACTTTTTCTACGAAGTATATCAAGACGCGGCACTATTAAAAAACAAAAATTTTTTTAACAAAATAAAAATGTAAATGGATAAAAAGAAATTAAAATTTAGAGATTTGAAAGTGGGACTGACCGTGTTTTCGGGACTGCTTGTTCTGTTTGTATTCCTGTTTCTTGTGGGTTCCGAAAATAATGCTTTCTCTTCAACATACAGGTTGAATATTTTTATTGAAAACATCCAAGGCTTATCAAAAGGCTCTATGGTTTCGCTGGGCGGTATGAAAATAGGAAGCGTGGATGACTTTGAATTTAAAAAAATAAACGATGTAAACGGAGTGGTTGTATCCCTTAAAATTCCCGAAAAATATAAACCGATGATAACCGTTAAATCATTTGCAATGTTAAAAACCGCGGGACTTTTAGGCGACGAAACGGTCGATATTTCAATAGGTCAAAAAAACGAAACCCCGCTTAAAGAAAATGATTTTATCACTTTAAAACCTACCCTGAGTTTTCAATCCTTTGCCGATAAAATGAATCCCCTGCTCGACGACGTAGCCGCAACGATGAAAAATTTGAATACCATCACGGGTAAAATTGCCAAAGGCAAAGGCAGTTTGGGCAGACTTTTGGAAAATCCGACGGCTTTAAATAATTTGGAAGGCGTCCTTAAAAACTTAAATTCCATAACCAACGCCATTGTCAATAAAAAAGGTTCTTTGGGCAGGTTAACTTATGACACCTCTCTTTACGATAATCTGTCTACCCTTTCCAATAACTTGGGCGAACTGACGGATTCTTTAAAAAACGGTAAAGGGTCTTTGGGCAAACTCCTTTCCAGCGACAAACTGTACAACAAAATCAGCTCCCTTTCGGATAGATTTGATAAACTTTTAGCCAAAACCGAAAACGGCGACAGCACGATGGTGGGAGGATTGTTTAACGATTCCAAAATGTATCGGCAGTTTAATTCACTTATTTTTGATTTGAACGCACTAATAAAGGATTTAAAAGAACATCCCGAAAATTATGTGCAATTTTCAGTATTCTAAGTTGAGGAGTGAAAAATGAGTTTTAGATTAGCCGGTATTTCCAGACAGTCAGATTACTCGCCAAACCACGTTGAGAACGATTCGCTAATAATCCGTACAACCGCAGATGAATTAAAAAAACTTGGTGTTGAAGTAAGTATTTACGGAGAAAGAGAAGTGCTGAATAGTTCTTTCGACGAAAAATTGATTTTTTCAATGGTGCAAGGTCCCGAAGCTATTGAAAAACTGCTTGAAATAGAAAAAAAAGGCGCCTTTATTGTAAATTCGCCCAGATCGGTTATCAACTGTTACAGAACAAATATGGTAACGCTTCTGCCCGAAAACGGAATACCCTTCCCTAAAAGTATAATTATAAAAATACCCTGCGAAAACGAAAGCGAACTTCCCAATTTTAATTCTCATAAATATTGGGTTAAAAGAGGAGGCGTACACGCGGTTCACAGAGAGGACGTTACATTGGTTTACAGCGACGGCGAAAGGAATAATGTTTTAAAAGAATTTTCAAGAAGAGGGATTAAAAAAGCCATTCTTCAGGAACACTTAGATGGCGATGTAATAAAATTTTACGCCGTTCAAAACAACGAGTTTTTTAACTGGTATTACCTTAACGGAAAATACCACACCGAATTTGATGAAAATAAATTACAAGAATTGGCTTCGAAATCAGCGGAAATACTGGGACTTTCAATTTACGGGGGAGATGCAATTATTTCTCCCGAAGGCAATATATCCATAATTGATATGAATGACTGGCCCAGCTTTGCGCCCGTAAGGGAAGAAGCCAGCAAGCATATTGCTAAATTAATCTATAATATGACGGAGAAATATGTCGACAAATAATGCTACCGTAAATAAATTCAGCTCGGTTGTAACGGAAATACCGGGACCTGAATCACAAAAATATTTTAACGAAGAACAAAACTACATTGCACCCGGAATTCAAACCATTGCAACGCGTTCAAAAATTGTAATAGAAAAAGGTGACGGCTGCATTGTGCAGGATGTGGACGGCAACAGATATATTGATTTTTTTGCGGGGGTTGGTGTTGCAAGTCTCGGCTATAACCACCCTGCCTATACCAAATATATGAAGGAACAAATCGACAACATTCACGTCGGTAGTTTTACTTCGAAAAACAGAGTCGAACTGACAAAACTTTTGGCGGAAAACGCAATCGGTGATTTAAAGCGAAGTCAATTTTACAGCGGCGGCGCCGAGGCGGTGGAAGCCGCCCTCAGAATGGCAAAATCATATACAAAGAAAACCGAGTTCATCGGATTTTGGAACGGATTTCACGGTAAAACAATGGGCGTGCTCGGGTTGTTGGGCGATAACTTCAAAGCAGGGTTGGGTCCGTTACCGGCGGGAATCTACAACACCCCTTACGCGGACTGCAGACACTGCCCGCTTAACACAACCTTTCCGGAATGTGATTTTGATTGCGTTAAGTTTATTAAGAACAAAATCAGATTCGAAACCACCGACAACATTGCCGCCATTATAGTTGAACCCATTCAAGGTACGGCGGGCAATGTGGTTCCGGCTCCCGGATTCTTAAAAGAACTGAAAAAACTAACCGAAGAAATAGGCGCGTTGTTAATTTGCGACGAAATGATAACGGGCTTCGGCAGGACGGGGAAAATGTTCGGTACGCAGCACGAAGATATCGTGCCCGATATAATTACCATCGGCAAAGGCTTCGGCGGCGGGTTTCCAATGACCGGGGTTATGTCCAGAGAAGAAATTATCTTTGCAAAACCATTCGGAAATCCGAGCGGCAGCTCTTCCAGTTACGGAGGTAATCCCCTTGCATCCACGGCGGCTTATATAACATTAAAGTCAATTATAGACGACAACCTGGTCGAAAATTCCCGGAAAGTCGGCGAATTTATGATGAAAAAATTAAACGGGTTAAAAAATAAATTTCCAATCATCGGCGAAGTACGGGGCAAAGGTTTGATGATAGGAGTTGAGCTTGTCAAAGAAAAAGGCTCAAAAGAAAAACTTGATAAAAAATATACGGAAATGTTCTTCCGCGAATGCCTGAAAAGAGGTTTGATAGTAATGGGTTACAATCCCGATATAAGGGTATATCCTCCTCTGATAATAAGCGAAGAAATTGCGGAAGAAGGTATTTCAATTATGGAGAGTGCGTTCAATTATGTCTCAGATCAGCTTTAAAATTCAAGAAACATTTAAGTCAAAAGACACGGAAGAAATGCTCGACAGGTTCTTCTATCGTCCTTTTGGTTATTTAATGGCAATCGCATATAAAAAAATAGGATTTACACCGAACGTTGTTACTACATCCAGCATAATTTTCGGTGTAACTGCCGGATTTTTGTTTTTTTATAACAACGTTACAATAAATTTAATTGGTGTTATTCTTCTTATTCTTGCCGAAACAATGGACAGTGCCGACGGTCAACTTGCAAGAATGACAAATATTCATTCGAGGTACGGAAAGATACTCGACGGCGTTGCAGGTAATATAATATTTATCAGCATTTATCTTAATTTGAGCGTCCGGTTTATAGTAAACGGCGGAACACCGTGGATATTTTTAATTGCATTGGTTTCGGGACTCAGCCATTCGTACCAAAGCGCTATGTCGGAATATTACAGAAATTTTTATCTGTATTTTGTTTACGGCGAAGGACACGCCATTATTGACGAAGCAAAAGAAATGCAGAAAAAATATAAGAACTACACCTGGCTAAAGAATTTCGGCAAAAAGTTTTTGTTGAGGGTTTATATAAATTATACCTTTCAGCAGGAATCTCTTGCAAAATCAATTAGAAAATTATATAAAAACGTACAGGAAAAATACAAAGGTCAATTACCCGAATGGTTAAAAGAAGAATATAGAAAAATTAATAAACCGCTTTTGAAGTACGGCAATATTCTAACGACCAATACAAGAATGATTGTCCTGTTTATTACAATTTTTTATGCCGATGTTCTTTATTATTTCCTGTTCGAATTAATAGTTCTAAATATTCTTCTTGTTTATTTTGTTATAAAACACGAAAAAACAAGCAAGCAGCTGCTTGAAAAAGCAAAAGCTCATATGGAGGCGGCATAAATGCTGAAGGGTTCAATAATTGGTTTCGGAAAGATAGCGCGGAACAGTCACTTAAAAGCCTGTAAAAACGAAGAACTTAAAAACGATGTTGTTATTACATCCGTTGTCGAACCGTTGGAAACCAACAAAGAAGAGGGGGAAAAAAATTATCCCGAATTAAATTTTTACTCCTCCGTCGACGAATTATTTGCCCAAGAAGAAATTGATTTTATCGATATAACCGCTCCGCCTAAATTTCATTCCGATTTAATTAAGGAGGGAATAAAACATAACGTTCACATCTTATGTGAAAAACCCTTTACGCTTAATTTGGAAGAAGCCGAAGAAACTTATTCGTTGTTAAAGGATTACGATAAAGTTTTTATGCCCTGTCATCAGTACAAATATTCGCCCATCTGGAGGAATTTTAAAAACTTTTTAAGCGCCGATAACGGTAACGCCAATTCCATTCTTCAGTTTAACATTTTCAGACTTCAGGCGGACCCCGGAGGTACAAATTTTAATCCCGCCTGGCGTACCGATAAAAAAGTAAGCGGCGGCGGTATATTGGCCGACTCGGGTATTCATTATCTGTATCTTTCACAATGGCTGCTCGGCAAACCCAAAAGCGTTACCGCAAAAGTTTTTAACCTGAATCATTCGGAATACCCCGTTGAAGATACCGCCGTAATAATTCTTGAATTTGAAAAATCGGTAGCGGAAATAACTTTAACCTGGGGAGCCGATAAAAGAGTAAACAACGCAAAGCTTATTTCAAGTACCGGAAGTTTGAACTATGACGGCGGAACTTTTTTGGAAAAAAACTTAAACGGAAAGGAAGAAAAAATTACCGTTCCGGATGCTTCCGACAAAGCACATTATTTTTCTTTGTATATTTCCTTGGTTAAGGAATTTATTTCAAACATTAAAAACAAGCAAAGAACGGCAGACTTTATAAAAGAAGCCTTTGATTCAATAAACCTTTTGAACAAATGTTATCTATCGGCCGAAACCGGTAAAACTATCCACCTAAAAGATGAATAAGTATACAAAAACAATATTTTTTATTATCGGTCTTGCTGTTTTTTCTTACCTGATAGATAATTTCGGTTTAGACAATATAATTACGAACGTAAAAAAAACAGGCTGGTGGTTTGTGCCTGTTGTGGGCATTTGGGGAATTGTATATTATATGAACGCCTGGGCTTGGTATTATATTATTGATGCCAAGAAAAAGAAAGTTTCATTTATTGAAGTTTTAAAAATTACAATAAGCGGTTTTGCAATAAATTATGTTACCCCGTTTGTTAATTTGGGCGGAGAACCCTACAGAATTTTTATGCTGCAAAAACCCATCGGTACGCATTCCGCCGTTTCTTCCGTAATACTTTATACAATGCTTCATTTTCTTTCCAATTTTTTCTTTTGGGTAACTGCTATTCTCTTTGCTTTAATTCTTCTTCCTCTTTCAATGGAATTAAAAATTATACTCGTTGTTGCTCTGGTTGTTCTGTCGTTTTTCATTTGGTTTGTTTTCCGCCGGCATAAAAAGGGTGTGTTTGAATCACTGTTAAACTTCATCTCCAGAACACCCTTATTAAAAAGATTGAAGAAAAAATTGGAGCCGAAAGAAAATTCATTGATGAAAATTGACGAAAAGATAAAACATCTTTTCAACAACAGAAAAAACGCATTCTTTTTCGCGCTTTCTTTGGACTATCTTGCCAGAATGGTCGGTGTTTTTGAATTTCTTTTCATTTTAAAAGCTATCGGTGTGGATATTTCATTCTTGGAAGCTTTCTACATAAGCGCCGGTTCTTCTCTTATTATTAACATCTTCTTTTTTATGCCTTTTGAATTGGGAACGCGCGAAGGAAGCTTGTACTTGGTTTTGGACAGCGTAAAACTATCTGCGGGAATAGGAATTTACATAGGTATTATTAACAGGGTAAGAGAGTTCTTTTGGATACTGATCGGTTTGCTGCTAATCCAATTCAACAAAGTTAAAAACACCGAAGAGAGAAAAGATTTGTTTGAATATATCTCGGATGAAGATTGATGATTGAAGCCGTTATTTTTGATTTCGGAGGAACGCTGGACACAAACGGAATTCACTGGAGCGAACAATTCCGGATGACTTACGAAAGTGCAAATTTAAATATCAACAAAGATGATTTTAACGAAGCATACGTAAAAGCCGAACCCAAGATGTACGAAACGGTTCTGAAAGATGACGATCTTTTTTCAACTCTCCAAAAGCAATCGTACCTTCAGCTTAACTATTTGGTTGAGAATAAAGGTTACAAATTTTACAACTCCCCCGGTGTTGTAGCCTCGGATATTGCCGAAACTTGCTGCAGGTATGTTGTTAAATGTATCGGCCAAGCAACGGAAATTTTAGATGAATATAAAGGTAAATTAAAATATTCCGTGGTTTCAAATTTTTACGGCAATATAAAAAGCGTACTTAAAAGTTTAAATATCGAGCACTATTTTGATTCAATCATCGATTCAACAACCGTAAACGTTAGAAAACCCGATGAAAGAATTTTCAGTCTGGCGCTCGAAGAATTAAATGTTAAAGCGGAAAATACTTTAGCCGTCGGTGATTCATACGACAGGGACATTGCACCCGCCAAAAAGCTCGGCTGCAAAACAGTCTGGCTGAACGTTCAAAGTTGGACCAAGCCAAGCGATATACCGGCAGCTGATTTTACTATTAAAGATTTTAAGGAATTAAAAAATATTATCGATAAATTGAATATCGATTAATTTGAATTCTCTATTTTACAACAAATTAAGGTAGAACGATGACGCATAAAATAAAAGACCCGTCAGGAAAACTCGGCGTTCTTATTGTAGGATTGAATGGAGCGGTTTCAACAACATTTTTGGCAGGTACATTGGCCATTAACCAAAAAGCAGCCAAGCCTGTAGGCTCGTTAACCCAAATGGCTACCATACGAATCGGTAAAAGAAACGAAAACAAATTTCCGTTAATTAAAGACTTTGTTCCTTTAGCCGATACAAACGATTTGGTGTTCGGCGGTTGGGATGTGAGAGACGAAAACTGTTTTAACTCTGCTATGGAAGCGGAAGTATTAAAAGAAAAAGACTTACTTCAGGTAAAAGATGAGTTATCTCAAATTAGACCCATGCCTGCGGTATTTGAACAAAAATTTGTAGTAAATCTTAAACCGTCATTTACAAAAACAGGCGAAACCAAATTTGATTTGATGCGGCAGATAAGAGCCGACATCCGCAAATTTAAAGAAGAAAACAAGGTTGAAAGACTTGTTATGATCTGGTGCGCTTCAACCGAGATTTATCTGCCCGTAGAAGATGACCTTGTAAGTTTGGAAGTTTTTGAAAAAGCAATGAAGGACAACGCCCCAAACATTGCGCCCAGCATGCTTTACGCTTATGCTGCAATTGCCGAGGGAGTTCCCTACATTAACGGCGCGCCTAATCTTTCCATCGATACACCTGCTTTAACGGCATTTGCGGAAAAACAAAACGTACCCGTTGCAGGTAAAGATTTTAAAACCGGTCAGACTTTGATGAAGACCGTTATTTCCCCTATGCTTAAAGCAAGAATGCTGGGGCTTAACGGCTGGTTTTCTACCAACATTTTGGGCAACAGAGACGGTGAAGTTTTGGACGACCCGGATTCTTTCAAAACTAAAGAGGTTAGTAAACTGTCCGTATTGGACTCCATTTTACAGCCAGATTTATATCCCGACCTGTACGGTAATCATTATCACAAAGTAAGAATAAATTATTATCCTCCCCGCGGAGACAATAAAGAAGGATGGGATAATATCGATATATTCGGATGGCTCGGTTATCCGATGCAGTTGAAAATAGATTTCTTGTGCAAAGATTCCATTCTTGCAGCCCCGATTGTGCTCGACCTTATTTTATTTATAGACCTCGCACAAAGATCAAATATGTCGGGAATACAGGAATGGCTGTCGTTTTACTTCAAGAGTCCTATGCACGCAGAAAACGTTGTGCCGGAACACGATTTATTCATTCAACTTATGAAACTGAAAAACACTTTACGCAGAATGATGGGGTCAGAAGCCGTAACACACACGGATGTAAGCGAAAGTTACGATTAAAATTTTAATTCTATGTAATGTTAATTTCAAACCTCAGAGGACTCCGAGACCTCCGGGGTTTTTTATCGGGTAGCAGAATTTGTAAAATTTATGGAAGATTTTCAGCAGAGGAAAGGTTAATATTTTTGTAGAGCGAAACGCTGTTTCGCTCCGCTGCAATAACTAAATAACCGCCTCCTCAACAAAATACTTTTCCGGTATAGGTTTTCTGCCCGTAAAACCTTCTTCGTGGTTGTGATAAAATTTTATGTCTTCTTCATCGCTTTTCCAGCAAAGCATAACTTCTTCGTCATCAATTATCGCGGGAAAATCTACAAGTCCAATTTCAAAATTCCAGTCCTTGTAATAACAGCCAATTTCTTTTAACTCTTCAATAAATTTATTTATCTTATCAAGCTGCATCGCAACAACAGGGTCGTCGGATAAAATTTTCTGTTCGTTTTTTTTAAGCAGTTTCAACTCATTTGCCGAATTGATTATATCTCTTACAATCCGCCTAACCAACGGCAAAGTTTTTTTTGCTTCTGAGGGAGTAAAATATTTATCGAACAGCATAATAATTTTTGTTTATTGATTTACAATTTCTTTATTGAAAGATATAAATATTTATGATGAAAAAAATTTATTTATTACAAAAAAGAAAAAATAATTAAGAAATTGCGTGACTATCGGAAAAGATGAACTGTCATCAAAATATTATTTTAATACGGTTGATCAAACTATTTTAATAATGTAGTCGATAATATAATAAGAAACCGCGGCAAATATTCCGGCCAAAGGAATTGTTAAAACCCAGGTCCATAAAATGTTTCTTGCTACTCCCCATCGTACCGCAGAGAATCCCCTCATGGTACCGACACCGATAATTGCGCCGGTTATTGTATGGGTTGTGCTTACCGGAATACCGAGTAACGATGCCATTGATATTGTTAAACCTGCGGAAGTTTCGGCACTAAAGCCGCCGAACGGCGTTAATTTTGTTACCCGCATACCGAGCGTGCTGATCACCTTCCAACCGCCCAAAAGCGTACCCAGAGATATAACCGTATAACTCATAAATATAACCCAGGTAGGTACCTGAAAAGTATCGCCCAGCAATCCGTTTGTAAATAAAACAACCGTAATTATGCCGATTGTTTTTTGTGCATCGTTCGAACCGTGACTTAAACTGAATAAAGCCGAAGAAATAAGCTGTAATTTTCTAAAATATTTATCAACCTTCGAGGGTTTTTTATTTCGCACAATCCAGGTTGTAGCAATAGAAAAAAACAAAGCTATAACCAAACCCAAAATAGGCGCAACAAATATAAACAGTACTATTTTACCGAAACTTGATGCAACAATACCGGCAAAGCCCGCTTTTGCAACTCCGGCACCGGCATATCCGCCGATTATTGCGTGAGAAATACTGATGGGCATTCCCTTGTGTGTAGCAATTGCCGACATTAAAATAGCGCCGATTACTCCGCCGGAAATAACAGCGTTATCTACTAATGTAATATCGACAATCCCTTTTCCGATAGTGTTTGCGACACTTACTCCGAAAATAAAAACCGCCGCAAAATTAAAAAATGCCGCCCAGGCAACAGCCTGTAACGGTTTTAAAACTCTTGTAGATACAATTGTAGCAATGGAATTGGCGGCATCGTTCATACCGTTGTAAAAATCGAACACAAGTGCGAGAACAATAATAACAATAGCAAAAACCATATCAGGCATTCTTAATAAATATTGATAAAATAACATTAGCTGCCGACTGGCATTTATCGGAAGCATCTTCGAGCAAACCGAGAATTTCTTTTTTCTTGATCAGTTCAATAGCATCTTTTTCTTTGCTGAATAATTCTCTTATTGCCGAATGATAAACCATGTCGGCTTCAGTTTCCAAATCTTTTACCGCTTTACATTCATTTACATGCTTTGCCTTCAAATCCTGAATGGCAATTTCCAATGCTTTTAATTGCTGAACTATTATCGCAGCTATGTCATCGGCATATTTTATTCTTTCGTTACTGTTAAACAGGTCTACCCTTATTGCCGCGGCATAAAGAATATCGCCTATGTCATCCAGTTTTTTTATCAGATTAAATACATCCTCTCTGTCGAAGGGTGTTATAAACGTTTGGTTAAGTCTTTTGAAAACTTTATTTGTTATCTCGTCACATCTTTTCTCAATAGGTTTGATCTCAAGAATTATACTTTTATCAATTGTATCGGATGAAAAAAGTTTTAAAGTTAAAACCGCCATATCCGAAACATGCTGCACCATTTCTCTAAAATTTTCAAAGTACTTTTCTTCCTTCGGTAATAATCTCCTAAACATAGTAATGCCCGGTTTTATTAAAAAAAATAATTAGTAATTAGTAAATATATAAAAATCGTATGTTTTCAATTGATATGAAAAAGAATTAAAGTGTTGAGTTTTCACAGTTGGTCTAAAATATCTTGCACTAATTGAATTAGTTTTTGTTTATCAACCGGGCGGGAAATATAATGCGTGCAGCCGTTGGATAAAAATTCTTCTCTATCCCCTTTCATAGCGTAAGCAGTCAAAGCAACGATAGGTGTGTTCTTATATTTATCCATTTGTTTTATCTTTTTTGCGGTCTGCATTCCGTTCATTCCCCTTCCTAAACCTATATCCATAAATATGATATCGTATTTATTCTTTTGCGCCATTTCGTAACCCACTTCTCCGTTTTCGGCAAAATCCACATCACAAATACCCTTTAGAAACATTCTTGTAATTGTTCTGCTAATTTCTTCATCTTCTACAAGTAATGTTTGCGGAAGGGTTGAATTAGTCTGTGTTATTTCTTTCTCTTTTGTTAATGTAGAAGTCATAGGTCTTCTGGTGCTTATTATTGGATAAAATGCATTTCAATATAAATATATATATATATTATTTCAAAAATAAATTTAAGTAAT